>NZ_LMHR01000031.1:0-21264 GCF_001428465.1 Rhodanobacter sp. Root179 | reverse complement strand
GGGGGGGGGGGGGGGGGGGGGGGGGGAGCTTTTGACCTTGACCCGGCGAAGAGCGACCCCACCCCAACCCTCCCCTGCAAGCAGGGGAGGGGGCGAATGTTGTGCCACGGGAAGTGCGGCTTTCAGCTGCCGCCAAGCGCCTGCAGTTGGTCGGCCTGGTGTTCGCGGGTCAGCGTGTCGATCAGTTCGGCCAGGTCGCCCTGCATGATCTCGGCGAGGCTGTACAGGTTCAGGCCGATGCGGTGGTCGGTGACCAGGTTGTCCTTGTAGCGGTAGGTGCGGATGCGCTGGCTGCGGTCGCCGGTGCCGACTTGCAGGCGGCGCGACTCGGCCTGTTCGGCGGTCTGCTTGCTGCGTTCGGCGTCGAGCAGGCGCGCCTTCAGCAGGCTCATCGCGCGGGCGCGGTTCTTGTGCTGGCTGCGCTCTTCCTGGCATTCGACCACGGTGCCGGTGGGCAGGTGGGTGATGCGGATCGCCGAGTCGGTCTTGTTGACGTGCTGGCCGCCGGCGCCGGAGGCCCGGAAGGTGTCGGTCTTGAGGTCGGCGGGATTGATCGTGATGTCGTCGATCTCGTCCAGTTCGGGCAACACGGCCACGGTGGCGGTCGAGGTGTGCACGCGGCCCTGCGATTCGGTGACCGGCACGCGCTTGACGCAGTGGGTGCCGGATTCGAACTTCAGCTGAGAATACGCGCCGCTGCCTTCGACGCGGGCCACGACTTCGCGGTAGCCGCCGTGTTCGCCGGCGTGCTCGCTGAGGATCTCGACGTGCCAGCGACGGCTTTCGGCGTAGCGCAGGTACATGCGCAACAGGTCGCCGGCGAAGATCGCCGCCTCGTCGCCGCCGCTGCCGGCGCGTATCTCCAGGTAGAGGTTCGCTTGGTCGCGCGGGTCCTTCGGCAACAGCAGCAACTGCAGTTCACCATCCAGATCCTGCAGCCGCTGTTCCAGCCGCCGCACGTCGTCGACGGCCATCTCGCGCAGTTCGGGGTCGTCCAGCATGGCGCGCGTTTCGGCCAGTTCGCGCTCGGTCTGGTCGTGTTCGCGCAGCGACGCGGCGACCGGTTCGAGCTGGGCGTATTCCTGGGAAAGTTCGCGGAAACGGCTGTTGTCGGCGTGGACGTCCGGCTGCGACAGCAGCAGGCCGACTTCATGATGACGCTCGGACAGCGCCTCGAGCTTGCGGCGGATCGATGGGGTCATGGCAGGCCGGGAACGAGTGGTGCGGGTGAGGGCAGGGCCGCTGTACGGCAAGGAATTTCCGGTGCGCGGCAGCCAGCCGCCCTCGCTATTCGCCCCGGGCGGCCCGCCCGTCTTCGTCTTCGTCCAGTCCGTACAGCCGCCCCGCCGCGTGCAGCAGGTCGAGGTCGCCGTTCAGCGCGGCCTCGCGCAGGCGGGCGCTGGGGTGGTGCAGCAATTTGTTGGTCAGCGTGTTGGCGAGGAAGGCCAGCGCCTCGTCCGGCGACTTGCCGTGGGCCAGCATGCCGCGGGCCTTCAGCAGCACTTCGTCGCGATAAACCTCGGCGTGCTGGCGCATGTCCAGCGCGGGGTTGCGCACGGTGAGCGCGCGGCGCCAGGCCATGTAGCGGTCGACCTGCAGGTCGATGATCGCTTCGGCGTCGTGGGCGGCGGCGGCGCGCGAGCGGATGTTTTCGTCGATCACCTGGCGCAGGTCGTCGATGCCGTAAAGGTAGACGTCGGGCAGTTCGCTCACGTCGGCCTCGATGTCGCGCGGCACCGCGATGTCGACCATGAACATCGGTCGGCGTTTGCGCGCGAGCATGGCCTGCTCGACCATCGCGCGGGTCACGATCGGCTGCCGCGCGGCGGTGGAGGAAATCACGATGTCGGCTTCGGCCAGGTGCTGCGGCAGGTCGGCCAGGGCGATCGCGTAGCCGCCGTAACGGCCGGCCAGCTCCTGCGCGGTTTCCGGCGTGCGGTTAGCCACGATGATCCGGCGTGCCTGTTTTTCGGCCAGGTGCCGCGCGGCCAGCTCGATGGTGTCGCCGGCGCCGATCAGCAGCACGCAGGCCTGCTTCAGGTCGGTGAAGACCTGCTCGGCCAGGCGCACCGCGGTGAACGCCACCGACACCGTGTGCGCGCCGATGCGGGTGTCGGTGCGCACGCGCTTGGCCACCGCGAAGGTGTGCTGCAGCAGCCGGTCCATCGGCGCCTTCAGCGATTGCGCGCCGCGCGCCAGCTGGTAGGCGTCCTTCACCTGGCCCAGGATCTGTGGTTCGCCCAGCACCATCGAGTCCAGCCCGGTGGCGACGCGGAACATGTGCCGCACGGCGTCGTCCTCGTCGTGCCGGTACAGGAACTCATCGAGCTTGCCGGGGGTCAGATGATGATGACGATTGAGCCATGCCCGCGGGATGTCCTCGGCGCCGGCGGCGGTGCCGACGTACAGCTCGGTGCGGTTGCAGGTGGACAGGATCATCGCCTCTTCCACGCCCGGCTCGCTGACCAGCGCGCGCAGGGCGTCACCGGCGGCGTCCGCGTCGAACGCCACCTGCTCGCGCAGGCTGACCGGCGCGGTGAGGTGATTGAGCCCGAGGGCGATCAGCGGCATGGTGGTCGGAACATCTCGGCGGCGGCGATCCGGCGGCGTAGGCTAAGCTTGGCGCAACGCCGCGAAGTGGTGACCGGCACGGTCAAGGCAGGCATGTGGATGGAGAGTAGTGTGCGGAGCGGGCCCGGCAAGTTCAAGCAAGTGCGGCATTTTACGGCAGTGGCGACCATGGCGCTCGGACTGGCCGCCTGCGCCGGCGCGCCGCTGCATTCGAGCGTCAAGGCCGCCGCCCCGGCGCAACCGCTGGCGCAGCTGGTGGTGGCCACGCCGGATGCCGACCACGACGTGCTGGCCCAGTTGCTGGCTGGCGAGATGGCGCTGACCCGCACCGACCTCAAGGCTGCCGCCGGTCATTACGACAAGGCGATGGCCTTGAGCAATGATCCGAAGGTGGCGGAGCGTGCGGCGGGCCTGGCCATCGCGGTGCACGACGATGATGCGGCCCGGCGCGCATTGGCGCGCTGGCAGGCGCTGGGCGCCAGGCCCGCCGCGATCGCCCAGGCGCGGGCGCAGCTGGCGCTGGATGTCGGCGACACCGCCGAGGCGCGGCGCCAGCTGGAAATCCTGGTCGGCAGCGGTGACAAGGACGCCTGGCGCCAGTTCGGCCGGGTGCTGGTGGGTGCGCGCGACCAGGCCCAGGCGGCCCGGCTGCTGGAAGCCCTGGCCACGCCGCAACGACTCCCGGCCGATGCCCAGGCCTGGCTGGCGATGAGCGAACTGGGTGACCGCCTGGGTCGTCACGCCTACGCCGCGCAGATCGCCACGGCGGCGATGCAGCGTTTCCGGACGGCCGAGACCTATACCTGGGCGGCCCAGATGAAGTTCAAGGACGGCGACCGCGCCGGTGCCGCCGCCCTGCTGCAGAAGGCCCTGGCGAAGGAACCGGAGAACACCCGGCTGCGCCTTGCCTACGCGGGCATGCTGGGCCAGGCGGGTGACTACGCCGCTGCCAGCACGCTGCTGGCGCAGGGTCCGCAGAACGCGGACACCTACGCGATGCGCGCGGGACTGGCCGCGCATCTGCACGACGACAAGGCGCTGGCGGCGCTCTATCGGCAATTGCAGAACGCGCCGACCGACGTGCGCGAACAGAGCGCCTACCTGCTGGGCCAGCTGGCCGAAATGCAGAACAAGCCAGCCGAGGCGCTGGCCTGGTACGACCAGGTGGGCGACGACGACGCTCACGCGTTCGACGCCGACCTGCGCAGCGCGATCATCCTGCACGGGCAGGGCAAGCGCAGCGATGCGCACGCGCTGCTGGAGCAGTTGCAGCTGGCCTATCTCGACCAGCCCGACCAACTGCGCCAGGCCTGGCAGGCCGACGCCGAGCTGTATCTGACCGAGCAGAACTATGCGAAGGCGGAGGCGGCGTTCAGTCGCGCACTGCAGGTGGTGCCGGATGATCCGGGCCTGTTGTACGGCCGCGGCCTGGCCTATGCCGAGGGCGGGCAGGTGGATCAGGCGGTGCAGGATTTCGAGCGCCTGCTGAAACTCAAGCCCGGCGACGTCGATGCCAGCAACGCGCTGGGCTACACCCTGGCCGATGCCAATCGCGACCTGCCCGAAGCCACCCGGCTGATCAGCGCCGCCCGCGCGGCCAAGCCCGATGATCCGGCGATCGCCGATTCCTGGGGCTGGCTGCAGTACCGCCTCGGTCATCTCGACCAGGCGGCGCAGACGCTGCGTGGCGCCTGGCTGGCCCGCAAGGACGCCGACGTCGGCGTGCACCTGGGCGAGGTGCTGTGGCAGCAAGGCCACAGGCAGGATGCGCAGCGGGTCTTCGACGAGGTGCGCAAGCTCGATCCGCACAACGACAACCTGCAGCAGGCGCTGAAGCGGCTGCATCCATGAGGCGCTGGCAGGCGCTTTTCGCCATCGTGGCCCTGCTGTCGCTGGCCGCCTGCGTACCGCAGGCCGTGCGGGTGAAGGGTGATGCAAGCCTGTTGAATGCGCAGCTCGCGCGCGAACAGGCGCTGGCGCATGCCGACCACTGGTCGCTGCAGGGAAGGCTGGGCATTTCCAACGGCAAGGACGGCGGCAGCGGCAGCTTCAGCTGGCGCCAGGATGGCGAGCGCTACGAATTCACATTGCGCGGACCGGCGATCAGCGGGATGAATTTCCGCCTCAGCGGTGGTCCCGACGGCGCCGTGCTGGAAGGACTGGAGCACGGTCCGCTGCAGGGGCCGGACGCCGAGGCGCTGATGCGCAAGGCGCTGGGCTGGGAGGTGCCGCTGCGCGACCTGCGCGCCTGGGTGCTGGGCGCGCGTGCGGACAGTGGCCCGGCCGAGCTGAGCTTCGGCGAGAACCGCCTGCCTTCGCTGCTGCAGCAGGATGGATGGACGGTCGACTATCGCGCCTGGGACGAGACCCGCCAGCCGCCGTTGCCGACCCGGGTGTTCGCTGCCCGGCCGCCGTACAAGGTGAAGCTGTCGATCGAGTCCTGGCAGTTTCAGTAACTTCGCCCGGCTGGGTTAGTCTTTGCGCCCCTGATCGCCTGCCGATCGTTCGGCGAATTCCGGAACGCAAGCATGCCCTTTTCCATCGCACGCGCTGAACCCGGCCAGGTCGAGGCCTTGTGCGCGATCGAGCGCAAGGCCGTGCACCTGTTCCGCGGGCATCCGGCATGGACGAGCTATGCGGCGCTGTCGATGCCGCCGGAGCAGCTGTTGCAGGCGATCAGCCGTGGCCTGGTCTGGGTCGCGCTGGGCGAGGCCGGCGATCCGGTGGGCTTCGTCTGGCTGGACGCGGAGCTGGCACCCGGTGCGATCGGCATCGCCGAGATCGACGTGCTACCGCTCTACGGCCGGCGCGGGATCGGTGCCGCGTTGCTGGAACATGCTTGCGCGTGGGCCCGTTCGGCCGGTTACCGGCGGGTGGACCTCGGCACCCTGGCCGACGTGCCGTGGAATGCGCCGTTCTACGCGAAGCACGGTTTTGTCGTGGTCGACAAGCACGATCCCGCCTTTGCGTTTGCGCGCCAGCGCGATCGCGAGAACGGTTTTCCCGACACCTTGCGCGTGTTCATGAGCCGTCCGCTGACGCCTCCCGCGCCCGCTGAATGGACGGTGTGGCCGGCGCCGGCCAAGCTGAACCTGTTCCTGCGCATCGTCGGGCGACGGGTCGATGGCTACCACGAGCTGCAGACCGTGTTCCGCCTGCTCGACTGGGGTGACGAAGTGCGCCTGCGCGTGCGCGATGACGGCGAGATCCGGCGCGTGCGGGGCATTCCCGGCGTGGCCGAGGCCGACGATCTGGTGGTGCGCGCCGCGCGCCTGTTGCAGCGGCACGCCGCGACGAGCCTGGGTGCCGACATCGAGGTGGACAAGCGCATCCCGATGGGCGGTGGCCTGGGCGGCGGCAGCTCGGATGCGGCCACCGTGCTGGTGGCGCTGAACCAGCTGTGGCGGCTGGGCCTGGACGAAGATGTGCTGGCCGAACTGGGACGCCAGCTGGGCGCCGACGTGCCGGTCTTCGTGCGCGGACGCTCGGCCTGGGCCGAGGGGGTGGGCGAGCAGTTGACGCCGCTGGCGCTGCCGCCGCGCCACTACGTGGTGCTCGACCCCCATGAGGCAGTGCCGACGGCGGCGCTGTTTCAAGCGTCTGAATTGACACGAAATGCCCCGCGGGCGACAATTTCATCCTTTGCTTCAGGCGAAACGACGGAAAACGCCTTCGCGCCGGTCGCGTGCGCGCGGCACCCGCGGGTGGCTGCGGCGCTGGACTGGCTGGACGGTTTCGGCCAGGCGCGACTATCCGGCAGCGGCGGTTGCGTGTTCCTGGAGCTGCGTTCGATGGAGCGGGCGCAGGCGCTGGCAAGGCAGTGTCCGGTGGCGTTCACGGCGCATGTTGCCGGTGGCGTCGACGTGTCGCCCCTGCTGTCGTCGTTGAAGCGACATGCCGGTGCGGTGCCTGCGGATTGATGGAAGCGGACGAAGTTCTGGGATAGACGTATCAAACAAATACTGGGGCGTCGCCAAGCTGGTTAAGGCACGGGATTTTGATTCCCGCATACGCAGGTTCGAATCCTGCCGCCCCAGCCATTTCATGATGGCCAAGTTTTCGAGGTAACACCTGTGGACACGTCCACCCCGATGATGCTGTTTACCGGTAACGCACATCGTGCCCTGGCCGAGGATGTCGCCCATCGCCTGGGCGTGCCGCTGGGCAAGGCGCTGGTCGGCACGTTCAGCGACGGCGAAGTGCAGATCGAGATCGAGGAGAACGTACGCCGGCAGGAAGTGTTCGTGATCCAGCCGACGGGCGCGCCCAGCGCGGTCAACCTGTTCGAGCTGCTGGCGCTGACCGACGCGCTGAAGCGCGCCTCCGCGGCCAGCGTCACCGCGGTGATGCCGTACTTCGGTTATGCCCGGCAGGATCGCCGGCCGCGTTCGGCGCGGGTGCCGATCACCGCCAAGCTGGCCGCCCGCATGATCGGCGCCGCGGGCGTGGACCGGGTGCTGACGGTGGATCTGCATGCCGACCAGATCCAGGGCTTCTTCGACATGCCGGTCGACAACGTCTACGCCTCGCCGGTGCTGCTGGCCGACATCTGGCGCAGCCACAGCATGGACGACCTGATCGTGGTCAGCCCGGACGTGGGCGGCGTGGTGCGCGCCCGCGCGATCGCCAAGCGGCTGGACGACGCGGACCTGGCGATCATCGACAAGCGTCGGCCGCGTGCCAACGTGTCGACCGTGATGAACATCATCGGCGACGTGGAAGGCAAGACCTGCGTGATGGTCGACGACATCGTCGACACCGCCGGCACGCTGTGCGCGGCTGCTGCTGCCCTCAAGGAGCGCGGCGCCCGCAAGGTGGTCGCCTACTGCGTGCACCCGGTGCTGTCGGGCGCGGCGATCAGCAACATCGAAGGCTCCCAGCTCGACCAGCTGGTGGTCACCAATACCTTGCCGCTGCGCCCTGAAGCCAAGGCCTGCGCCAAGATCCGCCAGCTCTCGGTCGCCGAGCTGCTGGCCGAGACCATTCGCCGCATCGCCTTCGGCGAGTCGGTGAGTTCGCTGTACGTGGATTGAGATTTGAAAGTCCGTCCAGGATGGACGGTCTTGATCTTGCTTTTCGCGGTATGGACGCCGCGTGGAAGAAATTGAAAGTCCGCCCCGGATGGGCAGTCTTGATGTTCAGCTCTTCGCGGCATGGATGCCGCGTGGAGATAACGACTTCCCTGGTCGCGGGGAAGTCACTCAGCCGCTGCGAGGCGGCAAACACAAACCAGGTAGTAATGAAATGACCAAGACTCATGAAATCAAGGCGCAGAGCCGCAAGGACGAGGGGAAAGGTGCGAGCCGCCGCCTGCGTCATGCCGCTTTCGTGCCTGCCGTTGTCTACGGCGCCGGCCAGCCGCCGGAAAGCATCCAGATCGAACACAACACCATCCTGCTCGCCGCCAAGAACGAGTGGTTCTTCTCCTCGGTGCTCGACCTGAACGTCGACGGCAAGGTGCAGAAGGTGCTGGTGCGCGACTGGCAGAAGCATCCGTTCAAGCAGCTGATGATGCACATGGATTTCCTGCGCATCGACGAGAACGCCAAGCTGCGCGCCAACGTGCCGCTGCACTTCCTGAACCAGGAAAAGTCGCCCGCGGGCAAGACCTCCGGCGTGGTGATCTCGCACAACCTGACCGAAGTGGAAGTCAGCTGCCTGCCGAAGGACCTGCCTGCCTACATCGAGCTGGACCTGGGCGAGCTGGTGGCCGGCGACATCATCCACCTGTCGCAGCTGAAGCTGCCGGCAAACGTGGAGTTGCCCGCGCTGCAGCTGGGCGAGGCGCATGACGCTGCCGTGGTCACGGTGAACGTGGTCAAGGAAAGCGCTGCGGACGCCGCCGAAGACGCTGCCGCCGAGGCCGAGGCCGAAGCGAACAAGGCCGCCGCGGCCAAGTCTGCCAAGGCTCCCGCCAAGCCGGCTGGCGACAAGAAGTAAGTCGTGTGATCCCGCGTCCGTGAGGGCGCGGGATCATGTGGCTGGTCGCTCATGGCTGGTTTGCGACTCATCGTCGGACTGGGCAACCCCGGTGCCGAATACCTCAGAACCCGGCACAACGCCGGGTTCTGGCTAGTTGACGCCCTCGCCAGCGGGCAGGGCGAGCGCTTCGCCTTCGACGGCAAGCTGCACGGCGAAAGCTGCCGCGTGCGCCTCGGCGGCGAACCGGTCTGGCTGCTGAAGCCGGCCACCTTCATGAACAAGAGCGGCATCGCCGTGGTTTCGGCGCTGCGCTATTACAAGATCGAACCCGAACAATGTCTGGTCGCGCACGACGACCTGGACCTTCCTGCGGGCACCGTGCGGATGAAATTCGACGGCGGCCACGGTGGCCAGAACGGCCTGCGCGACATCATGGCCCATCTCGGCCACGGCAAGTTCCATCGGCTGCGTGTCGGCATCGGCCATCCCGGCCACCGCGACCAGGTCACGCCCTGGGTGCTGGGTCGGCCGTCGGCCACGGACGAGGACGCGATCCTCGACGGCATCGCCCGCTCCCTGGACGTGCTGCCGCTGGCGGTGGAAGGCCAGTTCGAGAAGGCGATGCAACAACTACATACAGCGTCTGGAATCTAGCGGCCGTCATTCCCGCGAAAAGCACCTACCTCGGAGTTATCCATGGGCATCAAATGCGGCATCGTCGGTCTGCCCAATGTCGGCAAGTCCACCCTGTTCAACGCGCTGACCAAGGCGGGTATCGCGGCGGCGAATTTTCCGTTCTGCACGATCGAGCCGAACGTCGGCGTGGTGCCGGTGCCGGATCCGCGGCTGAATGCGCTGTCCGGGATCGTCAACCCGCAGAAGGTGATCCCGACGGCGGTGGAGTTCGTCGACATCGCGGGCCTGGTGGCTGGCGCGTCGAAGGGCGAGGGCCTGGGCAACAAGTTCCTGGCGCACATCCGCGAGGTCGACGCGATCGCCCACGTGGTGCGCTGCTTCGAGGGTGACGTGATCCATGTGGCCGGCAAGGTCGATCCGATCTCCGACATCGAGACCATCGACACCGAGCTGGCACTGGCCGACCTGGAGTCGGTGGACAAGGCGCTGAACCGCGCCGAGCGCGCGGCCAAGGCGAACGACAAGGAGGCGCTGGCGCGCAAGCCGGTGCTGCAGAAATTGTCGGCCGGCCTCAACGAGGGCAAGTCCGCACGCAGCCTGGGTCTGGACGAGGAAGAGAAGGCGCTGGTGCGCGACCTGTTCCTGCTGACCCTGAAGCCGCTGATGTACATCGCCAACGTTCCCGACGACGGCTTCGAGAACAACCCGCTGCTGGATGCCGTGCGCGAGCGCGCCGCCACCGAGGGCGCCGAGGTGGTGCCGGTGTGCGCCGCGATCGAGGAAGAGATGGCGCAGCTCGACGACGCCGACCGCGACGAGTTCCTGAAGGACATGGGCCTGGACGAGCCGGGCCTGAACCGGGTGATCCGCGCGGGTTACAAATTGCTCGACCTGCAGACCTATTTCACCGCCGGCGTGAAGGAAGTGCGCGCGTGGCAGTTGCGCCGCGGCTCCAGCGCGCCGCAGGCGGCGGGCGTGATCCACAGCGATTTCGAGAAGGGCTTCATCCGCGCCGAGACGATCAGCTACGACGACTTCATCCAGTACAAGGGCGAAGCCGGCGCCGCCGCCGCCGGCCGGCTGCGCAAGGAAGGCAAGGAATACATCGTCAAGGACGGTGACGTGCTGCACTTCCTGTTCAACGTCTGACGCGGTTCCATCCGTCGCGAAAAACAGCGCACTCCGGTGCGCTGTTTTTTTTTGCGGTTCAGAGCGCGCTGCCGCCGAGCTTCCAGGTGAACTGCAGGTAGTAGCTGCGTCCGGCGGCGTCGAACCAGGACACGTCGTAATACGGATACGCCGTGTAGCTGGGGTCGCGTGGCGGCAGCTTGTCGAACAGGTTGTCCACCGCCAGCGAGAGCTGCGCGTGGTCGCTGAACTTGTATTGCAGCGTGGCGTTGTAGCGATAGGTGGCGTGCACCCAGGCCGCCTCGCCGGCCTCGGTGTCGACGATCTGGTCGTAGGAGTCGGAGTTCGGCAGTCGGCCCAGGCGCGAGCCGAACAGCGTCGCCGACCAGGCCTTGCGTTCCCACGACACGCTGGCGCTGCTCTTCTCGCGGGGAATGTCGAAGCCGCTGTTGACGGCCAGCTCGTCCAGGGTCTGGTCGCCCGGGTATTGCTGGAACAGGTGGTTGCGCGTCCAGGTGTAGTTGCCGCTGAAGCGGAACGTGCCGATCGGGGTTTCCAGCTTGTAATGGCTGCTGACGTCGACGCCGCTGGTGCGTTCGTTGGCGACGTTGATCGGGTTGACGAAGATGCCGTACAGGCCGCCCGGGTCGACCGCGCTGTCCGCCGGGTAGCGGTTCACCCGCGCTATCGCGTCGATGCAGCTGGGCGAATTTGCATCCACTGCGTTGCCGTTCACGTCGCTGCCGATGCGGCAGTTGGCTTCCAGTTGCAGGATGCGGTCGGTGCTGAGGTCCTGCACCTGGTTCTGCATGCGGATGTTGAAGTAGTCGACCGAGAAATCCAGGTTCGGCGTGGGCGACCAGACGAAGCCGCCGGTCCACGAGGTGCTGGTTTCGGAGTCCAGGTCGCGATTGCCCTGGCGTGTGCGGATCAGGCCCTGGTCGGAATACGAGCAGTCGGTGATGTCCTCGTCCGGCTCTTCGGTGCGGCACAGGTAGTAGTCGTTGCCCGAAGTCTCGTCGTTGCCGATGCCGGAGTAGACGTAGTGCAGGTCCGGCGCGCGAAATGCGGTGCCGTAGGAGCCGCGCACCAGCAGGGTATCCAGCGGGCGCCATTCCAGGCCGGTGCTCCAGGTCAGCTTGCCGGTCTTGTGGCCGGAGAAGCGGTACTGGTCATAGCGACCGGCCACGCTCCAGTTGAGCGAATCCAGCAGCGGCATGCGCAGTTCGCCAGCGGCGGCCCAGCGATTGCGGCTGCCGTGGCCGTCGGAGTCCTTCCAGCTGTAGTAGTAGTACTGGGTGGCCAGCGGGTCGGGCTTGAGGTCGTAGGACTGGTTGCCGTATTCGACCACGCCGGCAAAACCGGCTGGCCCGGCCGGCAGGCTGAACAGCTCGGTGTTGGTCAGGGTGAACGCCAGCGTGTCGCTGCGCGACTCGGGGTGGTAGTTGGTGCGTGCGGTGATCGAGTCGTATTCGGCGCGGGTCAGCGGGGTGTACAAGCGGGCCGGGTCGGCGTCGAAGATCGGCAGGCCGCTGTCGGCGTCCACACCGAGCTGAGGGCCGAGGTAGAGGTCATTCGCCTTCGACGCGACGGTCTGCGGCCAGCTGATCAGCGCCTTGTACTGCGAGTGGCTCAGCGAGGCCTCGTAATCCCAGGCCTGGCCGAACGTGCCCTTGAAGCCGGTGGTGAGGCTGAAGGTCTTCTGGGTGTTCTCGATCATGCCGCGGCCGAGGCCGCCCATTTCCTCGGGCGTGAACTGGCGATACCAGTTCTCGATGCCGCCGCTGTGCGCGTTGTAGAAGTAGCCGTCCTCGTTGCCGTCGGGCGCCTGGTAGTTCCACTGTTCGACGTCGCGAAACAGTTTCACCTTGCTCCAGCCCAGCTGCATGTCGCCGAACCAGCTCAGGTTGTCGTTGATCTTCAGGTTGGCGGAGGTGTAGGTGTTGATGCCGCGGCGCTGGCTGAGGATGGTGCCGTAGCCGATCGACTCCGCGCTGCCGCAGAAATTGCCGTAGCGTGGCCGGTTCGCGTACACCGTGGTGCCGCCGTTGAGATAGCCCAGCGCGTCGCAGGTGGCCTGGCCCGGGTCGATGTAGTCGTCGTTCCAGTCGCCGTTGAGGAAGGTGCGCCGCGGTACCTGCGAGCGTTCGGTGGGCGCGTCGGCGGTGGAATCCTGGATCTTCCGGTCGTACGCCCACAGCGGCTTCTGGTCGATCAGCTCGGCGCCGAATACCAGGTTGAAATCGTCGTGCGAGAAGCCGGTGGAAAAGTTGAGCTTGGTCGAGGCGCCGCCGCCGCGGGTGGTGTCGCCGTAGCGCAGGTCGATGGTGGTGCCGTCGGCGTGGTCCTTCAGGATGAAGTTCACCACGCCGGAGATCGCGTCCGAACCGTAGACCGCCGAGGCGCTGCCGGTGAGCACCTCGATGCGGTCGATCATGCCGATCGGGATGTTGGAGACATCGGTGAAGTTGCTGCGGCCCTTGAACGGCATCGGAAAGTCGGCGATGCGGCGGCCGTTGACCAGCACCAGGGTGTGGTTGGGGCCGAGTCCGCGCAGGTCGACTTCCTCGGCGCCGGGCGAGAAGTCGGCGCCGCTGGAGGACTGCTGGCTCTGCGTCTCGCCGCTGTTCTGGGTGATCGCGCGCATCACGTCGGGCACGCTGGCGAAACCGCTGGCCTTGATGTCGTTGGCGGTGATCACGGTGACCGGCGCCGGCCCTTCGACCTGGGCGCGGGGGATGCGCGAGCCGGTGACCTGGACTTCGTCCAGCCGGGTGGCTTCCTGCGGGTCCGCGCTCGCGCCGCTGCGACTGCTGGCCGGCGTGGCCGACGAAGCCGGTCGAACCGATTGGCTGGCGCCCTTCACGATGACGACGGCGCCGGAGTCGTCGCGGTGGACGGTGAAGCCGGTGCCGGCGAGCAGGCGACCCAGCGCCTGGTCGGCCGACAGCGCGCCATGCACGCCGCCGGTGCGCAGGCCCTTCAGCTGATCCGCCTGATAGATGAACTGGGCGCCGGACTGGCGCGCCAGGCTGTCCAGGGCGGTGACCAGCTCACCGGCGGGAATGTCGATCTGCCGGACCGCATTGCCCTGGGCCGAGGCGAAGGCCGACACCGAACAGGCCATCACGAACAGCATGCCACGTAGCGAACGAACCATGGTCACCTCTCCCCAGGTGGGCGCGCGCGATGCGCGCCATGTGAAAGCCGGGACGAACGGCTGCGGCAAATCCCCCCTCGCGCGAACCTCAGCGGCGGCGCAGCACGATGTTGTCGCCCTGCTGCTGCGCCCTGATCGGGAAGCCCTGCGCCAGCAGGCGCACGAAGGCGTCGGTGTTGGACCAGCGGAAGTTGCCGCCCACCCGCATGTTGCCCACGCTGGTGTCGCCGATCACGATCTTGCGCGTGTTGTAGCGGTTGAACTCGGCGGCGGCGATGGCCAGTGGCGTGTCGTGAAAGCTGACGAAGCCGCTGCGCCAGCTGAGGTATTCCTCGGCCTGCTGGACCGGGCCGGAGCGCACCACCACGCCGGCATCGCTGGCCGTGGCGATGCTGCCGGCGGGCAGCAAGGTGGTGGGCTGGCGTTCGCCGTCGGGCCGGTTGTCCGACTCCAGCCGCACCAGGCCCTGGGTCACCACCACGCGCAGGTCGGCGGCGTCGCGGCGCACGGCGAAGCGGGTGCCCACGGCGATCACCCGGCGGCTGCCGGTGCTGACCACGAAAGGCCGGGCGCGATCCTTGGCCACGGCAAAGAACGCCTCGCCACGCTGCAGGTCGATGTGGCGTTCGCCGTGGGACAGGGTGACCAGCATGCGGCTGTCGCTGCTCAGCGTGACGGTCGAGCCGTCGGCCAGCGGCACCTCCTGCAAGCCGCCGATCGCGGTCTGGTAGGAAGCTTGGTCGACCGCGGTGTAATGGCGCCAGCCCAGCGCCAGCGACACGACCAGGGCGAGCATCGCCGCCGCGGCGAACAGGCGCAGCCAGCGGCGCGACCCCGCACGGCTGCCTCGTTCCGGCTCGGCACGATCCCGCGTCGTGGTGGACACCTCGTCTTCGCCATGCGACGCGTGCGCCCAACTGCCGCGTGCGGGCACCACGCCCGGCGCCATGCCGGCGCCGAGCGCCTGCAGCCGGCCGCTCTGTCGCCACGCGGCATCCAGCCGGAGAAAGGCGACCTGGTGCGCGACCGCCTCATCCAGCCAGGCGTCGAGCTGCTGCTGGTCGCGCGCGCTCCAGCCGCCGGCGTCGCGTCGCGCCAGCCAGGCAGCGGCGACCTGCTCAATCTCCCTGCTGCTGGCCATGTCCGTTCCCGTCATTGGCTTCCATGATCCGGTCGCGGCGCGCGCGATGCGTCGGCGTGCCGCCATAGAAGTATTCGGCGATCAGGCGCGAGCCCTTGGCGACCTGCTTTTCCACGGTCTTCTCGCTGATGCCCATGCGTGCTGCGACCTGCTTTTGCGACAGTTCCTCGACCCGGCGCAGCCAGACCACTTCCCGGCAACGGTCGGGCAGGCGGTCGAAGGCGCTGGCCAAGTGCCGCAGTTCCTGCCGCGCGCTCATCCGGTGTTCCGGCGACAACTCGTCTATCAGGACGTTCAGCGCGTCCAGATCACCCACGGCATCGATCGAGACGACCCGACTGCGGCGCAGGCGATCGGTCATCAGGTGGCGCGCGGTGGTGAACATGAAGGACTTCGGTTGCGCTGGGCGCGCCTTCGCCGCGGCCTCGTAGACGCGTACGTAGATCTCCTGGCGCAGGTCGTGGATCTCGTCGCGATGGAACCAGCTGCGTAAGAGGTAACGCATCAGCGCGCCTTCGTGCACGAGGATTTCGCGGGCAAACCAGTTGTTGAGGGAGTCGTCCACGCTGGCGACGATAGCGCCAATGCCGGCGGGAAACACCTTGTCCGAAGGCATGGGGGATCGGCCGTCCAGCTTCGTCCCGGATCAGGTGTGTGCCCGCTGTCTGCGCGGGTGGAACTGCCCGGAGAGACCCCGATGACGACCTTGCTCCAGCGGTTCGCCGCGCCGTCGCGCCACCTGCTTTGCCTGCTCGTCCTGTTGCTTGCGCCGTGGCTGGCGGTGGCGCAGGCGGGCGTGCCGGATGCCGCTGCGCGCCATGGCTACGAGTATTACCGGATCGGCCATCCGGAGGCGGTTCGCCCCGCCGCGACCGAGCCGGCACTGATGTTGATGGGCGGCGGGGAGTGGCCGCACAAGGCGTTCGCCTGGTTCGCCGCGAAGGGTGGCCACGGGCATTTCGTGATATTGCGCGCCTCCGGCGACGACGGCATGCAGAAGGAACTGTTCAACGAAGTCGGCGGCGTGGCCTCGGTGCAGACGCTGGTGTTCCACGATCGCGCCGCCGCCAGCGATCCACGGGTGCTGGACATCGTGCGGCACGCGGACGGAATCTTCATCGCCGGCGGCGACCAGGCCAACTACGTGCGGTTCTGGAAGGGCACGCCGCTGGGCGCGCTGTTGAACGAGCACGTGGCGCAGGGCAAGCCGATCGGCGGCACCAGCGCGGGGCTCGCCATTCTCGGCGCTCATGCCTATGGCGCGATGGATGGCGGCAGCATCACCTCGAAGGAGGCGATGCGCGACCCGCTGGGCAAGGCGATGACCCTGGTCGGCGATTTCATGCACCTGCCCAACATGCAGCAGGTGATCACCGACACCCACTTCCACGCCCGCGGCCGGCTCGGCCGGCTGATTGCGTTCGTGGCCAAGCTGCGCCACGCGGGCCATGCCGACATCGTCGGCCTGGGCGTGGATCAGGATACGGCGCTGTGCGTGGACGGCGACGGCATCGGGCGGCTGTTCACCATCGACAACGGCTTCGCCTGGCTGGTGCAGCCGAAGGGAGCGCCCGAACGGATTGCGGCCGGCAAACCGCTCGACTACCCGGGTACGCGCGTCACCGGCGTGGGCACGCAAAGCCGGATCGACCTGAAGCGTCTCGCGGTCAGCCGGCCGGTGTTCGAAGCCGTCGCCGACGTGCGCGACGGCGAGCTGACCCTGCGCGGCGAGCACGCACCGCTGCTGGTGATCCACGGCGGCGCGGGCGTGGAGCGGGCGGGCATGACGCCGCAGATCGAAGCCGGCGCCCGTGCCGCGATGGAGCTGGCATTGCGCAAGGGTTACGCGGAACTCAAGGCCGGCAAGGCCGCCACCGACGCGGTGACGGCGGCGATCGTCGTGCTGGAGGACGATCCGCTGTTCAACGCCGGCAGGGGCGCGGTGTTCACCCATGACGGCAGGAACGAGCTGGATGCCTCGATCATGGATGGTTCGGCGCTGGCCGCCGGCGCGGTGGCGGAGGTCCATCGCGTGAAGCATCCGATCCTGCTGGCGCGCGCGGTGATGGAGCATTCGCCGCACGTGATGATGGTCGGCGACGGCGCGGAGAAATTCGCCACGGAGCAGGGATTCGAGCTGGTCGATCCGGCGTACTTCCGCACCGAGCGGCGCTGGCTGGAACTGCAGAAGGCGCTGAAGGAAGACGCCGCGGGCGTGCCGCTGCCCGAACGGCTGCGCGCGCTCAGGCATTTCGGCACCGTTGGCGCCGTGGCGCGCGACAGCGAAGGTCGTTTGGCCGCCGGCACCTCGACCGGCGGCATGACCGACAAGCGCTACGGCCGGGTCGGCGATTCGCCGATCGTGGGCGCGGGCACCTATGCGAACGTGGCCTGCGCGGTTTCAGGCACGGGCTGGGGCGAGTACTACATCCGCGTTTCGGCGGCGCGCGAGATCTGCCTGCGCATGACCGAACTGCACGAGTCGGCGGCACAGGCCGGCAAGGCGGTGATCAACGACGAGATCCCGCAGATGGGCGGCGACGGCGGCGCGATCATCCTGGGCGCCGATGGCAGCGTGGCGATGCCGTTCAACACCGAGGGCATGTACCGCGGCTGGATCGGCGCCGACGGCGTGCCGCACGTGGCGATCTACGACAACGATCTGCTCGCGCTGCCGTCACCCACGCCTTGAACGGCATCGGTCAGGCGTCGTCGCCTTCGGTGATCTGTCGCTGCATGCGGTCCAGATAGGCGTCGAGCTCCTGCGTGCTGGTGAACACCTCGTTCACCGGCACCGCCTTGACGATGTCGAACACCTTGCGCACCTGCGGCTGCGGGTTGAGCAGCAGGGTGTGGCCACCGCGGGCGCGCATGCCCTTGCGGACCTTGGCGAAGCTGCGCAGGCCGGCACTGCTGATGTAGGTCAGCCCGGCCAGGTCGATCACCACGGTGCCGCCATCGGGCAGCTGCGGCAGCAGGGCGAGCATGGCCTCGTCGAGCTCGCCGAAGGTCATCGCGTCGAGACGGCCGCCGACTTGCACGACGGCGCGATCGGGGGCGGAGAATTCACTGTGCAGGCTGAGCGTCATGGTGAAGATTCATCCTGGGTCGGGTAGGCGAAGCGAAGCAGCAGGTGGTTGCCTTGTGCGTCCCGTGTATAGCGCATTTCGTCGGTCATGGTACGCGCGAGATGGATGCCGAGGCCGCCGACCCGCTCGCGATCGGCCAGGTCGCCGGTGAGGACGGGATCGGCGGATTGCAGCGGGTCGAAGGCGACGCCGTCGTCGATCAGCTCGACCGTGACGGCATCCGCCAGGGGCTGCAACCGAAGGCCGATCTGGCCGGGCTGGTCATCGGGATAGCCGTATTCGACCGTGTTGACCATCAGCTCCTCCAGCACCAGACGCAGGTCACCGCACAACGACGCCGGGGTGCCGGCGTCCTGCAGCAACTGCTCGCAGCGGTCGAGCGCGGCGAAAACCTCCGGCAACCGGTTGTCGATGGTCATCTCGGTGGCCTTGAGCGCCGAGCCGTGCCAGCTCAGTGCCAGCAGGGTGATGTCGTCGGCCTGCGGGGCATCGGCCACGAAGCGGTCCACGTCGCCCAGCAGGCGCTCGATGTAGGTGGCCGTGGCCGCCGTCGGCGGAACCTGCGCGAGACTTTCCACGGTGCGTTCGATGCCGTACATCTGCTCGTCGTGGTCGCTGGCTTCGGTGATGCCGTCGGTGTACATCAGCAGCGTTTCGCCCCGGCCCAGGCGCAGGACGTGTTCCGGGTAGTCCGAATCCTCGTACAGGCCGAGCACCGCCCCGGTGGGGAATTCCAGCACCTGCGGCGTGCCGCGGCCACACAGGATCGGCGGCTCGTGGCCGGCGCTGGCCAGCACCAGGTTGCCGCTGCCGGTGTCCAGCAGGCCGCACAGCAGGGTGACGAACATGCAGCTGTCGTTGCCGCGGCACAGTTCGAGGTTGAGCAGCCGCAGCAGGTTCGGTGGCGTCTGGGCGCGTGGCGCCAGCGCCTTGGCCAGGGTGATCGTCTGCGCCATGAACAGGGCGGCCGGGATGCCCTTGTCCGAGACGTCGCCGACCATCACGAAGAAACGCTGCGGGTCGAGCATGAAATAGCTGTAGAGATCGCCACCGACCGCTCGCGCGGGACGCAGCGCGGCGTGCAGTTCGAACTGCGCGCAGACGGCGTCCAGGTAATGCGCATTCGGCAGCAGGCCGAGCTGGATCTGGTGGGCGATCTCCAGTTCGCTGGCCAGTCGCTGTTTTTCCCGTGCGACCCGGGCCAGGTCCTCCAGGTGCAGGGCCAGTTCGCGACGCATCTGGTCGAAGGATTCGGTGAGACGGCCCACTTCATCGGGGCGGCGGGCCACCGGCAGTTCGAAATCCAGTTCGCCACGGGCGACGTGCTCGGCACGGTCGGCCAGCACGCCGAGTGGCGCCATCGTGCGGCGGATCGTCAGCAGCGTGATCAGCGCCACGCCGAGCATGGCCAGCAGGCCCAGGGCGAGGCTCAATTGGAAGATGTGTCGCACGCTGGCGTAGATCTGGTATTCCGGCACCACCAGGCCGAGCCGCCAGCGGGTGCCCTGGATCGGGGCGGAGTAGACCCATACCGGTCCCCGGGCCCGCCTGTTCTGCGCCACCGGCAGGCGCATGGAGCCCGCATGATCGCTGGCCAGTGCGTCGAGCAGGGCGGTGGCGCCCCGCTGGCCGACCAGTTCCGGATTGTCGTGCGCCAGGTAATTGCCGTCGCTGTCCAGCACGAAGGCGTAGGCGCCCGGCGGCTTGTCCAGGCTGCCGAGAATCCGGTGCAGCCAGTTGAGCGTGACATCGGCGTTGATGATGCCGATCGGGTGCCCATCGCGTTCGATCGTGATGGAGTAATTGACCAGCTGGCGGTGCCGCGACTGCGAAAAGAACGGTCGCTGCCAGCAGCCGCCGGCACAGCCCAGGCCGCCGAGGAACCAGTTGCTGTTCCAGTAGGGATTGGCGTCATGTGACAGGTCGCGGCTGCTCAGCGAACCATCGTCCAGGCGGTTCACGAAAGGTGAATAGGGTGGAGCGCTTGCGGGATTCGGCGAGGGCCTGAACACCGCAGCCAGGCCGTCCATGTCCAGGTTGGCGGCCAGGGTATCCCGCAACAGCGGTTCGGCGTTGCCCTGGCGGGTGGCAACTATCGCGGCAAGCATCTGCGCCGAAACGACAATGCGATCGATGCGGGCCTGGATCTGGCTGCCTGCGTTGGCGGCCAGGGCGGCTGCCTCATGGTGTGTGTGCTGCAGGATCTGCGCGCGGGTCAGGGCAAGCAGCAGGCCGCCGATGGCGCCGAGCACGAGGGTGGAGCCGACGAGAACCCACCATGCCGTCCGCGATGCGATGCTGCGCAAGACCATTGGAATTCCCTGGC
The DNA here is from genome assembly GCF_001428465.1 of Rhodanobacter sp. Root179. Taxonomy (NCBI): domain Bacteria; kingdom Pseudomonadati; phylum Pseudomonadota; class Gammaproteobacteria; order Lysobacterales; family Rhodanobacteraceae; genus Rhodanobacter; species Rhodanobacter sp. Root179. The sequence continues at coordinate 1,291 of NZ_LMHR01000031.1, read as the reverse complement.
GTCCTTGCCAAGCATCTAGCCATGAAGCGAAGCCGGCCGCAAGCCGATGGCCATGCGCGGTGACAGAGGAGCGACACGGCAAGACTGGACAGGCAGGGCATAATTGCGGTCTACCACTTCGCCGACGAGATGCCAGCCCATGCCCGGACAACAGCACGAAGTGACCTTCCGCTTCCTCGCCCAGCCCACCGATGTCAATTTCGGTGGCAAGGTGCATGGCGGCATGGCGATGAAGTGGATCGATCAGGCCGGCTACGCCTGTGCGGTGGCGTGGAGCGGGGCCTATTGCGTCACCGTCTCGGTCAGCGGCATCCAGTTCGTGGCGCCGATCCTGATCGGCGACCTGGTCACCGTGCGGGCGCGCCTGATCCACACCGGCACGTCGAGCATGCATCTCGCCGTGGACGTGCTGGCCAGCGACCTGCGCAAGGACGAGCGGCGCCTGGCCACCAGCTGCGTGATGGTCTTCGTGGCGCTGGACAGTCCGGATGGCAAGCCCACGCCGGTGCCGCACTGGGAGCCGCGCGACGACGCCGAGCGGCGATTGCAGGCACAGGCCAGGCGGCTGCTCGAGGCGTCGAAGGACATGGAGCAGCTGGTTCGCCTCAACGCTACTTCGACGGACTGAACGCAGCGGCGAAAAAACGTCGTCGTTGGTGAAAATCCCGTCTACAGGTGTTGACAGTTCGAGGCCTGATCCACACAATACGCGTTCTTTGTTGGAGGGATACCCAAGCGGCCAACGGGGGCAGACTGTAAATCTGCTGGCTTACGCCTTCGGTGGTTCGAATCCACCTCCCTCCACCAGCAAGAGTTCCGCGCCAGGCGGGAGTAGTTCAATGGTAGAACATCAGTTTTCCAAACTGATTACGCGGGTTCGATTCCCGCCTTCCGCTCCATTGCTCTGCAAGTGTCAGGCGCTGTTGATCGAGACAGTAAGTGCGTAGGTCGACGCTTTTTTGAATGGTCCGGCAGGATGCCGGTCTGAAGTTGCCATCCGGGAAGATGGCTGAAGTTATGAAGAGTCCGGCAGGATGCCGGTCTGAAGTCGCCATCAGGGAAGATGGATGAAATACACCACGCTCATGTAGCTCAGTCGGTAGAGCACTTCCTTGGTAAGGAAGAGGTCACAGGTTCGATTCCTGTTATGAGCACCAACTCAGGCCAGTCCGGCCAGCCCCGAAGGGGCAGTTTCTTCAATTCATCGACTCCATCGGGGTGTAGCGCGCATGGCAAAGGGTAAATTCGAACGCACCAAGCCGCACGTCAACGTCGGCACGATTGGTCACGT
>NZ_LMHR01000030.1:0-21143 GCF_001428465.1 Rhodanobacter sp. Root179 | reverse complement strand
CCTCCCCTGCTCGCAGGGGAGGGCTGGGGAGGGGTGGCCGCCGGAACGGCGGCTGGCGTCGGTGCAGCGGCCTCGGGCGCTTCCGCTTTCGCAGCCGGCGCCGCAGCCGTTTCACCGGCCACTTCCACCACGGCAATCACCGCCCCTTCGGAAACCTCATCCCCCACCTTCAACTTCACTTCCTTGATCACACCAGCGGCGCTGGAAGGAATCTCCATGGTCGCCTTGTCCGACTCCAGCGTGATCAGGCTCTGTTCCTTCGCCACCGTGTCGCCGGCCTTCACCAGCACCTCGATCACCGGCACGTTGTCGTGGCCGCCGATGTCGGGAACCTTGATCTCGATCGTGTTCGCCATGGTCATCGCCTCCGGTCAGAGCAGCAGCCGGCGGATGTCGCCGAGCTGGTTGGCCAGGAACGATGCGAAGCGCGCGGCGAGCGCGCCGTCGATCACCCGGTGGTCGTACGAGAGCGACAGCGGCAGCATCGTGCGCGGCGCGAATTCCTTGCCGTTCCACACCGGCTTCACCGCCGACTTGGAGACGCCCAGGATGGCCACCTCCGGCGCGTTGACGATCGGCGTGAAATAGGTGCCGCCGATGCCGCCGAGCGAGCTGATCGAGAAGCAGCCGCCGGACATCTCGGCCGGGCCAAGCTTCTTGTCGCGCGCCTTCTTCGAGATCTCGCCCAGTTCGCGGGCCAGGTCGAGCAGGCCCTTCTTGTCGCAATCGCGGATCACCGGCACCACCAGGCCGTCGGGCGTGTCCACCGCGATGCCGATGTGGAAATACTTCTTGAGGATCAGCTTTTCGCCCGACTCGTCCAGCGAGGCGTTGAACTGCGGGAACGCCTTCAGCGCGGCGACCACCGCCTTGATCTGGAACACCAGCGGGCTGATCTTCAGATCCTTGTTCTCGGCGCCGAGCTGCTTGCGGAACGCCTCCATCTCGGTGATGTCGGCGTCCTCGTGCTGGGTGACGTGCGGGATCATCGCCCAGTTGCGCGCCAGATTCGCGCCGGAGATCTTCTGGATGCGCGTGAGCGGCTTCTCCTCGATCTCGCCGAACTTGGCGAAGTCGACCTTGGGCCACGGCAGCAGGCTGAGGCCGCCGACCGAAGCCGAGGCGCCCGTCGACGGACGCGCGCCGGAGGCCAGCGCGTGCTTGACGTAGGCGCTGACATCGTCGCGCTGGATGCGCCCGCCACGGCCGCTGCCCTTGACCTGCTGGATGTCCACGCCCAGCTCGCGGGCGAACGCACGGATCGCCGGGCTGGCATACGGCGCGTCGCCAGGCATCACCACGCGCGCATCGACCGGCGGGCGCACCTGCGGCGCCACGTCGCCCTCGGGCGCGATGCCCGGCTGCACGCCCTGGCCGGCCACTGGCGCGGGGGTCGGCTGAGCGGGGGCGGGAGCCGGAGCGGGCGCTGGGGAATTTGAAGGGGCCTGGGCTCCCTCACCCCTGCCCTCTCCCGATACGGGAGAGGGGGACGGCGAGACGGCTGCGCCGTCGGCTTCAATCAAGGCAATCACCGCGCCCTCGGAAACCTCGTCGCCCACCTTGAGCTTCATCTCCTTCACCACGCCGGCAAACGGCGAGGGAACTTCCATCGTGGCCTTGTCCGACTCCAGCGTGATCAGGCTTTGTTCCTTCTCGACCCGGTCGCCGACCTTCACCAGCACTTCGATGACGGGGACGTCGGCATGGCCGATGTCGGGAACGCGGGCTTCTTTGAGGTCGGCCATGTTGACTCCTGCTGGCGATGGCGCGCCGCTCGGGGATGGCGGCTGCATACAAGACGTCAATCATAGCGAAGGGTCATGCCTTGCGTATGCCGAATCGTGTAACTTCGGGCCTTCGCACCCCACCATGCGCCCGCGTATCCATGACCTTGAGCGGACGCGCCGTGCGGTTGCGTAGCCTAACCTGAGCCCATGTCCACGCCGCACAACGCGGCACCGGAAGGAACCCATGCTGACGATACGTGACCTGTCCAAGACCTATGCCAACGGCGTCCGGGCGCTGCGCGGGGTGTCGCTCGACATTCCCGGCGGCATGTTCGGCCTGCTTGGCCCCAATGGCGCCGGCAAGTCGTCGCTGATGCGCACGATCGCCACGCTGCAGGACCCGGACGAGGGCACGATCAGGCTGGACGAGATGGATCTGCTGGCCGACAAGCAGGCCACGCGGCGCCTGCTGGGCTATCTGCCGCAGGAGTTCGGCGTGTATCCCAAGGTCTCGGCCGAGGCGATGCTGGACCACTTCGCCGTGCTCAAGGGCGTCACCGTGAAGGGCGAGCGGCGCGAGCTGGTCGAGGCGCTGCTGCGCCAGGTCAACCTGTGGGACGTGCGCAAGCGCAAGCTGGGCACCTACTCCGGCGGCATGCGCCAGCGCTTCGGCATCGCCCAGGCGCTGATCGGCGAGCCCCGCCTGATCATCGTCGACGAACCCACCGCCGGACTGGACCCGGAGGAACGCAACCGCTTCCTCAACCTGCTGGCCGAGCTGGGCGAGCGGATGGTGGTGATCCTGTCCACCCACATCGTGGAGGACGTCACCGACCTGTGCTCGCGCATGGCGATCATCGGCCAGGGCCAGGTGCTGCTGACCGGCGAACCGGGCGAGGCGATCCGTTCGCTGGAGGGCCGGGTCTGGCGGCGCAGCATCGACAAGGCCGAACTGGACGGCTATCGCGCCCGCATGAACATCCTGTCCACCCGCCTCGCCGGCGGCCGCACCCTGCTGCACGTGCTGGCCGACGCGAAGCCGGAGGAAGGCTTCGAAGCGGTCGCACCGGACCTGGAGGACGTCTATTTCGGCCGCCTGCGGGCGCAGGCCACCGCCAAGGCCGCCTGAAGGCGCCCCGAATCCGCAGGGGCGCACCCGCGCGCGATGTCCGTTCTTCCGATGGAAGACATCGCGCACACGGCGCTCCTGCAGCAGCCAGGATCACCCATGTTCTTCGAAATACTCCGCTTCGAATTGCGCCAGCAGTTGAAGGCGCCGCTGTTCTGGATCGTCGCCGCCGCGTTCGGCGCGCTGGCCTTCGCCCTTTCCAGCACCGACATGGTGGTTGCCGGCGGTGCCAGCGGCAACGTGCTGCGCAACGCGCCGCTGGTGATCGTGCGCCTGCTGGGCGTGCTCACCGTGCTCAGCGTGTTCCTGATCACCATCTTCGTGGCGGGCGCGGCCTTGCGTGATTTCGACCATCGCACCTCGGAGCTGTTCTTCAGCACGCCGATGAGCCGCGGTGCCTACCTGGGCGGCCGCTTCGCCGCGGGCTACCTGGCGGCGCTGGCGATCATGCTGGTGTGCGCGCTGGGGCTGGCGCTGGGCGCCACGATGCCGTGGATCGACGCGGCGCGACTGGGCCCGGCCAGCTGGTACGGCTACGCCTGGTCGCTGGGCGTGATGGTGATCCCGAACATGCTGTTCATCGCCGCCCTGCTGTTCCTGCTGGCCACTACCACGCGCTCGCTGCTGGCCACTTATATCGGGGTGATCGCGTATTTCGTGCTGTCGGGCGTCACCGGCTACCTCAGCCGGGACATCGACAGCCACACCATCGCCGCGATGCTGGACCCGTTCGGCGGCCGCACGCTGGGCATCGTCACCCGCTACTGGTCGTCGGAGCAGAGCAACCACCTGCTGCCCGCGCTGGACGGGGTGCTGCTGTTCAACCGCCTGCTGTGGATCGGCGTGGCGGTCGTGCTGTTCGTGGCGGCCTACTGGCTGTTCCGCCCGAACCGCGAGGGCCTGCAGCTGCCGCGCCGCAAGAAGCGCGCTGAACCGCCGATGCTGCGCCCGCCGGCCAGCGGCGCCGCGCTGACCCTGCCCCGGGTGAGCATTGGCCACGGCTGGCGTATCCACCTGCAGCAGCTGCGCGCCCAGTTCCTGTTCGACACGCTTGGCGTGGTGCGCGGCGTGGCCCTGCTGGTGCTGCTGGCGCTGTCGCTGGTGCTGATGCTGGTGTCGCTGGTTTCGTCCGGGCTGATCTACGGCACGCCGGTGTGGCCGGTGACGCATCAGGTGCTCACCGCGATCAACGGGAGCTTCAGCCTGCCCCTGATCATCATCGTGATCTTCTATGCCGGTGAGCTGGTCTGGCGCGAGCGCAGCCAGCACTCCGCCGAAGTCACCGACGCCTTCCCGGTGCCGGACTGGGTACCGCTGCTGGCGAAGTTCGGCGCGCTGTTGACCATCATCGTGCTGATGCTGCTGATCGGCGCGGTGGTCGGCATCGGCTGGCAGCTGGCGCACGGCTACACGCACCTGGAGCCGGGCCTGTACCTGGGCATGCTGGCGCTGAACGCGATCCCGTTCGTGCTGATCGCGGTGCTGGCGCTGTTCCTGCAGGTGATGTCCAACAACAAGTTCCTGGGCTACCTGCTGACCATCCTGTGGGTGGCGGCCAGCTCGATCGGCTTCGGCCTGCTGCACTGGGACCACAACCTGTACAACTACGGCAGCGGTCCCACCGTGCCGTATTCGGACATGAACGGCTTCGGCCACTTCCTCACCGGCGCGCTGTGGTTCGACGGCTACTGGGCCTGCCTGGCGGTAGTCATGCTGGTCGTGGCCGCGCTGTTCTGGGCGCGTGGCACCGACGACGCGTGGCGCGACCGCCTGCGCGAAGCGCGTGCGCGCCTGCATGCCCCGGCCCTGGTCGTGCTGGTGCTGGCCGCGCTGGGCTTCATCGGCAGCGGCGCGTGGATCTACTACAACACCAACGTGCTCAACACCTACCGCAACAGCACCGCGAAGACGGTGCAGCGTGCGGACTACGAGAAGAAGTACGCGAAGTACAAGGACGCTCCGCAGCCCCGCATCACCGCGGTGAAGGCCGAGGTGGACATCCATCCCTACCAGCGCAGGCTGGACATCCGCGCCCACTACACCCTGGTCAACAAATCCACCGCGCCGATCAGCGAGCTGTACGTGAACTTCACCGACGAGTTCACCGTGAAGTCGCTGCAGTTCGCCCCGCACGACACGGTCAGCGAGGACAAGGACCTGGGCTTCACCGTGTACGGCTGAAGAGGCCGCTGGCGCCGGGCGCGTCGATGGATTTCGACTTCAGCCTGGCATACGCGCCGAAGGGCTTCACCAACGACACCGGCGCCACCTTCCTGGTGCACAACGGCAGCTTCTTCAACAGCGGCATGCTGCCGCAATTCGGCTACCAGACCCAGTACCAGCTCACCGATCGCAACGACCGACGCAAGTACGGCCTGTCCGCCGAGGTGCCGCGGATGCCGAAGCTGGGTGACGAGAAGGCTCGCGCCAACAACTACATCAGCAATGACGCGGACTGGATCGACTTCGACACCACCGTCTCCACCGCCGCCGACCAGATCGCGCTGGCGCCGGGCACGCTGCAGAAGGAATGGACGGCCAATGGCCGGCACTACTTCCATTACACCATGCAGCGGCCGATGCTGAACTTCTTCGCCTACCTGTCGGCGCGCTACTCGGTGAAGCGCGTGCAGTGGAAGGGCGTGGACATCTCGGTCTACTACAACCCGGCGCACGCCTGGAACGTGGACCGGATGATCGAGAGCGCGAAGGACTCGCTGGACTACTACGACGCCAACTACACGCCGTACCAGTTCAAGCAGCTGCGCATCCTGGAGTTCCCCGGCTACGCCGCGTTCGCCCAGTCGTTCGCCAACACCATCCCGTTCTCCGAATCGATCGGCTTCATCGCCGACCTGCGCGACAAGTCGAAGATCGACTACGTCTACGATGTCACTGCCCACGAAGTGGCCCACCAGTGGTGGGCGCACCGTGTGATCGGCGCGAACATGCAGGGCTCGACCATGCTCAGCGAGTCGCTGGCGCAGTACTCGTCGCTGATGGTGATGAAGCACAAGTACGGCGCGGACCAGATGCACAAGTTCCTGAAGTACGAACTGGATGCCTACCTGGTCGGCCGCGCCACCGAGAAGCTGGCCGAGGAGCCGCTGGCGAAGGTGGAGAACCAGCCGTACATCCACTACCGCAAGGGTTCGCTGATCTTCTACGCGCTGCAGGACTACCTGGGCGAAGCGAAGCTCAACGGCATGCTGAAGCAGTTCCTGCTCGACAAGGGCTTCCAGCAGCCGCCCTACACCACCTCGCAGGAGTTCATGGAGGCGCTGGACCAGGTGGCCGGGCCGCAGTGGAAGTCGCTGCTGGACGACTTCTTCTGGAAGATCACCCTGTTCGACAACCGGCTCACTGATGCCCGCGCGAAGAAGCTGGCCAACGGGAAATACGAAGTGACCCTGAAGCTGCACGCCGGCAAGGCCTACCTGGACGGCACCGGCAAGGAAACCGCGGCGAAGCCGGACATCCCGATCGAGATCGGCGTGTTCGCGGCCTCGCCCGGCGGCGGCCGGGACGGCAAGCCGCTGTACTTGGAGAAGCGCCTGCTGAAGGACGGCGACAGCACGATCACCGTGGTGGTCGACGGCAAGCCCGCGCTGGCCGGCGTCGATCCCTACAACGAGCTGATCGACAAGGTATCCACCGACAACCGGCGGGGCATCACGCTGGAATAGCCGCCCGCGCCACGCATCGGTGAGACCGCGTCATGGCTGGCGCGGCGCCGCATCCGACAGGTCACCGTGGGTGATGACCAGTTCGCGGCGCGGTGCGGGAAGGCTGATGCCGGCCGCCTCGAAATGCTCGCGGATCGCGCGCAGCAGGTCGGTCTGCACGTCCCACGAGTCGGCCGAGCTGGTCCAGGCGCGGATCACCAGGTCGACCACGTTCTCGCCCAGGCCGACCGTCCACACGCCGGGCGCGGGGTCCTTGAGGATGCGCGCGTCGGCTGCGAACAGGCGGCGGATCTCGGCCATCGCCGCGCCGATATCGTCCTTGTAGCCAATGCCCAGCTTCAACTCGAGCCGCCGCGTGCCGCGCCGGTTATGGTTGACGATGGCATCGCCGCCGACCTTGCCGTTCGGCACCACCGCCTCGCGCCCGTCCGGCAACAGCAGCAGGGTGTGCATCAGGTTGATGCTCTGCACCGTGCCGTCGAGCCCGCCGGCGGTGACGAAATCGCCGACCCGGAACGGCCGGAAGATCACCAGCAAGACGCCCCAGGCCAGGTTGCTCAGCGAACCCTGCAAGGCCAGCCCGATCGCCAGTCCGCCCGCGCCCAGCGCCGCGACCAGCGGTGCCGACGGCACGCCGGCGCGGGTCAGCGCCATCACGATCAGCATCGCCACCAGCACGCCGTAGATCACGTTGCGCAGGAAACCGCTGAGCGTGTCATCCACATTCGCCCGCTGCAGCGCGCGGCGGCTGAAGTTGGCCATGCGCGCCGCCACCCAGGTGCCGACCAGCAGGATCAGCAAGGCGAACAGCAGGTTCAGTCCGGCATGGATCACGCTGGCGGACAACGCCTGGCCCAGCAGGTTGTCGAGGAAATCGTGCATCGCTTCGGCTCAGGCGGAAAACCTCGCCAGCCTAGCAAACCGCCGAAAAAACTGCGTGACACGCACGCGGCGAAGTGATGATCGATATTTCCCGAATGCCGTGCCCGACGATGTCAGAGCCGGTCGTCCTGAATGTCGGTGACCTTGCCGTCAACAAGGGTCACCACGGTGGCATGCCCGTCGCGCCGGTAGCGCCATTGCTCGCCGCCCTCGTTGCGGTCGATCACCCGCACGCCACCGCGGCGACTGCCGTGACTGCGCGACTTGTGCGCATGCGACTTCGAACTGGGCTTGCCCAGCAAATCCACCACCCGCTCGCGGCTGTCGCCGGCAACCAGCACCTGGTTGCCGACCCGCAAGGTGCTGGACGCCTGCACGGCGGCACTGAAGGCGAACAACGCAATGACTAGACGAATACGCATGACCTGCTCCCTGGTCGGTTGAATGTGCCGCTGCCAAGCGGACGACGTTGCGCTCAGAAACTCAGAAACCCGCTCCCGGCCGGGCCAGATAATCCATCTCTTCGGCGCTGCTGGCCCGACCAAGCACGGCGTTGCGATGCGGAAAACGGCCGAAGCGCTCGATCACGTCGCGATGGCGCCGAGCATAGTCCAGAAAATCGTCGAAGCGGGCGACCTCGCCGGGCGATGCGTCGGCCCTCAGCGCCTCGAACAATTCGACTGAACGTCGCTGCAGCGCGGGGTCTTCCGCGTGTTCCAGCGGCAGGTAGGCGAACACGCGCCGGATGGCGGGAAGTTGGCGGTCATCACCACGGGACAGGCCCGACAACGCGACGCGCTGCGCCGCCGGATCGGCCGCCCAGGCGCGCGGGTCGTGGCGATACAGGTTGCGGGGAAACTGGTCGAGCAGGATCAGCAGCGCGAGCCAGCCCGACGGCGTGGTCGCCCAGCCGTCCAGCCGTCCGTTCGCGGCGTCCTGCACGGCGCCGCCGAATTGCTCGCGGATCTGCCCGTCGAAGGCGGCGCTGGCGGCAAACCAGTGCACGGCGTGCGCTTCGGCGAACCAGAATTCGAGGACATCGCTGGCGCTGGCCGGCATGATTCATCCATCAGGCAGTGGCGGAGCTTCCGACTATGCCCGCCGGCACGCAGGCCATGCAAACACGCGCCCGGTGCGCGGGTGTCATGGCCCGACCTGCAGCAGGTTCAGCGGCTGGCCATTGCTGCCGCGCACGCCCTGCTGCAGCGAGGCAAGCCGGCGGATCGCCGGACACAGCGCCTCGACCTGCGGACGCAATACCTGCAACCGCGCCTGCAATCGCGGCTGCAGGTCGGTAGCCAGGTCGGCCGCGCGATCGCGCAGCGTGGCGGCGGCTTGCAGGTCGCCGGACAGCGCCGCGTTGATCGCCTGCTGACCCAGGTCGGCCGCCAGCAGCGGCAACAGGTCGCCGGCGATCTGGTTCATCGCCTGGTTGGCGGCATCGCCCTGCCAATCGCGCGTGCTCTGGCTGACCGAGATGCGCCGTTTCAGCTCCGCCGCGTGGGCGTCCAGCCGACGCTGGAACTCGGCCCGGGTATCGGCGCCCAGGCCCATGCCGTCGGACTCGCTGCGCAGGGCCTGTGCCGCGATGTCGACCCCGTTGCGGGCCACCGTGCGCACGCGCGGCGCCAGCTCGCGCAGCTCGCGTTCAAACAGGGTCAGCCGGTCCTGGTCCTCCGCGTTCAAGCTCACGCTGACGCCATCGGTGCGCAGGGCGCCCTGCTGCAACTCGACATGGAACGGCGCCGGCGCGGGCCGGTCGAACAACAGGCTGTCCGGTTTCAGGGTGACGTCGTAACTGCTGCTGGCATGGCAGGTCGCCGCCAGGTCCTGCGCGTGCACGGTGCACGCGGCGAACAGGGACAACAGCAGGACGGACACAGGGCGGATGTGCATGGCGCTTTCCCGGGGACGATGCGTCAAGCGATACCCGCCCGCGGGCCAACCCATGCTGAACATCCGCTACGGGGTCGCGAATTCGCGCCGACCGCCGTGGACAGATCGGGCGGGTCGATCAGGCGCCGCTCAGTGGCGTGAGCAGCTGCAGTCCATTCCGATCAAGCTGATAGATGCCGTCGCCCGGCAGTGCATCGGCGCTGCCGGACAGCAGGCGCTGGCTATCGATCCACGGCACCAGCTCCTTCGGCCCGGGGACGTACGCCTGCCATTTCCCGTAGGTATCGACTTCGGGCTCGTCGAGAGTTTTCAGATGGTAGGCAACCGGCACGCGTGCAATCCAGTACGGCGCATTGACATATTCGCCCGAGGTCGGCGTATGGAAAGTCCACTTCCTGGCGGCCGCCAGCGCGGACTTCGCAAGCACATTGCGCCATTGCACCATGTCCCGGTCGCTGGCGATCACGGCCAGATTGACCTGTTCGGCCTCGGCATCCTCGACCTGCCCCTGCCGCCCCACTCGCAGGACCAGGTAAACCGTACCGGTCACGCGCCCCTTGATGGCCTGCGGCGGATAGGTGGGCGGCACGCGATTCTGGTAGGTGACATGTTGACCGGGTGCTTCCTGGCCGAAATGCGTGCCGCTGATGGCCAGTGAGTAGTTGCCATCGCCGATCGGTTTGGCAACCACCCGCAGGCTCATCGTTGCCTTGGCCGCCACCGGCTTGCCGGCGAGCAGCACGGGTTCGAACTTCCATGCAGGAATACTGCGGTTGACCAGGCTCATCGCCGCGGGCTCGACCTGGTCGGCGCGATCGATGGCGTAACTGCGCACGCTGCCGTCAGGCGCCACCACGATCGTCCCGGTGAGCAGCATGCTCGCCTGGACCCGCTTGCGTACGCCGCCCGGGCCCGACGCGAATGCCACGCCGCAAAGCAACAGACAGCACCATCCCGCCAGCCAGTTCTTCATCCCTTCCCCCGAAGCGAATCCGCGCAAGTGCCCGGCTGCAGTATCACCGACCGTCAGGGCCGACGCGAGCGGAATTGCGCGCGCACGGCTGGCCGCCCCAGTTGCCAGGCCAGCCACAGCAGCGCGGGAATGGCCGCCAGCTTCAGCGCGATGCCGACCTGCCAGGTGCGTTGCGCCCGCGCGATCATCCACAGCGCCATCTCGCCGAGCTGCGGTTGCGCCCGGGCGTGCTGGCGGGCGATCTCGAAGTCACCCGATTGCTGCAGCATCAGCACCGCGGTCACCAGCGACCACGCCGCCAGCAGCAGCGCCAGCACCTGCATCGCCGACCGCGACCAGGCCTGGCGCAGGATGCAGCCGGCGCAGACCACGATGACCGCGACGGCCACGCCGAGATAGAGGTACTCGGCATGCCGCAGGTATTGCACGAAGCCGATCGCGGCCAGCAACAGCAGGACCCAGGGGCCGATCGCCCAGGGCGCGAAACGCCGGTTCGCCGCGCTGGCGGCGTTCGGTGCCAGCGGCATCAGCGCGTCGCCTTCAGGCTGGCCAGGTCGGCCAGCACCTGGGCCGAGTTCTTCTCCGGATCGACATCGACATAGACCCTGGCGATGCGCCCCTGCGGATCGATCAGGAAGGTGGTCCGTTTCGCATAGTGCAGACCCATGCGCGAGGTGAGCACGCCGTAACGCGTGGCGACCTGGCGATCCTCGTCGGCCAGCAGCGGGAAGGGCACGTGGTACTTCTCGGCAAACGCGGCATGCGATTTCACATCGTCCAGGCTCACGCCGACGACCTTGGCGCCGGCCTGGCGCAGCTTGGCGATGTCGTCGCGGAACGTGCAGACCTCGGTGGTGCAGCCGGGGGTGAAGTCCTTCGGGTAGAAGTACATGACCAGCCAGCCACCGCGAAAATCATCCGGCGCGAGCCAGTGGCCGTTCTGATCCTGCAAACGGAACGCCGGTGCAGCCTCGCCCACCTGGGGCGTGGCGGCGAAAGCCGCTCCGCTCATGGCGAGCATCAGGATCAACGCAAACAGGGCAGCAAGACGACGCATGGACAGGGCCTCCGATCGGGTGTGCGCAATCGCTGCAGTTTACGCGCACGGAAAAAGGAAGGGCGCCCATGGCGCCCTTCCGGATCAGGCCATGGCCTTGATCAGACTTGCCGTGATCAGAGCTGCCCTGATCAGAGCTGGCTGATGGTGAACTTGCCCACCGAAATGCCCAGGTTCACGCCCTCGCCGGTGCCGGCCAGGGCCAGCGACGTGGTGCCCTTGGTCAGCACCTGCGCCGTCGAGCTCTTGACCACGCCCGCTTCGGCGCCGGCCTGTGCATAGTCGCCGAAGACATCGGCGATGCCGTGCACCTTGGTGATCTCGCCCTTGCCGTTGTCGATGTGGTACTTGCCGGCGGTCAGGCCGCCGCCGACCACGGCGATCTTCACCTTGGCGCTCTGGCCGTTGCTGCAGGTGACCATGCCGGTGCCTTCGGCGTGCTTGTAGATCAGCGACCAGCCCGACAGGTTGTAGACCAGATCGCATTTCACACTCGCCTCGGCAGCCTGCGCGGAGCTCGTCGGCAGCACGGTCATCGCACCCGCGCAGGCCATTACCAGGGCAGCCATTCCAAAAGTACGCTTGATCATGATGTCTCTCCTTCGAGTGTGCGGAACAACAGTTGATGCGCTTCCCGCGGCCAACCTGGACAGCACGGCCGTCGTGGATGCGGGTGGAATGAATCCTGTGCAGGGCGGCGTGACAGAGACGTGCAGACGAATGACCAGCCGTTCAGCTTTCGGCGGCGGGCGTGGACGGCCAGGCACAGCAGGCGGCATCCGTCGCTTGGTTTCCACTCCCCACGCTCCTAGACTCCAAGGCAACGGCCTGATGGCCGCGCAGTCGCGAAGGGAAATGATGGTCAAGCACTCGCTGGTGGGTTACGACGGTTCGGAAGTGTCACAACGCGCGTTCCAGTTCGCGATCGATCTGGCGCGCTGCTCCGGTGGCCGGGTTCGCGTGGTGTCGGTGCTGCAGGTGACCGAAGGCGGCACCGACGTGTCGGCGCTGATGATGGCCGACTCCGGCACCCGACGGGCGCAGGAGCTGCTGCAGGAATTGGCCGCCGTGGTTCCCGATGCGAGCGACATGGTCGACGTGGAGCTGGTCTATGGCAGCCCCGGCGACGTGCTGCTCAGCCAGGTCGAACAGCACGGCATCGATCACATCGTGATCGGACACACCGAACGCGGCGCACTGGCGCGATGGCTGCTGGGCTCGGTCTCCGGCAACGTGCTGGCACGTGCCCACGTGCCGGTCACCGTGGTGCGCTGACGGCAGGTCTCCGGCAACCTCGCTAATTTTTCGCTGCTGGCGGCGCGGCGCTGCGCGTGGCCGCCTCGATCCTGCGCTGCTTTTCCTGGGCGATCTTCAGGCTCTTCACGTCGACCGGACGGATGCCGGTGATGGTGCAGGGAAAGTTGTGGCGGCCGGTGAGCACCTTGTCGAAGCCCACCGTCACCTGGTTGATGTTCGAGGTGAGTCCGATCGCGTTCGCAAACATCAGGTCCTGGCAGCCACCGAGGTCGAGCAGGTACGCCTGGTTCGGCCGGGTATACACCGCCAGCTCGGTGTCGCTCAGCGGCTCCCACGAGTACAGGCTGAAGTAGCTGAAGCTACGCACCGGCGCGCCGGCCGCCGCAGCGTACGCCGCCTGCCGCTGCTGCACGCGCTGCGCGTACGGCACGCTGGAGCATCCAGCAGTCAACGCGGCCAGCGCCAGCGCGCCGGCGGGGATCAGCCATGACTTGTCCATGACGCCATCCTCATGTGGGGAATGCCTACTGCCAGGAACGCAGCAGCGGTGTCGCGGATGACACCGCCGGCTATTTCCCGGCGGGCTTGCTCTTGCCCAGCGCGGTCCACTTTGCCGGATCGAAGCCGGCCACTTCATAGACCAGGGTCTCTTTCTTCTCGCCATCGACCAGGGTGACGTCCATGCTGATCTTCTTCGCCTTGCCGAGCATGGCGATGAAGGCCTTGTCGTCGCGGATCATCAGCGCCGGCTCGCCGGTGGACGGCGCAAACGCCTTCACCGACACCGTGCGTCCGTCGACGTGGGTGGCGATGCTGCAGTTGCCGCGACAGACGAAACCGGGCTTGCTGCCGTACAGGAACACGCTCTGGCCCCAACTGGTGTGCCGGCGCAGCACCAGTCGCACGCGGTCACCGCTGGCGGGCTGGCTGTTTTCGATGGTCGCGGTGGATTGCGTGCCGCCAGCCATCGGCGCCACCTGGTAAAGCCACAGGCGTTCGAGCCGGCTCTTTTCGCTGGCTTCGGTGTAGCGCTTCTCGATCGCCGGCAGGGTCCGCTGCACTTCCTTCGCGGCGTCGCTGTCCGGGAAGCGCCTGACGATCTCCTTGCCCATCGTCACCGCCATCTCGTCGTTGTGGATGCGCAGCAGCTGACGATACGCGTCGAGGTTGCGCACGGCGTCCGCATTCGCGGCTTGCGCCTGCTGCTGTGCGGCGTCCGGCGCCGGAGCCCCGCCCTGCGAACAGGCGGCCAGCAGCACGGCGAAACCGCACGCCATCACGGCGCGACAGGGGAAGGCGACATTCATCAGCGGCATACCTGGCGGGAACAGACGGCTAGCTTGTAACGATCCGCCATTGCCGCGCAACCGGCGCACGCAGTCCGGGGGTTCAATCGGGCTGTCCGAAACGTTCGCGCAGTGCGGCGCGATAACGCCGGCTGCAGGAAATCTTCGTGCCGTCGCGCATCTGCAGGCGCGCGTCGCCGGTTTCCAGCGGCTCGATCTCGACAAGATAGTCGAGGTTGACGAAGTAGCCGCGATGCACCCGCACGAAGCGGGCCGGATCCAGCCGCTCCTCGATCCCCGCCATGGTGGCCCGCAGCGGGTAGTCGCGACCGCGTACGTGCAGGTTCACGTAGTTGCCCGAGGCCTGCAGCCATTCGATCTCGCTGGCGTTGAGCAGGAATTCCTTGCCCAGCTTGCGCACCAGGAAACGTTCGGGGCGCTCGACCGGCTCCACCGGCGCGCCATCATCCGGCGCCGCCAGCAGTCGCGCTTCGCCCTGCTGGCGCAGCAGCCACAGCCGGTACAGCACCAGCGTGCCGACGATCACGAAATAGGTGCGCACGTCCTTGAGGTATTCGTAGCCGGCATTCATCCACCATGAGGCGCCGAACGCGTCGTAATGGGCACCGGCGAGGGCGTAGCCCAGCTTCCGCAACACGTGCATTCCGCCCACGTGGATCAGGCTGAACGGCACGCTGAACAGCAGATGCAACGGCAGGTTGCGGCGCCAGGTATCGAAGCGGATCGGCCAGCGCCGCTCCAGCGCGATCACCCCCGGCAACAGCGCCAGCAGCACCAGCACGCTGCTCCACTCCCACAGCCAGGGTTCCCACGCCGCCGCGCCGGCGTGGTCGATGCCCGAGTTGATGCTGTTGAAGACGCCGTTGATCGCGAAGAACACCAGCCAGACCCCGACCTCGAACGGTCGCCGCCAGCGCTGGTAGATGTCGAAGCCGGAAGTCGTGCCCATCGACCGGAGTTTACCCAACTCGTCCCCACTACTCGTCCCTGCCAGCCGCCATTCGTCCCCAGGGCCCGTCAGGCGGTCACTTCGGGCGGGACAGGCAGCGCGCGGCGGGACAGGCTGAGGCCACTTTCACACGGGAATGCCGCCATGAACCGCCGCCACGATATCGATGCACTGCGCGTCCTCGCCTTCGGCCTGCTGATCCTGTACCACGCCGCGATGTTGTACGTGGCCGGGGACGGCTGGGACTTCCACCTCAAGAGCAGCCACACCGCCGAATGGCTGCAGTACCCGATGCTGTTCCTCAACCGCTGGCGGATGGAGCTGCTGTTCCTGGTCTCCGGGCTGGCGGTGAACTTCATGCGCCGGCGCGGCAGCATCGGCCGGCTGGCCGGCAAGCGCAGCCTGCGCCTGCTGTTGCCGCTGGTGTTCGGCGTGCTGGTGGTGGTGCCGATCCAGCCGTATGTGCAGGGACTGTCGAACCATCTGGTCGAGCCCGGCTTCGGCCACTTCCTGCTGCGCTACTGGAGCGGCGGCCCGTGGCCCGCGGGCGCGTTCACCGGCTGGCAGTACGGCTTCACCTGGAACCACCTGTGGTACCTGCCCTACCTGTGGGTGTACACGATGCTGCTGCTGGCCCTGCTGCCGTTGCTGGAGTCGCGTCCGGGCCAGCGCCTGCGCAACGCCTGCCTGAAGTTGCGCGGCGTGCGCCTGCTGCTGTTGCCTGCCCTGCCCCTGCTGTTGTGGGGTTGCCTGCTGGCCAACCGCTACCCGGTGACCGGCGCGCTGTGGGGCGACTGGTACGCCCATGCGATCTACGCCACGGTGTTCCTCTACGGCTACCTGCTGGGCACCGATACCGGCATCTGGGCCGAACTGGCGCGGCTGCGCCGGGCCTCGCTGCCGCTGGCGCTGGGCTGCTTCGCGTTCTACCTGCTGGGCATCGAGACCCTGCCGGACGACGCCGCCCTGCCCCTTGTGCTGGCGGTGCGGGCGCTGCATTACCTGTACCTGTGGAGCGCGATCGTGGCGGTGCTGGGCTGGGGTCATGCGTATCTCAACCGCCCGTTCCGCTGGCTGCCGTATGCGCGCGAGGCGGTGTATCCGTGGTACGTGCTGCACCAGAGCCTGCTGTTGCTGTTCGCCTGGCAGCTGATGCCGCTGGGGCTGGGACCGGTGCTCGAACCCACCCTGATCGTGCTGGCCACGGTGGGCGGTTGCGCGCTGCTGCACGAGTTCGTGATCCGCCGGAGCCGCTGGCTGCGGCCCCTGTTCGGCCTGGATGCGCCGGCGCGCGCGGCATCACCGCGGGCCGTTCCGGCCAGCGTGGCCGACGACCTTGCCTGAGCTTCAGTTCTCGCTGGCCATGATCGAGTCGAGGTGCTCGACCCGCACGATCTGGTCGAGCCAGATCCGACGCGTCCACTCCGGCACGTCCGGCCGTTCGAGCTGCACGGTGGCATTGATGCCTTCGCGCTCCTCGGCATCACGGAACACCTGCACGTTCGGCCGCGTGCTGACGACGCCGTCGCAGCTGCTGCCGTCCTTCAGCAGCAGCACCACGTGGCCGTTCGCGGGCAACTCATCCACCAGCGATTCCAGCTGGTGGATGCTGGCATGGTCGGTGTAGACATGTTTTGCCTGGCGGCCCATGGGAGTGTCCTTCGGCTCGGTATTTGGACAGGACGCTAGGCGGGAATATGGCAAGGCCGCGTCAAATCAGCCGTCTGCCAGCTGAACCGCCAACGCTTGTGGCCGGGCACGCCCGCGGGATAATGGCGCCCCCGCAAGGACACCCCATGCTTCCGCCTCGTTCCACGGCCACGGATTCGCTGCTTCGACATCCCGCCTTCGTCGCGTTCTGGTTCGCCCGGATCGCCTCGGGCTTCGGCTTCCAGATGCTGTCGGTGGCGGTAGGCTGGCAGATCTACGCGATCACCGGCCGCGCCTTCGACCTCGGCCTGATCGGCCTGGTGCAGTTCGTGCCATCGGTGTTGCTGGCCCTGCCGGCCGGCCACGTCGCCGACCAGTTCGAGCGGCGCCGCATCGTGCTGCTCGGCCAGGTGGTGGAGTGGATCGCCATTGCCGCGCTGACCGGCATGAGCCTGGCCCACGGCATCCACGAGGCGGGCATCCTGCTGCTGGTGTTCGTGATCGGCATCGCCAAGGCTTTCGAATTTCCCGCACTGCAATCGATGCTGCCGGCGCTGGTGCCGGCCACGGTGCTGCCCCGCGCGATGGCAGTGAACGGTTCGGCCGGCCAGGCGGCGATGATCATGGGCCCGGCGGTCGGCGGCTTCCTGTACGTGGCCGGGCCCGGCGTGGTGTACACGACCTGTGCGGCGCTGTACCTGGTGTCGATCGTGCTGATGGCGCGATTGCGCTATGAACAGGCACCGCCGAAACGCGAACCGGCCACGCTGAAGAGCCTGTTTGCCGGCGTGCATTTCATCCGTCGCCGCCCCGACGTGCTGGGTGTGATCTCGCTGGACCTGTTCGCCGTGCTGCTCGGCGGCGCCACCGCCCTGCTGCCGATCTTCGCCAGGGACATCCTGCACACCGGCCCGTGGGGCCTGGGTCTGTTGCGGGCGGCCCCGGCGGTGGGGGCGCTGCTGATGTCGGTGTGGCTGGCGCGGCATGACATGCAGCGGCGGGTCGGCATGATCATGTTCGCCTCGGTGGCCGGCTTCGGCGTGGCGACCCTGGTGTTCGCCGTATCCACCGCGCTGTGGCTGTCGCTGCTGGCGCTGTTCGCGCTGGGTGCGTTCGACATGGTCAGCATGGTGATCCGCGGCGCTCTGGTGCAGCTGGATACACCGGACGACATGCGCGGTCGGGTCAGTGCGGTGAACGCAATCTTCATCAACACCTCCAACCAGCTCGGCGAGTTCGAGTCCGGCATGCTGGCGGCATGGCTGGGCGCGGTGAACGCCACCGTGCTCGGCGGCGTCGGCACGCTGGTGGTGGTCGTCCTGTGGATGGGCATGTTCCCGAGCCTGCGCCGGCGCCAGCAGCTGCACGTGGAAGCCGCCGCGCGGGAAGAACCGGCAGCGGATATTCTCTGACGTCTCTTCGCGTCTGGAACCGCACCGTGATCACCACCTCGCCCACCGAATTCCTCGAGGCGTTTGCCGCGCTGGCGCCGCTGCCTGGCGCCGCCGCGACGGCACGCGCCGCCTATCTGGTGGCGCCGGCCGAGTTCGCGCTGGCGGCGGAATCGGCGCGCGACAACCGCTACATGGACATGAGCCTGGCGGTCGATCCGCTCAAGGCGCTGGCCCAGCACGGCGCGCTGGCGCAGGCCCTGCGTGCGGACGTGCCGGTGATCACCTTCCCCGGCGATCCCGCCACGCCCGATGCGGTGTTTCCCAACAACGTATTCGGCACCGCACCGGGGCGGCTGGTGATCGGTCGCATGCGCCACCCGGTGCGCCAGCGCGAGGCCGAACGCGCCGACATCCGCGCGTTCTTCGGCGACGTGCTGGGCTATGACGAAATCGACCTGTCCGGTTGCGACGGCCTGGTCGCCGAGCTGACCGGCTCGCTGATCATCGACCGCGCCCGCGGCGTCGGCTACTGCGGCCTCAGCGAGCGCTGCGACATGGCCGGCGCACAGGCGATGCTCAAGGCATTCGAGCTGCGCCTGATGTTCTGCTTCGAACTGGCCGAGGGCGAATATCACACCAACGTGGTGCTGACCCTGCTGGCCAGCCGCGCCGCGATCATCGCCGCCGACGGTTTCCGCGATCCCGCCGCTGCGCAGGCGATCGTCGGCGCTTACGGCAGTCGTGCGATCTGGATCAGTCCGGCACAGAAGCAGGCCTTCGCCGGCAATGCGATCACCCTGTCCGACCAACGGGTGTGGATGAGCGCCTGCGCCGCGGCATCCCTGACCGACGCGCAGGTGGCGACGCTGGCCGACTATGGCTTCGCCGTCGGCGCGGTGGAACTGGACGAGATCGAGAAGGCCGGCGGCAGCCTGCGTTGCTGCGTGGGCGAGATCTACTGAGCGCCGATCTGCGTATGCCGTTCCGCGGCCATGCATGTCGTCGTGTCACCTCATACTGCGGAGCCCGTCATGATCACCGTCCACCACCTCAACAACTCGCGCTCGCAGCGCATCCTGTGGCTGCTGGAAGAACTGGGCCTGCCCTACGAGATCAGGCGCTACCAGCGCGACCCGAAGACCATGCTGGCGCCGCCCGAACTGCGCGCCGTGCATCCGCTGGGCAAGTCGCCGGTGATCACCGATGGCGAACTGACCATGGCCGAGTCCGGCGCGATCATCGAGTACCTGGCCGACCGCTACGGCGCCGGCGTGCTGATTCCCGCCCACGGCACGCCGGCGCGGCTGCGCTGCAATTACTGGCTGCACTACGCCGAAGGCTCGGCGATGCCGCCGTTGCTGCTGAAGCTGGTGTTCCGGAAAGTGGAGGCCGCGCCGGGGCCGTTCTTCGTCAAGCCCATCGCCCGGGGCATCGCGCGCAAGGTGATGCGCACGTTCGTCGATCCGCAGCTGCGCCTGCATCTGGACTATCTGGAAAATGAACTGGCCGGCAGGACGTGGTTCGTCGATGACGCCTTCGGCGCGGCGGACATCCAGCTGAGCTTTCCGCTGGAAGCCTTCGCTGCCCGTGGCGGACTCGACGCAAGCCACCCGAATCTGGCCGCCTTCCTGCAGCGCATCCACGCTCGCCCGGCCTACGCGCGCGCGCTGGAAAAAGGTGGCGAGTACCGGCTTGGCTGAATGCTGGCCGCGGGTTGCGCGGCCCTGTTTACGCCTCGCTCACGGTGGCGCTGCCAGCCTGAGAGCTCAGACGCCGAGGAGACGACCATGCGCAAACACGATATCGGACGCCAGCTCCAGGACACCGCCGAGCGTGCCGGCGAGCGGGCCCGCCACTACGCCGATGACGCCAGCAATGGTGCGCAGAACCTGCTGGAACGGGGCCGCCGCACGATCCGCGAACGCTTCGACAAGCGTGGCGATTACCGCCGCCAGTTGAGCCGCGCCGCCGAGGATTTCGCCGACGAGGCGAACTACCAGTATCGCCGCCTGCGCCGGAAGGTGAACCGCCACCCGGCGGCCACCGTGGCGATCGTCGCCGGTACGATCGGTGCCTTCCTGCTGCTGCGCCGTGCGTTCCGCGACGACGACGAGTAGACATCACGGATCAGGCAGAAGGGCCGGACGATCACTCGTCCGGCCCTTTCCGTTTGCACTGGCGAAACAGCTCCGTGGATCGCCAGGCTGTGCACTGCAATACGACGACTCAGCGCCCGGCGTGCGGCTGCTCGCTCACCACATGGTCGAGCACCCAGACCACGAACGGGCCGTTGTCGTTGGAGAATACGTAGCGGGAGGCCGGGTCCCTGGACTCGTTCTCCAGTTTCACATCCGAGCGGTATGCCTTGACCACCAGCTCATAGTCGTTTCCCTCGACGTAGTCGAAGCCCTGGATGCGACCGTGCCACAGTTTCCACGGCCCGTTCTCGCTTTCGCGCACGCGATAGCAGTAGCCAGCACTGTCGCCGTCGCAGGGCACCGTGTGCGGACCGATCCACACCGTTTGGGTCACGCCGTGACTGCCCGGCGGGATGACCACCGGCATGGCGGCGCCCGCATCACTTACGATGGTGTTGATCACGACGCGGCGGTTCGGCGCCAGGCAGGCGATCAGCTTCTGACCTTTCTGATCCGGGCAGGCCACCAGCGGGTCAGCCTCGCCCCGGCCTTCGGCCCGGATCGCCCCGGCCGGCACGCCATGCGCCACCAGATAGTCACTCACCGTCTCGGCGCGTTGCTCGGAAAGTTTCTGGTTGGCCTGCTCGCTGCCGATCCGGTCGGTGTAGCCCAGCACCTGCACCGAGTCGATCTGCGATGCCGCCTTCATCTTGTCGGCCAGTGCGTCGAGCTCGGCATTGTCGGCGGACCGCAGCGACGCCTTGCCGAACGCGAACAGCGCGTCGGCCGACAGATTCTGCTGCGCAGGCATGGCGGCCTGCAGCTCCGGTGCCGGCAGCGGCGTTGGCTGGACAGCCTCCTTGCGGCAACCGGCCAGCACCAGTGCAACGGCGCCGCCAAGCAGGTAAACGTACGGACGTATGGTTTGCATGGCTCACCCCTCATGTGTCGAGTGACTGTCGGACCATACCCGGTATCGCCGCGGTATCGCCGACATCGTCGCCGCCCATCACCGGCTTCCCCATGCCATGCAGGATATAGCGGCCGAGTGTCGCGCCGGGTGCAGCGCAGGTGAAGAAAACCGTTCGGGCGAAAAAA
>NZ_LMHR01000029.1:0-19562 GCF_001428465.1 Rhodanobacter sp. Root179 | reverse complement strand
CCATCCGCCCTCCGGGCACCTTCCCCCGCCAGCGGGGGAAGGAAGATCGTGCTGGCTTTGATGCTCTGCCTCTGCATCGGCAGCCTCCACGCCCAGGACAAACCCGCCCTGTCACCCGCGAAAACCGCCGCCGAAGCCAACCTGGTCGACATCCGCACGCTGGTGCCCGACATGGCCGAGGACATCAAGTACGCCGGCAGCGACAATTTCATGGGTACGCCGGCGGACGGCTATCGCGCACCAGCCTGCCTGCTGCTGCGCCCGGTCGCCGAAGCGCTGGCGCGGGTCGAGCGTGACCTGCGCACGCGCCACCAGCGCCTGAAGATCTGGGACTGCTACCGCCCCGCCCGCGCGGTGGCGCATTTCGTGCGTTGGGCCCACGATCTTTCCGACCAGCGCACCAAGCCGCAGCACTACCCGCGGCTGGACAAGTCCGAACTCCTGCACGGCTACATCGCGGAAAGCTCGGGCCACAGCCGCGGCGCCACCATCGACCTGACCATGCAACAGTGCGCCGCCGACGGCAGCCGCTGCATGCCGCTGGACATGGGCACGGATTTCGACTTCTTCGACGTGCGCGCGCACACCGACACGCCCGACGTCACGCCGCAGCAACACGCCAACCGCCTGCTGCTGCGCGACGCGATGGAGCGCGAGGGCTTCCGCAACTATCCGATGGAGTGGTGGCATTACACCCTCGACCCGGAGCCGACGCCGCACACGCTCTACGACGTGCCGGTGCAATGACCCGAAACCCGCAGCGCAAAGGCGACATGCCATGTACAAACCCCTTGCCAGCCTCGCCGTTGCCGTCCTGCTCGGCGGCTGCGCCTCCGCCACCAAGCCGGTCGATCCCACCGATGCGCTGATGGCGCGCTATGCCGGCGACGTACCCGGCGCCTCGCTGCTGGTGCTCAAGGACGGCAAGCCCATCGTCAGCCGCAGCTACGGCCTGGCCAATCTCGAGGACCATGACGAGACCACGCCGGCCACCAACTACCGGCTCGCCTCGGTGAGCAAGCAGTTCACCGCGGCGGCGATCCTGCTGCTGGCCGAAAGCGGCCGGCTCCACCTCGACGATCCGGTGCGCCACTGGCTGCCCACGCTGCCGGAGACGGACTCCGCCGTCACCCTGCGCCAGCTGCTGACGCACACCGGCGGCCTGGTCGACTACGAAGACCTGATCCCGCCCGGCACCACCGCCCAGGTCAGCGACAACGACGTATTGCGCATGCTGTCCGCCACGCCGAAAACCTACTTTGCGCCGGGCACCGCGTACCGCTACAGCAACTCGGGCTACGTGCTGCTGGGCCTGGTGGTGGAGCGCGCCTCCGGCATCAGCCTGCCGCTGTACCTGCAGCAGCACATCTTCCGTCCGCTGCACATGGACCACACCCTGATGTACATGCGCGGTGGCCCCGAAATGGAACATCGCGCCTACGGCTACAGCGAAGAGCACGGCCAGTGGACGCGCACCGACCAGAGCGTCACCAGCGCCACCCGCGGCGACGGCGGCATCTATTCCTCGGTCGAGGACATGGCGAAGTGGGACGCCGCGCTGTACGACAACCGCCTGCTCAGCGACGCTTCGCGCAAGCTCGCCTTCAGCCCCCACGTGAAGGTCACCGGTGAACCGTACGAGGCCAGCTACGGCTACGGCTGGCGCATCACCGGCGACACGCTGTGGCATTCGGGCGAGAGCATCGGCTTCCGCAACGTGATCGTGCGCTGGCCGAAGCAGCACCTCACCGTGATCCTGCTCAGCAACCGCAACGAGCCGGAGCCGTACCGCACCGCGCTGGCGATCGCGCAGCCTTACCTGCAGGAACCGTGATGTCCCGTCCGCTCCGTTTGTCGCGCAGCGTCGCCGTCCTGGCGCTGGTCGCCCTGCTCGCCGCCTGCGCCCACGCGCCGCCGCGCAACCCGCTGGCAACCTGGATGCCCTCGCCCAACCACGACATCCGCCGGCCGGTGCTGATCGTGGTGCACTTCACCAACCAGCACTCGGCGCAGGAAAGCCTGGACACGCTGCGCACGAAGAACAGCGGCGGCCCGGTGAGCTCGCACTACCTGGTGGGCAGCGACGGCCACATCTACCAGCTGGTGTCCGACCAGTTGCGCGCCTGGCACGGCGGCGGCGGCCACTGGGGCACGATCACCGACATCAACTCCGCCTCGATCGGCATCGAGCTGGACAACGACGGCCATTCGCCGTTTGCCCAGGCGCAGATCGACAGCCTGTTGCGCCTGCTCACCGACCTCACCACGCGCCTGCACATCCCGCGCACGCAGATCATCGGCCACCAGGATTTCGCGCCCACGCGCAAGGACGATCCCGGCCCGCTGTTTCCCTGGCCGCAGCTGGCTGCCGCCGGCTTCGGCTTGTGGCCGCAGGGCGAACTGATCGATCCGCCCTCAGGCTTCGATCCGTGGATGGCACTGGGCCTGGTCGGCTACCCGCTGGAGGATCGCGCCGCGGCGGTGCGCGCGTTCCACAACCACTACCGCGGCATCGGCGGCGACGCGCTGGACGCGCAGGATCTGCGCATCCTCTACAACCTGGCGCAGATCGTCGAACGCGGCACGCCGCTTACCGACTGAACGTTTCCGCGGGCGGCTCGGCGATCCGCCGGAGATCGGACGCCGCGCCCTCGAAGCGCGGTGTCACCTCCGGCGTGGCAGCCCGCGGCGGAAACGCCAGCACCTGGTCGGTATAAGTCTCGATCAGGGCGCTGAACGGCCGGTTGCCTGCGTCAAGCAACAGCGCGCGATGCTGCAGGATCGCGTGGGGAATCGCCTGCGTGCCGGCTGCCGCGGACACCGACCACAGCACCCGTGCACTCAGTGTTTTCCTCCGGAAATGCAGCGGCCGCACCACCTTGCCGAACGGCACGTCGCTGGTGTCGAGCTGGCGGTTCATCGCCTCGGTGAGGCGATCGGGCAGATACCAGTTGTCCGCCTCCGACAGCACATGGTCGCCGCAGGCCAGTTGCACCCGCCGGTATTTCACCCGCTGGTCGGCTCCCGCCATCAGTTGCGCGCGCAGCTCGGGCGGCAGCGGCTTGTCCACGCCGCGCGCCCGATGCGCCACCACGCGCGCCGGCGACGCCATCCGATGCGCGGCGCACCAGCGTTCGAGCGTCAGCGTGGCGCTGTCATGGCCGAGCAGGTCGGCATTGAGGGTTTGCAGCATCCGCTGCGCCTGCATCCGCCCCTGCGGCGTATCACGCCAGCCACCGGCAACCGGTTCGCGCGCGATGGCGGCGCTGCTGGCCAGCAGCGCGAACAGGGCAACCGAGGTGGCACGCAGCAGCGATCGAGTCATGGTCGTGTGTCGCGCGCCTGCCGCACGGGCAGGGGCGCGCGATTCTTGGGGAAAACCCGAGCCTGCCGGAAGTGGCCTCACACTTCCAGCCGGTCGCCCGGCCGCGCCACCAGCGAGTACAGCGCCGGCATCAGGAACACGCTGATCAGCAGGCGGGTGAACAGGCCACTGACGATGACCAGGGCGAACGGCCGCTGCGTGTCGGTGCCCACGCCGGTGGCCAGCGCTGCCGGCAACAGGCCCAGCGCCGCCACCAGCGCCGTCATCATGATTGGGCGCAGGCGCAGGATCGCGCCTTCGCGGATCGCCTCGGCCACCTCGACACCGTTGCGGCGCAGCTGGTTGACGTAGGAGATGTACACCACGGCGGTCTGCACCGAAACGCCGAACAGCGCGAGGAAGCCGATCCCCGACGACACCGAGAACGGCGTGCCGGTCAGCCACAGCGCGATGATGCCGCCGGCCGGCGCGGACAGCACCACGCCGAGCACGGTGATGAACGGAAACTTGAAGTTGCTGTACAGAGTGAACAGCAGCAGGAAGATCAGCCCCACGGTGAGCGGCACGATCAGGTTCAGTTGTGCGCGCGAGGCGGTGTATTCCTTGTACTCGCCGCCCCAGTCCAGCCGGTAGCCCTGCTGCAGTTTCACTTTCGCCTTGACCTGCGCGATCGCGTCCTCCACCGCGCCGGCCAGGTCGCGGCCTTCCACCGAGAACTGCACGCCGATGTAGCGCGAGTTGTCCTGCCGGTAGATGAAGGAGGCGCCGTTGGTCACCGCGATATCGGCGAATTCCTTCAGCGGCAGCTGCTGGCCGCCGGGCGTAGCCACCAGGATGTTGCCGATCGCCTCGGCGTTGTCGCGATACTGCTGGTCCAGCCGCACCACCAGGTCGAACTGCTTCTCGCCCTGGATCACCTCGGTCGCCACGTCGCCGCCGATGGCGGTCTGGATCAGGCCGTTGATGTCGTCCACGTTGAGGCCGTAACGGGCGATCGCCGCGCGCTTGATGCGGATGCTGAGGCTGGGCTGGCCGAGCTCCTGCACCAGGGTCACGTCACGGATGCCACGCACCTGTTCCAGCACGCGCTTGATCGCCTTGCCCTTCGCCTGCAGCGTGTTCAGGTCGGGGCCGAACACCTTCACCGCCAGCGCGCTCTTCAGGCCGGTCTCGGCCTCGTCCACCGCATCCTCGGCCGGCTGGGTGTAGTTGAAGGTGATGCCGGGGAAACTCTGCAGTTTCTGGTTGATCGCCGCGGTCAGCTCGGCCTTGTTGCGGTATTTTCCGGTCCACTGCGAATACGGTTTCAGCCCGACGTAGAACTCGACGTTGAAGAAACCGGTGGAGTCGGTGCCGTCGTCGGGCCGACCCAGCTCCGAGGCCACCGTGGTGACCTGGGGGAACGAACGCAGGATGTCGCGGATCTGCGGGGTGATCTTCGCCGACTCGTCGAACGAAATGGTGTACGGCATGGTCGCGCGCACCCACAGCGCGCCCTCGTCCAGGTGCGGCATGAACTCCGCGCCGATGCGCGGGATCAGCAGCAGCGACAGCCCCAGCAGCAAGGCCGAAGCGATCGTGGTGAGCCACACCCGGGCCAGGCAGAAGTCCAGTCCCCGGATGTAGACCGACCTGATCGCCTCGAACGCGCGGTTGCGCCGCTCGCGCACGCCCTTGCGCATCAGCCAGGAGCACAGCACCGGCAACAGGGTCAGGGTGACCACCAGCGAACCGACCAGTGCAAACACCATGGTGTCGGCCATCGGCTTGAACAACGTGCCGGACGGGCCGGACAGCACGTAGATCGGCAGGAAGCTGACCACGATCACCGCCACCGCGTAGAACAGCGGGCGATCGACTTCGGCCGCCGCGTCGCGGATCACCTCGATCAGGTTGAACTTCGTGCCTTCGCGATCGGCGAGCTGGCGGTGGATGTTCTCCACCATCACCACCGCCGCGTCGACTAGGATGCCGAAGTCGATCGCGCCGATCGACAGCAGGTTGGCCGAGGCGCCCTGCAGGTCCAGCCCGATGAAGGCGACCAGCAGCGACAGCGGGATGGTGACCGCCACGATCAACCCGGCGCGCACGTCGTACAGGAAGAAGATCAGCACCACCACGACCAGCAGCATGCCGCGCAGCAGGTTGTCCCTGACTACCTGGGTGGTCACCGCGACGAGATCGCTGCGGTCGTAGAACGGATGGACCCTGATGTCCTTCGGCAGGATCTGTTCGTTGAGTTCCTTCGTCTTCGCCTCGACCCGCTTCAGCACGTCCTGGGTCTTCTCGCCGGTGCGCAGCGAGATCACGCCTTCGACCGCGTCGTTCTGCTGCTCGAAGCCGAACTGGCCCAGCCGCGGCGCGACGCCGATCACCACGCGGCCGACGTCCTTCACCAACACCGGAGTACCGTCGTGCACGGCCAGCACCACGTTGCCGATGTCCTCCAGCGTCTGCAACCGGCCCACGCCACGCACGTAGTAGAACTGGCCGCCCTGCGCGTAGAAGCCGCCGCCGGCGTTGCCGTTGTTGGCGGCCAGCGCGGCCTGCACCTGCTGCGCGGTGAGCCCGACGCCGGCGATCTTCGCCGGGTCCAGCAGCACCTGGTACTGCATGCTGCCTCCGCCGAAACCGGAGTCGTCGGCCACGCCGGCCACGGCGCGGTACTGCGGCTCGACCACCCAGTCCTCGAAGGTCTTCAGCTCCATCGGCGAGCGGTCGGAGCTTTGCAGCACGTAGCGATAGATCAGCCCCGACGGCGACGACAGCGGCGACACCGACGGCTTCACCCCGTCGGGCAGATCGAGATCGCCGAGCCGGTTGAACACCTGCTGGCGCGCGAAATAATTGTCGGTGCCGTTGTCGAAGGTGAGCGTGACCACCGACAGGCCGTACAGCGAAATCGAGCGGACGTTGTCGGTTCTCGGAATGCCGGTCATGCCCTGCTCGGCCGGCACCGTGATCAGCCGTTCCACTTCCTCGGCGGTGTGGCCCGGCCACTGGGTGACGATCTCCACGCTGGGCGGCGACAGGTCGGGATACGCATCCACCGGCAGCCGGTGCAGCGCATGCACGCCCGCACCGATCAGCACCAGCACCAGCAGCGCCACCAGGAAACGCTGCGCCAGCGAGGCGCCGACGAGCCGGTTCATCAGCGACGCCGCACGCGGCGGCATGGGCGGCAGGTGCTCGCTCATTGGTTTTGCATGAACTGCACGAAGATGCCGCCGTCGACCACGATGCGGTCGCCGGCCCGCAGGCCCTCGCTGATCAGATAGCCGTCGCCGCTGCGCGTCCCCGTGGTGACATGGCGGCGCGCGAAGCTGCCATCGTGCTGCAGCAGGTAGACGAACGGCAGGTTCTCGTCGTCGCGCAGCAACGCCGAGGCGGGAACCCGCAGGCCTTCGCCGGTCTGGCGCGACCGGATGCGCACGCGCACGTACATCTGCTTGCGCAACACGTGGTCGGGATTGCGCACCACGATGCGCGCGGCGATCGCCCGGGTATCGGGATTCACCACCGCGGCGATGTTGTCCACCGTGCCGGGCCACTCCTCGCCCGGCGTGCCGGCATCCACCTGCGCGGGATCACCGATCCTGATCGCGGCCAGTTCCGCCGCCGACAGTTGCGCCATCACCCACACTTTCGACAGGTCGGCCACGGTGAAGCACGGCGTGCTGCCGGCCTGCAGCAACTGCCCGGGAGTGATCAGCTTCTCCACCACGGTGCCGGCGATCGGCGCGCGGATGACGCCCTGCACCCGCGTCACCGTGCGGCCGGCCTGGATCGCCTTGATCGTGGCGGCATCGACATCGAGCGCCACCAGCGCCTGCAGCGCCGCATCGCGATCGGCCTCGGCGCTGGCCGCATCGATCTGCGCCTGCTCGGCTTCGCGCCGCGACACGCCTTCGTGTTGCAACAGGTCCTTGTCGGCGTCGGCCAGCCCCCGCGCGTTGCGCGCCGTGATCAGCGCCTTGCGATAGCTGCCGATCGCCGCGGAAAAGTCCGGCGAATCCACCAGCGCCAGCGGCTGGCCCTGGCGCACCTTGTCGCCCGGCGCGACCAGCAGCCGCGCCACCGGGCCGGAGAATGGCGCCAGCACGCTGGTGGCCTGGTCGTTGTCGAAATCCACCACGCCGGTGGTGTCGACCGTGCGATGGAAACTCGCCGGCGCCAGCGTGAGCAGGCGGATGTGCTGGCGCTGTGCCGCGGTCATCGTCACGTTCTTCGGCGTGTCGGCCGCCGCAACCTGCGGTGCGGCGGATTTCGAGGAACAACCTGCCACGCCGATGAGCATGCCCAGCGCAAGCAGGCGGGCCAGGCGAACGGGCGGCGTGCGATGCGCCACCGAAGAGGATCTGCTTTTCATCGATGTCCCGGGTTGTGCCTTGGCTGATCCGAAGAAGCGTCGTCCGCATGCCACCAGCCGCCACCCAGCGCCTGGAACAGCGCGGCGGTGTCGGCGTAGCGACTGGCCTGCGCCTGCACCAGCGCGATGCGCGCCTGCTGGTAGCCCTGCTCCGCGGAAAGCAGCGACAGATAGCCGGCGTAACCGTCCTGGTACTGGCGTTGCGACAGGCCCAGGGTGAGCTTCGCGGCCTGCTCCGCGCCGGCCGCGGCTTGCAGGCCTTCGGCGTCGTGCTGCAACGCGGACAGCACGTCGTCCACGTTCTGGAATGCGGTCAGTACCGTGCCCCGATACTCCTCGGCGGCCTGCGCATAGGCGGCCTTCGCCGCCCGCTCCTGATGCAGCAGGCTGCCGCCCTGGAAGATCGGCGCAGCCAGGTCCGCGCCCACGCTCCAGAAGCCGGTGCCGGACTTGAACAGCTGGTTGATCGCCAGCGCCGTGCTGCCCGCGTTCGCGCTCAGCGAAATGTTCGGCAGCCGGTTGGCGATGGCCACGCCGATCTGGGCGCTGGCCGCATGCATGTTCGCTTCGGCCTGGCGCACGTCGGGACGTTGCGCCACCAGCGTCGAAGGCAGGCTCAGCGGCAACGCCTGCGGCAACTGCAGGCCGGCGAGATCGAACGATGGCGGCGACGCCTGCTCCGGCAACTGCCCGGCCAGCACCGCCAGCAGGTGGTTCTGCTGCTCCAGCTGGGTCAGCAGCGGTGGCAGGCTCGCCTTGACCTGCGCCAGCTGCGCTTGCTGCGCGGCCAGCTCGAGCCCGCCGGCATAACCCTTGTCCCGCTGGTACTGCAGGATCTGCACCATGTGGGCGTTGATCCCGACCAGCTCGCGCGTCGCCGCGACCTGCGCCCGCAACGACGCCTGCTGCACGGCCGCGGCCACCACGTTGGTGCTCAGCGTGATGCGCGTGGCCAGCATCTGGAAACGCACCGCCTGCTGCTGCGCCTGCAGCGACTCCTGCGTGCGCCGGTTGAGCCCGAACACGTCCGGCACATACGACACGCTGACCTGCGGGGTGAACAGGTTGTACAGAAACGCGTTGTTGCTGGGCACCGGCGCCAGCGCGCCGGGCGGGTCCTGTTCGCGGCTGGCCGACATGCCGGCGGTGACGCTGGGATAGCGGGCGCCGCGTCCGGCCAGGGTGGTTTCGCGCGCCACATCCAGCGCGGCCTGCGCCGCCTTGAGGTCGGCGTTGTGCGCCAGCGCCTGTTCGACCAGCGCGTTCAATGCGGTGGAATGGAACAGCGTCCACCACTGCGCGGGAATGTCCGCACCGGCGACGAAATGTTGCGCCCGGCCGCCGGCCACATTCGCGCTGGCCGTGCTGGCGGGCATCGGACCCGCAGCCACGCTGGCCATCTCCGGCGCGGACGGCCGATGAAAATCCGGCCCCACCGCGCAACCGCCGATCGCCAGCGCGGCGACGGCCGCGACAAGCAGCCGCCCCGGGGAACGCACCCGCCCGAGCATCGCAGCCGTCACTTCGACGGCACCGGCAAGCGCTCGAACCACGGTTTGTTCATGCGGAGGCGTCTGCACGGAAAGATCGGGCCGCAACGATATAACGTACCAAGTCGTGGCGAAAGCCTGCAAGAAATTGCGTCGGCCAGCCGTCTGGCGGCAGCTGAATCCGCAGCCCGTGCCGCAACAAGCCACGGCACGGACCCGCCAGTGCTCTGCAGTCGAACCAGCGCCGCGGCATACTCCCGGAATGAAATCAGCGGGCACGGCACATCGTCTGGTCAGACTCGTCGCGTGGCTGGTGTTCGCATGGGGAGCGCTGGTGCTGCTGACGCTACCGGTCCGTCGCTACGACTGGATGCAACAGGTGGACCCCTCGATCAGCGCGCCGCCCGATGCCGGCTCCGACAACGGCGCGCTGTTCATGCTGCTCCTGCTGGGCGTCATCGTGGCCAGCCAGGTCGCCATCATGACGCTGGCGAAGACCGGCCGGGAAAGAACCTGTGCACTCGTGCTGGCCCTGGTCGCGGTCGCGCTGTGGGCATCGAGGTTCTGGCGCTAGCCCGTGAACGGAGCTTCGCCCCAGGCCTTTGTCACGGCGCGGTCAGGTAAACAGCATAGATATCCTGGCTAAGCTCGATCGTTCCGATTCGAAGCGCCGTATCGGGTGGCGGCGGCGGTGGCGGCGCGGGCGGAGCGCCTTCGGCGAAGCCCGAACCTATTCCGTAGGATCTGTTGGGTGCCACTTCGGAAACGCTGTAGACGCCCTTGATCTTCAAGTCGTATGACGCGGCGATCTGCCGGGCAGACTGCCGGGAATCCTGGATGGCCAGTTTGCGCAAACCGGACTTGAGCTGGGCCTCGTCGCTGCGCGAGACATCGACGCGGCGGATCTGCAACTCGGCGTTGGCCTCGATCGCGTCGAGGAACCCCTTCAGTTTGTCGGAACTGTCGAAGGTGGCCTCGACATCACGGTTGGCCTCCGTACCGACGAAGACCTGGCGATCGTCCCGGTACTCGCTTTTGGCCCCGACTGCGAGCGTGCTGGCCTGGGTGCGTGCGGGCATTGCATGGTACTCGTCCAGCGCGGAGAACACCTGCTTCGCATAGTTCTCCACCTTGGCGCGAGCTGCCGCCGGCGACTTGTCAACGACGCTGATATCGATCTTCACGGTAAACCGGTCCGGCACATAGCGGCCCTGCGCATGTCCCATCACCAGCAGGTGGGGCGCCGCCGGCAACGCATTGGCCTGCGCCAGCGCCACGCACGGACTCAGCAGCAGCAACAGCGAGATCATCAACCGTTTCATTGTCCCCTCCCCCTGATATGGACGTCCGTTTACAACCCTTTCGCCGCCTGCGCCACCGCGCGGAACAGCGCGCGGCCCTTGTTCATCGTCTCTTCCCATTCCGCCGCGGGGTCGGAGTCGTAGACGATGCCGGCGCCCGCCTGCACGTGCAGCCGGCCGTTCTGGATCACCGCGGTGCGGATCGCGATGGCGGTGTCGGCGTCGCCCCACCAGCCGATCCAGCCGATTGCGCCGGCATAGATGTTGCGCTTGTACGGTTCCAGTTCCTGGATGATCTCCAGCGCGCGGATTTTCGGCGCGCCGCTCAGCGTGCCGGCCGGGAACGTGGCTTTCAGCACGTCCATGTAGCCGAGGTTCGGCCTGGCCGTGCCCTGCACCTGCGAGACGATGTGCATCACGTGCGAGTAGCGCTCGATCACGAACGATTCGCTGACTTCGACCGTGCCGTTCTCGCTGATCCGGCCGATGTCGTTGCGGCCCAGGTCGATCAGCATCACGTGCTCGGCGCGTTCCTTGGGATCGGCCAGCAGCTCGGCTTCCAGCGCCTGGTCCTCCTCTTCGGTGGCGCCGCGCTTGCGCGTGCCGGCCAGCGGGCGCACCACCACCTTGCCGTCCTTCAGCCGGGCGAGGATTTCCGGCGAGGAACCCACGATCTGCGTATCGCCCAGGTCGACGAAGTACATGTACGGCGACGGGTTCAGCGCGCGCAACGCGCGGTACACGTCGACCGGCCGCGCGTTGAAACCCACGCTGAGCCGCTGCGACGGCACCACCTGAAAGATGTCGCCGGCGCGGATGTATTCCTTGGCCTTCTCGACCATCGCCTCGAACTCCTCCTTCGTGAAGGAGGATTTGAAATCGCCCTCGTCCAGCGCGACCGACTGGGTCAGCTGCGGATACGACGCGCCGCCCTGGCGCAGCCGGTAGACCAGCGCATCGAGCCGGCGCTGCGCCTCGGCGTACGCCTGCGGCTGCGACGGATCGGCGTGCACGATCAGGTACAACCGGCCCTTGAGGTTGTCGAATACCGCCACTTCCTCGGCCAGCATCAGCAGCACGTCGGGCGTGCCCAGCTCGTCGGCGCGATCCCACTGGGCGAGCCGTGGCTCGATGTAGCCGATCGTCTCGAAGCCGAAGTAGCCGACCAGGCCACCCGAGAACGCGGGCAGCTGCGGCAGCCGCGGCACGTCGTACTGTGCGCGTAGCTTCTCGATCTCGCCCAGCGGATCATCGAGGTGGCGACGTTCGGTGACCTCGCCCGAATCCTCGACCTCCAGCTCGTGGCCGCGCAGGCGATACACCCGCTTCGCCGGCAGGCCGATGATCGAATAGCGTCCCCAGGTGGCGCCGCCCTCAACCGATTCGAACAAAAAGGTGTACGGGCCATCGGCCAGTTTCAGGTACACCGACAGCGGCGTGTCGAGGTCGGAAAACACCTCGCGCACCAGCGGTATGCGCGTGTGGCCTTGGGCAACCAGCGCGTCGAATTCGTCCCGGCTGATTTTGTCTGGGGAGATCACGTGCTCAATCCGTGGCTGGCAGGATCGCCGATTGTAGGGCAGAGCCGGCGACAGCGTGAACGAACGGCGCGGTTCACAACCGCGGCCGCGGCATTCCGTGCAGGCGCAGCGAGAACGCCACGCCGCTGCCGTCGTCGAGGTTGCGTGCGCTGGCCACCCCGCCGTGGCGTTCGGCCACCAGGCGCACCACGTACAGACCCAGGCCCAGGTGCGGCGCGTCGCCGGGGGTTGCCTTGTCGCGCAGGCTGACCAGCGAGTCGAACAACCGGCCCTGCATCGCGGCCGGCAGCGGCGGGCCCTGGTTGGCCAGCTCGATCTCGGCGCCGTCGGGCGTGGCCGCCAAGCTCAGGCGCAACCAGCCGTCGGGCGGAGTGAACGACAGCGCGTTGTCGAGCAGCTTGTCCAGCGCCTGGGCGATCAGCTCGGGCGCGCAGTGCAGGTTGATCGCGCCGGCCGGCAGTTCGCAGGCCAGGCGGCGCGTTCCGATCAGCGGCCGGTAGGCCTCGGCGCAACCGCGCACCACCTCGCGCAGGTCGACATCCTCCGGCTCCGCCGCGGTGATCGAACGCTCCATCCGGCTCGACTCGCTCATCGCGCGCACCAGCGCGCCCAGCCGCGCCACGCCGTCGCGGGCGCGCGCCAGGTAGGGCTGCGCGTCGGCGGGCAGGCGGTCCTGCGCCTGCAGGGCGTGTTCGAGGTTGTCCAGCGAGGACTTCACGATGGCCAGCGGCGTGTTCAGTTCGTGCGAGAGTTTCGAGGCCAGCGTGCGCAGGTAGTCGGTATAGCTGCCGACCACCTCGAACAGCCGCTCGAAGCTGCGGGCCAGGTCGCCGATTTCGTCCGGTGCGTCGGTCATCGGGAACTTGCCGCTGTCGAAAAGGCCGTCCAGACGTCCGTCGTTGAACTGGGCGCGCTCGGCCGCGTTGCGCAGCCGGCCCAGCCGCAGGCTCAGCCGCGTGGCGAACCACAGCAGGATGCCGCCGGCCACCAGCAGTACGCCGAAGCTGGTCAGCAACAGCCCGAGCAGGGCGCGGTTGGCCAGCAGCGGCACGGTGCGGCTGGGCTGTTCCAGCAGCAGCACGCCATCGACCTTGCCGGCCCGCTCGATCGGTACCGCGGCGGCCAGCACCACGCTGCCGCGCTCCTCGCCGCTGCGCCACACGGTGGCGGGTTGTCCGTCCGCGGCGCGGCGCACTTCGCCGCTGTCCAGCCGCGGCACGTCCTGCGCCCACAGGTTGGCATCCTCCAGCCGGTTGGCCAGCAGCGAGCGATAGACCAGCGCGGCGAACCAGCCCGGCTGGCCATCGCTGCCCGGCAAGGTGTTCAACCTTCCGCTGCGCCCTAGCAGCCAGCCCTGCGGCGCCAGCACGCGCGCCTGCACCTGGTCGGGCACCAGTTGGGCCAGTTCGCCGGACAACTTGCCCGAGTAGTCGAGCAGCGGGCGCGTGTCGGCTGCCATGCGGTCGCCGCCGGCCGTCGCGTCGTAGATGCCGACACCGAGGCGGCGCAAGGCGAGGCTGCGTGGCAACCGCAGTTCGACGCGGTAACCGCTGCCATCCTCCTGCCATTGCGCGGGGATCATCTCCGGCAGGCCGTCGACCGGCGGATCGAGCGGGCGCGCCGCCAGTGCACCGGGCGCCGCGCTGGCCAGCAGGTAGCGACGCTGGCCGTTCGCATGGCCCAGCGCCAGGATCAGGTGGTCGGCTGCCAGCGCGTTCGCATCATCGGCGTCGGCGCGCGTGCGGTGGGTGTCGCGCACGTCGGCATACAGGTACAGCCAGTCCTCGTCGCCCGCCAGCAGCAGCTTGCCGTGCGAACCCAGCGACTGGCTCCAGGGCGTCAGCGGCGCCCAGTCGTCGCCGTAGCCGTCGACGGTGATTGGTTGTGCGCTCGATTCCACGTACCAGTTGCTGGCGCTCACCGGCGGCAGCGCCCCGGTCACCACCAGGCTGCGCGCCACTGCATTGGCCGAAGCCAGCAGGGCCTGCGCCTGGCCCTCGCGCAGCAGCGTTTCCATCTGTCGCACGTACAGCCAGCCCGCGATCGGCAGGGCCAGCGTGCACAGCGCGACCAGCAGCAGTTTGCGGCGCAGGCTCATCGGAGCGGTCGATCAGGATGAAGAAGATCAGGGTGCATGCGTGGCCGGCGCTGCGGTGTCCTTCATCCAGCGGCTGGCCACCACCACGCGCATGAAGTCATCGAGCAGCGCCTGGCGCGCGGGATCGGCATCGTCGAAGGCCATCGACCAGCTCAGCCGCACGCCGCTGGCGGCGCCGGGGTCGCAGAACACCAGCACGTCGTCGACGTGGTCGCTGCCTTCGTACACCGAAGCCTCGCATGGCATCGCCGGATGGCGCACGACGAAGGTGGAGGTCCTGCCGGCCGGGTCGTGCTGCAGGTAGCGCTTGCGATCGGCCTGCACTTCATCGGCCAGCGTGCCCAGCTCGCGCGGCCACACGTTGAGCACCATCACCCGCTGCGGCTTGCCGCTCCATTCGCCCTGGTACAGCACCGCATTGACGCCGATGGCGCGGGCGTAGGTGCAGCAGTCGCGCGTCCAGCCGGCCGGCGTAGCCACGCTGATCGCCCATGCGGGAGCGTTGCCGTCGCGGGCGCCGCGAGCCAGCACGTCATCCATCGGCGTGGCGGCTTGCGCCAGCATGGCCCATCCGCACAACGCCACGACCAGCCATGCGCCACGCATCATGGCTTCCACCGGTAGCCCACGCCATGCACGGTCTCGATCGCGTCGAACTCCGGCGCCACCGCGATGAACTTCTTGCGGATGCGCTTGATGTGCGAGGTGATGGTGGCGTCGTCCACGACGAGTTCCGCCTCGCGCATCAGCTGGTCGCGGTTCTTCACGTGGCCGGGGAAGCGGATCAGCGTGTGCACCATCCAGAACTCGGTGACGGTGAGCGGGATCTCCTCGTCGTTCCAGGTGATCCGCATGCGTTCGGATTCCAGCTTCAGCGGGCCGTGCTCGATCACCGTCTCGCTGGAAGCCGGCGCCTTCAGCGATTCGATGCGGCGGAACAGCGCGGCGATGCGCGCGGCCAGCTGGTGCAGGCTGGTGTCCTTGCTGAGGTAGTCGTCGGCGCCCAGGCGCAGACCGGAGATCACGTCGAAATCCGAATCGCGCGCGGTGAGGAAGATCAGCGGCAGCGTCGAGGATTTCGCGCGCAGCTCGCGGCACAGGTCGAAACCCCCTTCCGGCTCGTCGCCCAGGCCGATGTCGATGATCACCAGCTCGGGCAGCTTCATCGCGAATGCGCTGGACGCTTCCTGGCGCGAGCCGTAGCCCCGCGCGTCGTAGCCGAAGCGGTTCAGCGCCTCGACATAATTGGCGCGGATCAACGGTTCGTCTTCGACGATGGCAATGCTGCGGCCCATGATGCGTTCCCTTCGAATGGTGGGCGCAGCGTGCTATGCGAAGCACCCGGACGCAAGCCATCGGCGAGGAATGCCCGCGTTTTGCCACAAGCGAACGGCAAACCGGCCGCTCGCCGCCGCCGCACGCGCCGCCACCGGCGTTTTGATGGAGTCGTCCCCCCGACGAGAAAACTCATGAAACTCGATACCGACCCGCGCGACGCGAATGCCGAGCTGCACGGCTTCGAACCGCTGCGCATCACCCTGGCGCTGGGCGCCCTGCTGCTGGGCCTGCTGCTCGGCATCTGATGCTCCACCCCTGGTTCGGGAGACTGCCATGACCCTCCACCGATTCCCCCTGTTCCGCCTGCTTCCGCCCGCCGTGGAAGGCACTGGCACGGTCGCTGCGCAGGGAAGCGCAACGGACGTTGGCCAGGACGAGCCCGACGCGGACTGGCAACCGCTTTAGTTCCGACCTCCCCTGTTCCGTCCTCCATGGTGGTTCCTTGTCCCCTCCTCGCGAGGGGATTTTTTTGTCCACGGCGCCTGCCATCGTTCTGCCCCGATTGCGCCGCAAGCCGCCGCATTCCCGACGCGGCCCGCGCCGCGCCGGATGCGGCAATGCAGCCGTAGCACCTGCCAACAACCCCAGCCAACGACCAAGGGACGGCCATGCGCGCATCATCCAGACTCTTCTTTCACCTGCTGCTGTTCGCCGGCCTGCTGTTCGCCGGGCCCTCGTTCGGGCTCGCCGCGCACGCCACCGAACCGGGCAGCGGCGAGCTGCGCTGGCGCGATGCCAGCGGCCAGTTGCAGGCGCTTGCCAGTCTCGACACCGATGTCGAGTACAAGGTCAGCGGGCTGGTTGCCGAAGTCCAGCTGCGCCAGCAGTTCCGCAACAGCGGCAAGGACTGGCTGGAGGCGCAGTACCTGCTGCCGCTGCCCGACGGCGCGGCGGTGTATTCGATGTCGCTGGAGATCGGCGAACGTCGCGTCGTGGCCGACATCCAGCGCAAGGAAGCGGCGAAGAAGGTGTTCGAACAGGCCCGCAACAGCGGCAAGCGCGCGGCCCTGGTCGAGGCCGACAACGGCAACCTGTTCCGCACCGCGGTGACCAACGTGGCGCCGGGCGAAACGGTGACGATTGTGCTGCGCTACTGGCAGCGCGTCGACTATAGCGCGGGCAGGTTCTCGCTGCGCTTTCCGCTGACCTTCACCCCGCGCTACCACATGCGCGACGTCGCCCGGCCCGGCGACGCCGGCATCGACACGCCGCAGGTGTTTGCCGACGACAACGCGCAGGCGCCGCTGCGCACGCACATCGCGGTGCAGCTGGATGCCGGCGTGCCACTGGCCAGCGTGGACAGCTCCAGTCACGCGATCATCAGCACGCGGCAGGACCAGCGCTGGGACATCCGCCTGCGCGACGCCAGCGTGCTGCCGGACCGCGACTTCATGCTGAGCTGGCAGCCGCAGCCGCAAACCCAGCCCAACGTGGCCAGCTTCCGCCAGGACATCGACGGCGCCCATTACGCGATGCTGATGCTGATGCCGCCGCAGCAACAGGCGCAGCGCCTGCCGCGCGAGCTGGTCCTGATCATCGACACCTCCGGCTCGATGGGCGGCGAATCGATCCGCCAGGCGCGCGCGGCGCTGGATCTGGCGCTGAGCCAGCTGCAGCCGGGCGACCGCTTCAACGTGGCCGAATTCAATTCGACACTGAACCCGTGGTCCAGCGAGGCGGTGGCCGCCACGCCCGAGGCGTTGCAGAAAGCCCGCGCCTGGGTCGACCAGTTGCAGGCCAACGGCGGCACCGAGATGGCGCCGGCGCTGCGCTTCGCGCTGGCCGGCCATGCGCCGCCCGGCTACGTGCGCCAGGTGCTGTTCGCCACCGACGGCGCGGTCGACGATCCGAACGGCCTGATGCAGTTGATCGACGAGCAGCTGGGTGATTCGCGACTGTTCCCGATCGGCATCGGCAATGCGCCGAACGCAGGCTTCCTGCAGGCCGCCGCGCGTCATGGTCGCGGCAGCGAAACGCTGGTCACCGACACCGGCAACGTGGGCAAGGCGATGGTCAGCCTGCTGGCCCGGCTGGATCACCCTGCCCTGCGCGACCTCAAGGTGGACTGGCCGGCCGGCAGCGACGTCTATCCGCGGCAGTTGCCCGACCTGTACCTGGGCGAGCCGCTGCTGGTCACCGCCAGGCTGGCCGCGCCGGTCGACCGCGTGCAGGTGCACGGCCAGCTGGCCGAGCGGGCGTGGACGGTGCCCGCGGATCTGTCCGCCGCCAGGCCGGCCGCGGGACTGGATCGGCTGTGGGCGCAGTCGCGCATCGCCGACCTGTCCGACCAGCTGGCCCGCGGCGGCGATGCGCCGGAGCTGGTCGAGGCGATCACCCGCACCGCGCTGGACGCCCATCTGGTCAGCGCCTATACCAGCCTGGTGGCGGTGGACCGGACCCCGGCGCGCAGCGCCGATGCCGCGCTGAAGCACCAGCAGATTGCCAACGTGATGCCCGCCGGCACCCACTTCGCGCAGACCGCCACGGCGGCCGAGCTGGAACTCTGGCTGTCCCTGCTGGCGCTGCTGCTGGCGGCGCTGGCGTGGTGGCGGCAACGGGCATGCCGATGATCCGGCAGCGGGCATGGCGCGCGCTGATGTTCGGCGCGCTGATGCTGGCCGCGGGGCTGGGCCTGAACGGCGTCTGGATCCACGCCAAGGCCGCGCTAGCGCAGCTGCTGCTGGAGCGGGCCTGGACGCGCTCCGATCACGGACGGCTCTCCCAGCGGCCGTGGCCGTGGGCCGACATCGCCCCGCTGGCGCGGCTGCGCGTACCGCGCCTGCATCAGGACCTGATCGTGCTGGATGGCGACAGCGGCCAGGCGCTGGCGTTCGGCCCGGGCTGGAGTACCGGCGGCGCGCGCCCGGGCGCCGCGGGACTCGGCGTGATCAGCGCGCATCGCGACACCCAGTTCCGCTTCCTGCCCTCGCTGCGCCCGGGCGACCGGCTGGCCCTAGACGGCCCGCGCGGCAG
This sequence comes from Rhodanobacter sp. Root179, assembly GCF_001428465.1. NCBI lineage: Bacteria > Pseudomonadati > Pseudomonadota > Gammaproteobacteria > Lysobacterales > Rhodanobacteraceae > Rhodanobacter > Rhodanobacter sp. Root179. The sequence continues at coordinate 1,127 of NZ_LMHR01000029.1, read as the reverse complement.
CAGCGACTACGTGGTGACGGACAGCCGCGTCATCGACAGTCGGCAGGCGCGCGTTCCGCCCCGCGACAGCATGGACGGGCTGTGGCTGGTCACCTGCTATCCGTTCGATGCGGTGGTTCCGGGCGGCCCGCTGCGCTACGTGGTGCAGGCGCGCCGGCTGAAACTGAATGACGGCATGGCGGTTTCGCCCCGCATCGCGGGAACCAAAGCCGAACAGCCCGGTCAGAACTTGTGATTGGTGCGGTTCCTTGCCGTGGAACGTGCCGGCACGGCGTGAGTCCCTCCCCATAGTGGCCGTGCCGGCACACCAATCATGGTGTTTCCTCTCACGTCTCCGACGACGTTTATCCCGGCGCAGCCGTTCACTGCGTCGGGATTTTTATGTGCGCGATCCGGCAATCGCCCGGTGCATGGCCTCGATCTCGGCGCGATAGTCCGCGGCATGGAAGATCGCCGAGCCGGCCACGAAGGTGTCGGCGCCGGCGGCGGCGATCGCACCGATGTTCTGCGCGGTGACACCGCCATCCACTTCAAGTCGGATGTCGCGACCACCGGCCTCGATCCGCTCGCGCACCTGGCGCAACTTGTCCAGCGTGCCCGGAATGAATTTCTGGCCGCCGAAACCCGGGTTCACCGACATGATCAGGATCATGTCGAGCTTGTCCATCACGTAGTCGAGATGATCCAGCGGCGTGGCCGGATTGAACACCAGGCCGGCCTGGCAGCCGGATTCCCTGATCAGGCCGAGCGTGCGGTCGATGTGTTCGCTGGCCTCCGGATGGAAGCTGATCAGGCTGGCGCCGGCCTTGGCGAAGTCCGGCACGATGCGGTCCACCGGCTTGACCATCAGATGCACGTCGATCGGCGCGGTGATGCCGAACTTGCGCAGCGACTGCAGCACCATCGGCCCGATCGTGAGATTCGGCACGTAATGGTTGTCCATCACGTCGAAGTGCACCCAGTCGGCACCGGCGGCCAGCGCTGCGGCGGTGTCCTCGCCGAGCCGCGCGAAATCGGCGGCGAGGATGGAGGGGGCGATGATGGGGGATTGCTTGCTCATAAGCCGGGAATCGGGAATCGGGAATCGGGAATCGGGAATCGGGAATCGGGAATCGGGAATCGGGAAT
>NZ_LMHR01000028.1:0-19033 GCF_001428465.1 Rhodanobacter sp. Root179 | reverse complement strand
GGGGGGAGGAGCCAAGACAACCGGAGCTTTCCGTGACCACCTCCATCGAACAAAAACAGCAGCAAGTCGAATCCCTGATGCGACTGGCGCCGGTGATCCCGGTGGTGATCATCGACGACGCCCGCCACGCCGTGCCGATGGCGCGCGCGCTGGTCGCCGGCGGCATCCCCACGATCGAGGTCACCCTGCGCACACCCGCGGCGCTGGACGCGATCCGCGCGATCGCCGCCGAGGTGGAAGGCGCGGTGGTCGGTTGCGGCACCGCGCTGACCGCGCGTGACCTGCAGGCCGCGCTGCAGGCCGGCGCCCGCTTCGCCGTGTCGCCGGGTACCTCGCCACGGCTGCTCGACGCGGCCGACGACAGCGAGCTGCCGCTGCTGCCCGGCGTGGCCACCGCCAGCGAGGCGATGGCCCTGCTCGAGCGCGGTTATCGCCACCTGAAGTTCTTCCCCGCGGTGCCCGCCGGTGGCACAAAGTTGCTCGGTGCCTGGGCCAGCCCGCTGCCGCAGATCCGCTTCTGCCCCACCGGCGGCATCAGCCTGGCCAGCGCGCCGGAGTTCCTGCGCCTGCCCAACGTGATCTGCGTCGGCGGCTCCTGGCTCACCCCGGCGGACAAGCTCGCCGCGGGCGACTGGCCCGGGATCGAGCAACTGGCCCGCGAGGCCGCCGCGCTGTCCTGAACGCTCGTCCCGGGCGCCGAACCGGTTAAGGTGGGCCGTACCCGGCGCGGCCCACGCGCACCTGTTCGACCAGGACTTCATCGCGTGAATCTCGGACCACTCGTTCTTTCCTCCGGCCTGCTGGCCTTGCTGTTCGGCGTGATCGCCGCGCTGGCCATGGCCGGCTTCCTGCATCGGCGTGGCTACGCCGACACCGGCAACCCGCTGTTCCTGATCCTCGGCCTTGGCCTGCTCGGCGCGCGACTGGCCTATGTGGCCGGCTGGTGGCCACAGTACGCGCAGCAACCGCTGAGCATCCTGAACATCCGCGATCACGGCTTCGATCCGCTCGCGGGCACGCTGGGCGTGATCGTGGCCGCGCTGCTGGTCGGCTGGCGCCGGCCATCGCTGCGGCGTCCGCTGGCCGCCAGTGTGGCCATCGGCATCGCGGCCACGGGCTTCGCCGGCCTGCTCGCCTACAAGCTCACCGCGCAGGCGCAGGCGCCGCTGCCCACGCTGCAGCTCGGCGATCTCGACGGGCGCGCGATGGATGTCGAAAGCCTGCGCGGCCAGCCCACGATGATCAACCTGTGGGCCACCTGGTGCGGTCCCTGCCGGCGCGAGATGCCGGTGCTGGCCGAGGCGCAACGCAGGATGCCGCAGGTGCGTTTCGTGTTTGCCGACCAGGGCGAGTCCGCGGCCACGGTGAGGCAGTTCCTGCAGGCACAGCAACTGACGCTGCAACACGTGCTGACCGACGAGAACCTGCAGCTGTCGAACTACTACAACGTGCGCGGCTATCCGACCACCTTGTTCATCGATGCCCGCGGCCGGCTGCGCGACACGCACATGGGCGAACTGTCGCGGGCGACCCTGGCCGATCGCCTGCAACGCATCGAGGCGGATATGCCGCCGTCCCCCGCAGGACGCTGATGGAACGGTCGCACGCACCGACGCCCGCCACGCTCGGCCGCATCGCGCTGGCCGGGCTGTTGTTCTTCATCCTGGTTGCCGTGGCGGTGCAACTGCTGCGCGGCGACCTGGACTGGCGGGATGCGCCGCTCAGCTTCTACCTGCTGGATGCGCACGGCCACTGGCTGCAGGCCGCCTACGTCGTGCTGGCCATCGCGCTGTGCGCGCTGGGCGCGGGTTATTACCGGGCGTTCGACGTGCGCCAGCGCAGCGCGGCGCCGTGGCTGCTGTTCACCACTGCCGGCCTCGGCCTGTGCGTGACGGCGCTGGCGCACAGCAACCTGCCAGGCCGTGCGCCCACGCTGGAAGGTTTCGTGCACGGCGTGGCGGCGCAGGCGGCCTTCCTGTGCGTCACCGTGGCGGCGCTGCTGCAGTCGTGGCGGCTGCGCGTCGATCCACGCTGGCGCCGGCGGTTCGCGCCGGCCTTCGGGCTGGCGCTGGCGGGCTTCGCCGCGATCTGGGTGGATGCGCTGTGGCATGGCATGCCGCGCGGGCTGGAGCAGCGGCTGGTGATCGCGCTGATCCTGGCGTGGCTGCTGCTGTCGGCCGGCTGGTTGTGCCGTGATCGGACGGCGGCCGCCCGCGAAATCCCGCTGTAACCCTCAGCCGGCCAACTCGCCTTCCAGTCGCGCCATCACCGCGTCGGTGACGCGGGCGCAGCGCCGGCCCATGAACGGGAAGGCTTCGCCCATGGTGGTGGCCAGCTGATCGTGCAATGCGGCGCGCAGCAGGCGCCGGGCGCGATGCAGCCGGGTCTTCACGGTCTCCGGCTTGATCGCCAGCAGGGTCGCGGTTTCCTCCACCGAACACTCTTCCACGTCGCGCATCATGTACACGGTGCGGAACGCCGGCGGCAGTGCGTCGATGGCGTGTTCGAGCAGGTGGCGGATCTGCGCGCGGGCGGCGGACACGGCCGGGTCCTCGCTGCCGAACTTCGACGGAAACTGGATGATCTGGTGGCTGTCGTCGGGCGCCGCGTCGACCTGCTCCAGGCCCACCATGGTGTGGCGCTTGCGCAGCCGGCCGCGCGCCTCGTTCAGCACGATGCTGGTCAGCCAGGTCAGCAGGGTCGAGTCGCCGCGGAACGAATCCAGCTTGTGATAGGCACGCATATACGATTCCTGCAGCACGTCTTCCGCTTCCGAGTCTTCGCCGAGCACGGCGCGCGCCACGCGGAACAGCCGCTGGTTGCAGCGCTGCATGATGTGGCGGAACGCCTCGCGATGGCCGGCGCGAACCTGCGCCACCAGCGCGTGGTCGTCCAGCGCGGCGTAATCAACGGGTGCGAGATGGGCATGGGCTGACATGGTTTTCTCCTTTTACACCGATCCGATGCGGCAGGGCGCTCCGGGGTTCCCGTTCAGCCGGCCAGCGCCGCCAGGATTTCCCGCCGCCGCGGCTCCCGGGCGAATTCGCCGAGCAGGCGCCGGGTCTGCATCGACACCCCGTGCGCGCGCACCCCGCGCGATGACAGGCAGGCGTGGCTGGCCTCGACGATCACCGCCACGCCCCGCGGCTGCAGCACCCGGGCCAGGGTATCGGCGATCTCCGCGGTCAGCCGCTCCTGGATCTGCAGACGGCGACCCAGCGCCTCGACCAGCCGCGCCAGCTTGGAAATGCCCACCACGCGCCGACTCGGCAGGTAGGCGATGTGCACCACGCCGGTGATCGCCGCCATGTGATGCTCGCAGGTCGACTGCAGCGGAATGTCACGCAGGATCACCACCTCGTCATAACCACCGACCTCGCCGAAGGTGCGGCTGAGCAGTTCGGCCGGATCCTGCCGGTAGCCGGCGAACCATTCCTCGTACGCCCGCACCACGCGGGCGGGCGTGGCCAGCAGGCCTTCGCGGGCGGGGTCGTCGCCGGCCCAGCGGATCAGCGTGCGGACGGCGGCCTCGGCCTCGGCGCGGGTGGGGCGCGGGCAATCCGCGATCGGCAACGGCGCAGCGGCGGCGGGCGTGGGGTTCTGATCCAGTTCGAGCATGCAGGCGTTATCGGTGGGATGACAGCTGATCCGATGCAGGCGCCCCGCGCGAGGTTCCCGCGGCGTCCGCCTCGCCGGCCGGAACCTGTGCCCCGCTGCTGCATCTCATGGGCACCGGCAGCAATGCCGGCCCCTTTCTTCACGGAGCATTCGTCATGACCAAGTCCTTGTTCGCCCTCGTCCTCACCCTCGGCCTGAGCAGTTTCGCCAGCGCATACGCCGCGCAGGCACCGGCCGCAGCACCCGCGATCAACGACGCGCAGATCGCCCACATCGCCTATACCGCCGGCGTGATCGACGTCACCGCGGCGAAGCAGGCGCTGCAGAAGTCGCACAACAAGGCGGTGCGCGCGTTCGCCGAGGAAATGGCCCGCGACCATGCCGCGGTCAACGACCAGGCGCTGGCGCTGGTGAAGAAACTGGGCGTGACCCCGCAGGACAACCCGACCAGCCAGTCGCTGGCCGGCAACGCCGCGGCCGAGCAGAAGAAGCTGGCCGCGCTCAGTGGCAGCGCCTACGACAAGGCCTATGCCGCCAACGAAGTGGCTTACCACAAGGCGGTCAACGCGGCCCTGCAGGACACCCTGATCCCGTCGGCGCAGAACGCGGAACTGAAGTCGCTGCTGGAAACCGGGCTGAAGCTTTTCCAGTCGCACCAGATGCATGCCGAGCATCTCGCGCAGAGCCTGAAGTAGGGAGAGCGCGATGCTGCGCATGACGACACTGCTGTGCGGCCTGTGGCTGCTGGCCGTCGCCTCGCTACCTGTCGCCACGGCCGCCGGTGCGCCGGCGTCCGCGGCGCATGCCCCGCGGGTGCACGTGATCATGATCGACAAGATGCAGTACGGCCCGGTGCCGACCGACGTACGCGCCGGCGACATCATCGAATGGACCAATCATGACATCCTCGAGCACAGCGTCACCGCGCGCGACGGCAGCGTCGATCTCGACCTGAAGGCGGGCGCCAGCGGACGCTTCACCGTCACCGCCGGCAGCCACACATACTTCTGCAAGTTCCACCCCACCATGACCGCCACCCTGCTGGTCAGGTAATGGCGGTCAGGTAATCCGGCGGCAAACTCGCTCCCCCTGAGGCTGCAGGCCCGCACTGGCCGCCTGCGGCGTCGCCGGTTTCCCGGCCATGACACGCGCCCACCCCGGCCCGTCGTGGCCGGATTCTTTTCGCGGCTCAGCCGCCCGGCGGAGTGCGGGTCAGCTCCACGCCATCGACCACCATCTTCCAGGCGCCCTGGTCCTGATGCGGCGGTACCGACACCACGAAGGTGGTCTTGATCGGGCCGACGCCGACCACGAAGTTGTCGCCTTCGAACCTCTGCAGCGGGCCATTGACCGAGGTGCTGCTTCCGTCCTGCATGCGCTTGTACTGGACGTTGCCGCCCGCGGTGATCAGCAAGGCCATCTTCTGCGCCCGCCAGTAGCCGGCGTAGGCCGCCTTCTCCGGCGGCAGCGGCTTGGCGCAGGCGGCCAGCAGCAGACAACACGACACGAGCACACCCATCCCTTTGTTGCGCATGTTTCCCCCATGCAGGGCATTCGCCCCGCGCTGCGTGATCAGGCCACTTCCCGCCAGTTGAAGTACTTTCGGTCAGCGATGCGCAGCAGGTCAAGGTCTTCGCTGGTATCGCCGTAGGCGTAGACGCGATCGAAGTCGTCACGGTTGTACTGTTCCAGCACCCGGCGCGGCTTCTCCGCACCCACGCACTGGCGACCACGATAACGGCCGCTGTAACGGCCGTCGACCCGCTCCAGCTCCGAACAGATCAGCGCCAGACCGTGCTGCTCGCACCAGTGCCGCAGGTAGACATCGAGCGCGCCGGACACCACCACGACCACGTCGCCCTGCGCCTTGTGCCAGGCGATGCGCTCCATCGCCTGTGCGCGCAGCACACCCGGCAGCACTTCGCGCGCAAACCGTTCCCCGGCCTGGTCCAGCCGCGCCAGCGGTTCGTCGCGAAAGCCGAAGCGCACCACCTGCGAGCGGATGACGTTGCTGGAGACCAGCCCCAGCTTGTAGCCGATCACCACCGGCGCCAGCAGCACCCTGCCGGCAGCCAGCCGCCGCGGGGTCACCGCGAAGTGCATGAAGTCGGAAAACATTTCGCGGCTGGTGATCGTTCCGTCGAAATCGAACAGGGCAAGATTCATCGGCAACCATTCCCTTGGCATGCGGCGCGCACGCATCGGCGTGCGGGAGGCCGGCTCATTTCACGTTGACCACCGGATCGACCGCGCTGCCGATGATGAAGGTGCACTTCGCATCATTCACCGCACACACTTCGGTCTGCATCTTGATGCGTTCCATCTCGACGAACTGGGCCGGGCTGAGGTTCATCGCCAGGCGATAGGCGTTGTCTGCCTCGGCGCGGCTCTGCTCGGCGGCCTTGCGCGATTGTTCGGCCAGGTCGCGCTTCTGCTCGGTCAGCACGCGCTGTTCCTGCTGCGCGGTTTCCACGCGCTGGTTGCGCACCGCGTCGGGCGGATTGGCCTTGCCCACGGTGATCTTGAGCAGGCGGATCGGCAGCTTGTTCTGGTTGAGGTATTCGGTCATCTCACGGCTGACTTCGCTGTCGATCTCGTCGATGGCGGTGGTCTGGATCGCCGTCTCGTTCATGCCATGCTTCTTCACCGCCGAACGCACCCGGTTGAAGAACTCCTGCTCCACGTTGTTCTTGTACCAGTCCTGACCGAAGTTCTTCACCAGCGCCACCGGATCGGTCACCTGCAGGCGGATGATCGCGTGGAAATCCAGCGGCACACCGTCACTCGACATCAGGTCGCCGAAGTTGCCGTCGTACTGCTGCGGGAACATGTTGACGTAGATGCGCTTCGTGGAGAACCACGTATAGGTCAGGCCGGTGGTCACCGGCTGGTCGCGCACGCCACCGTGACCGAACAGGACCGGCTTGTCGATCAGCACGGCCTGCTGGCCGGCATCCGGCGACACCACGGTGCAACCCGAGCACGCCAACAGCATCGATGCCGCGATCGCGGCGAAACCCGACTTCTTCATAAGCCCCTCGTATTCGATATTCCAGTCGGTGGCGCCGTGGTGCCGGAAGGCTCCCGCGCCAACCGGCGCTTCCCCGTCGTGATCATGCAATAAAACCATCGGAATGCGAGCGATTCCGCACAGAGCTATAGGAAAAGAGCGGCTCTCTGCCGGCCAAGCACCACCACTACCACTCCACGTCCACCGATTTTATTTCGCGATCGTTGTATGCAGTGACACTGGCCCGCCCATGATCGCCGCCCCAGTTCATGCTTGTGACGGAATACTTGTATGTGGGTCCTTCCTTGGCCTCAGCGAGCTGGATGGCCCTGGCACTCATTTCCCCATGCATGACGAAATGCATGATTGTTGCGAGACCTGCCACGAGCACCATACCCGTCGGGAATGCCGCTTTGGGTGGCGAACCTGACTGCCCTGCGACTACTCGAGCTTGAACTACCGAAGGTGCACGCAATTGCCGGTAGACCCAGAACAAAAGCACCATGACGACGATCATGAAGGCAAAGCCCAGCAACGTACTCACCGGATCAAGACGCCACCGTGCGAGCCACAAACCCGGCGGCTGCATGAGAGGGAGCAAGACCAGCAGTGTCCCCAGCGACGCAGACAGCATGAAAGCAGCGAGTCGGGTGATCAGCCGCACTGCACCGAGGTGTCCCCTCAACAGGAACACCCCGGCCACGATTGCGAAAATATTGAAACTTGAGGAGTAACTCATGCCGCGCGTGATGCAGTAGATCATGTACGCGACATCGAGCACCCCCGTGACAATCAGCACCCAACCCACACGCTTCAAGATCAAGCGATAGTTGTCCATGGCCATCAAGCCTCCGGTTACGGCGCCGACATGTGGTAGCCGATGCCGACTCACTCAATCTGACGTCCAGTCGCGGTCCGATTACCTCCCGACGGCACCACCCTTCACCGGCTTCACATACGTTTCGAACAACTCGTCGATGCGGCGGTATTCGTCGTGCCACGAATCGGCGTGGACGAAGCCGTGGCGCTCCATCGGATACAGCGAGATCCAGAAGTTCTTCTTGTGCAGTTCGATCAGGCGCTGGTACAGGCGGATCGAATCCTCGGCCAGCACGTTGTCGTCGATCAGGCCGTGCTGGATCAGCAGCGGATCGCGCAGATTGTCGGCGTACTCGATCGGCGAGCTGGTCTTGAACGCCTCCGGATCGAGCTGCGGGTCGTTGAGGATGTCCGAGGTGTACTCGTGGTTGTACAGCGTCCAGTCGCTGACCGGGCGCAGCGCCGCACCCGCCGCGAATTCGCCAGGCGCGCGCAGCAGGGCCATCTCGGTCATGAAGCCGCCGTAGCTGCCGCCGTAGATGCCCACGCGCTGCGGATCGACGTGGTGGTTCTGCACCAGCCAGGCCTTGCCGTCCAGCAGGTCTTCCAGTTCGGGATGGCCCATCTGGCGATAGATCGCGGTGCGCCACGCGCGGCCGTAGCCCTCGGAGGCGCGGTAGTCCATGTCCAGCACCACGTAGCCCTGCTGCACCAGCAGGTTGTGGAACATCTGCTCGCGGAAGTAGTTCGACCACGACAGCGTGACGTTCTGCAGGTAGCCCGCGCCATGCACGAAGATCACCGCCGGCTTCGAGGCGGCGCTCTCGTCGGCCGGACCGTAATACTTCGCGTAGATGTTGCCGGCGCCGTGGCTGGACTTCACCTCGACGATCTTCGGCGCGATCCAGGCGCGGGCGGTGAACGCCGGCTTCATGGTGTCGGTCAGCTCGCGCGGCGCGCCGCCCGCGGACGGCTGGACGGCCAATTGCGACAGCACGTAGGGCGAGGAATGCAGCACGGCCAGCCGGGTGCCGTCGGGCGACAGCGCGAAGTCGTCCATGCCCTGGTAATTCGTGACGCGCTCCAGTTGCCCGCCCGCGGAGGGCACGCGGTAGACGTCGTAGCTGTACGGCGCGACCTGGTTGGTGCGCACGTAGAACCAGCGGCCGTCCTCGCTCAGCTGCGGATGACTGGTTTCGAACGAGCCGCTGGTCAGCGCCCTGGGCTTGCCGTCCAGCGCCTTGGTGTAGAGATGCGAGTAGCCGTCCTGCTCGCTCAGGTACCACAGCGTGCGGCCATCCTTCAGCCAGCCGAAATCGTTGAAGTTCCAGTTGATCCAGGCGGGGTCGGTGAGCCGCTGCTGGTTCACCAGCGCGCGTTTCGCAAAATCGACGCTGGCGATCCAGCGGTCCTTGTTGTCGATCGCGCGCAACTGGATGGCGAGATTGCGGCCATCGTCGCTCCACACGATGCCGCCGCCACCGCCGTCGTCGGCGCTGGAGATGATGCCCACGGCCCGCACGGCGGGCGCCCTCAGCGCCTTGGCCTGGTCGTCCTTGCCGGCCTTCTGCAACGCGGCGATGGCCTTTGCGCGCAAGTCTTTCAGGGGATCGTCCTTGATGCCCGGCAACGTGTCGCTGGCCAGCGGCCACGAGCGGTGACTGGCCAGGTCGAGCAGCAGCAGCGACTGCGGCGCCGGATCGTTGCGACCCACGTAGACGCGGGTTTCCTGCTGTTCGGCATAGCCGGAGTCGGTGACGTAGTGGGTGAGTTCGGGCGCCTTGCCCGCCTCGTGGTCTTTCGGCATGGTGACCAGCAGCAGCCAGCGGCCATCCGGCGACAGCTCGCTGTCGACCAGGCTGACCTGGTCGCCGAGGAAGAACGGCGCCGGCACCCGGCCCGGATCGGCGGCGGCCAGCGTCTTCTCCTGTTCATGGCGGGCCTGCCGTTCGTTCCTGATGTCGCGCAAGGTCTTGAACAATTCCAGCTGGCGCGCGCCCAGCGCATCGGGCTGCTTTGCCTGCGGATCGTCGACGAACTTCAGCACCGCCGCGGGCGCGGTGACGCCGCTGGCCAGGTCGTGGCTGTACCAGTCGTTGCCGTCGCGGAACTGCAGCGCGCGGCCATCGGCCGAGAAGCGCGGCGCGGATTCATCCTGCGGCGTGCGGGTGACCTGGCTGCGCCGGCCACTGGCCAGGTCGACCATGAAGACGTCGCCATGCAGGACGAACGCCGCGTGCCGGTGCTCGCGATCGAACACCGCCGGGCCGTCCGCCTGCGCCAGTGCCGCCGGGTCCAGCTTCACGCCCGGGCCACCCGCCGGATCGACTCGGTACAGATCGCGCAGCTGGCTGCCGTCGCGCTTCAGCGAGTAGTAGACATGCCGCCCATCCACGCTCCAGTACGGCGACTCCACCGCCTGGCCGATCCAGTCGGGGTTGGCCATGATGGTTTCGAGGTCGAGCGGCGTCGACGCCGGTGCGGCGGCCACTGCCAGCGGCGCGACGGTCAAGGCAACGAGAGCGGCAAGCAGCAGTCGACGCATGGATTCCTCCCGGACAAAAAGCCAGCATAGCCGAGCCGACACGCCGAAGCCGGAGCACCGTGCCAAAGGTCAGGGATCGCCGGCCCGCCGCGGACCGCTCCTCTTCGGTCGACGGTGCGGTACTGGTACAAAGCTCGCCGTCCGCCGATGATGTTCCTCGGCGGACGCTCGGGGCGGCGCCCACAGGGAGGCAAGACATGAGACATTTCCTGATTGGCGCGGCCTTGCTGCTGGCCTGCGCCCAAGCGGTGCACGCCGACGAGGTGCGCGAGGCTTATTTCGCGATCGGCGCCGACGTGGATGCCGGCGGGCACGTCACGGCCACCGAACCGGAGGCCGACGTTCCGGCGCCCCTGGCAAAGATCCTGGAGGCCGCCGTGAGGCAATGGCAATTCGTGCCGGCCACGGTGAATGGTCAGGCGGTGGCGGCGCACACCTTCGTGAAGCTCAAGTTGCGGGTGACTCCCGATACCCGCGGCGGCCATGACGTCCGGATCATCTTCCAAGGCAACGGACCGCGACTGGCCAAACATAAATTGCTGCCGAAGTACCCGGTGAAAGCCGTGAGCATGGGCCGGGCCGGCTTTGTCTACCTGGACGCCACCGTGCAGCCGGACGGCCATCTCAGTGACATGAAAGTCAGCAACCGGTTCGAGGAGTGGCCGGCAGACAAGGTCTTCTACGCCGCGGTGCTGGCCGCGGCTAGGCACTGGAACGCCGACCCCGAACAGGTCGAGGGCAAGCCGGTGGCCACGCGCCTGCGCATTCCGGTGAACTTCACGCTCACCCCACCCAACTTCACCGCCCGCCAGCTCGCAATCCTGCGGGCGGACCAGCAGAAGGAAGCCGCCGAGGATGCACGGGCAGGCATCCCGCTGCCATCGGAGCAGGAGGTGGCGCTGGACAGTCCGCTCCAACCCAGCCGCGTGGCTACGATCATCGCCGGCCCATGAGCCTGCGCGCGATCGGTACGATGCCAGCACGCAGATTGCGGGCGGCAACACCGCAAGGGCAGGAACATCCATGACGAAAGGCCTTTTCCTCTGCGCTACCCTGCTGCTGTTGTGGGCGTTGCCAGCGCGCGCAGCCGACACGCGCACACAGGTATTCGTCATTGGCGCGGATGTGAACGCGCAAGGCGAGGTAACGCAAACCCAGCCGGAAGCCGAAACCGCCAAACCCCTCGCTGCCGCGCTCGACCTGGCACTGAAGCAGTGGCGGTTCGAGCCGGCGCGTCAGGACGGAAAGGCCGTACCCGCACACACCTTCATTGAGGCGAGACTGGACGCGATCCCCGAAGACAGCGGCAACTACACGCTGCGCATCAGCTACGTGCGCCACGGACCGACATGGGATCGACGGCTGCAGCCGAGCTATCCCGCCGCCGCCATCGGGCTGGGCGTAACCGGCCTCGTCGCGATGGCCGGCACGGTTCGGCCAGACGGCAAGATCAGCCTGACCGATGCGCGCAGCGTCGTCAGCGGCGGACGCGGCCGTCCTTCGTTGTTGAAGGTGGCCGCCACCGACTGGTTCCAGCGACATGCCGTCAGCCCGGAAACCGTCGATGGCCACCCGGCGGCGGCCCGGATACGGGCGTACATCGAATTCCGCCTCGATGATCGCAACCAGGCGAAGCGCGCCAGCCCACCACCCCACAGCGAAAAGGAAAGGGCGGCGCTGCTGCAGGTCGGCTTCAGGGACACCGGCGACAATACCCGGATGGAAACACCGGAAATTTCCAGCGTGCTGCAGGTACGCTCGATCGATCCGGTAACCATGCAACCCTGATCACGAGAAAACTCCCCATGACTCTGCCCGCCGTCGAACACGAAACCGCCACCCATCCCACCCACAGCATCATCTGGCTGCACGGGCTGGGCGCGGACGGCCATGACTTCGCGCCGATCGTGCCGGAGCTGGTCGATCCGGCATGGCCGGCGCTGCGCTTCGTGTTTCCCCATGCGCCGGTGCGGCCGGTGACGATCAACAACGGCATGTCGATGCGGGCCTGGTACGACATCACCGGCTTCGACCTCACCTCGCGCCAGGACGAGGCCGGCATCCGCGCCTCGGTCGCCGAAACCGAGGCACTGATCGCCCGCGAGCACGAGCGCGGCGTGCCTGCCGAGCGGATCATCCTGGCCGGCTTTTCGCAGGGCGGTGCGATCGCGCTTTCGGCGGGCGTCCGCCATGCGCAGAAACTGGCCGGCATCGTGGCGCTGTCCACCTACCTGCCGATTTCCGCCACGGTGGCCAGCGAGCGCCACGCGGCGAACGCCGCCACGCCGATCTTCTGGGGCCACGGCACCGCTGATCCGGTGGTCGTACTGCAGCGGGGCAGCGACTCGCGCAACGCGCTGCAGGCGTTGGGCTACACGGTGGACTGGCACACCTATCCGATGGCCCACGCGGTCTGCGCCGAGGAGATCGGCGACCTGCGTCACTGGCTCGGCCAGCGGCTGGCCTAAGCCGGCGTTGGCTGCGGCATACTTGCCGCATGCGCGAATCCACGCCCAGCCGCAAGCCTCGCGGCCCCGCCGAACAAAGCCCGCTGCCGGACTTCTGCCGGCTGCCGGCGCTGTTCGCGATGTTCGTGGTCGGCGCGCTGACGGTGACCGTGATGTGGCTGGCCGGCGACGACCCGCGCGTCTGGTCGGCGTACAGCGTCAGCATGCTGTTCGTGACCTGGCTGGTGCTGGTGGTCGGCGTGCTGCTGTGCAAGTTGCGACCGGCGCTGCAACGCCTGCCCGGCCACCTGCCGTATGTCGGCGTGTGGTTGCTGATCATGCTGATCGTGCTGCTGGCCAGCCTGGTCGCGCACTGGTTCGACGGCGCCCTGCAGATGCGCCTGATCAAGAGCAGCACGCTGGCCTATACCCGCGACAACCTGGTGATCGCGGCCCTGCTCGGCGCCGCGATGCTGCGTTACTTCTACGTGCTGGCGCAGTGGCAGGCGCGGCTGGCCGCGGTGACGCGGGCCCAGGTGGAGGCTTTGCAGGCGCGCATCCGCCCGCACTTCCTGTTCAACAGCATGAATACCGTGGCCGCCCTGATCCGGGTCGATCCGGCCGCCGCCGAACGCACGGTGGAAGATCTGTCCGAACTGTTCCGCGCCGCGCTGGGCCAGCACGACAGCGCCGACGGCACGCTGGGCGAGGAGCTGGCCCTGGTCGAGCGTTACCTCGCGATCGAACAGCTGCGGCTCGGCCCACGGCTGCGGGTGACCCGCGAACTCGATGACCTGCCGGCCGACTTTCCGCTGCCGCGGCTGCTGCTGCAGCCGCTGGTGGAGAACGCCGTGCGCCACGGCATCCAGCCGCTGCGCGAAGGTGGCGAGGTGATCCTGCGCGGACAGCGCGAAGGCCGCGGCGTGCGCATCGAGATCATCAATCCGTTGCCGGCCACGCCCGCGGTCGGCGGCAACGGCCACGGCCTGGACAATGTGCGGCGCCGCGTGGGCTGGCGCTACGGGCCGCAGGCCCGCGTGGTGGCGGAGCCCCGTGGCGATCGCTTCGTGGTACTGCTGCAACTTCCCGGAGGCCCGGCATGACCCGCGTGCTGATCGTCGACGACGAACCGCTGGCGCGGGCGCGCCTGGCCGCCCTGCTGGGCGAATGCGGCGGCGTCGAGATCGTCGGCAACGTGGCCGATGGCGAGGCGGCGCTGGTCGCCATCGGCGAACTGCAGCCGGACGTGCTGTTGCTGGACATCAACATGCCCGGCATCGACGGCGTGGGCGTGGCGCAACGCCTGGCCGGCCGCAGCCGGCCCCAGGTGATCTTCTGCACCGCCTACGAAGCGCACGCGCTGAAGGCCTTCGACCTGGGCGCCGCGGACTACCTGCTGAAACCGGTGCGGCTGGAGCGCCTGCGCGAAGCGCTGCAGCGCGCGCAGCGACGCTTGGCCGATGCGCCCCGCGAAGCCGTCGCCTGGCTGCACGGTCGCCACGGCAGCGAACAGGTGCGCATCGCGCTGGACGAAGTGACCTGCCTGCTGGCCGACGAGAAATACGTGGTGGTCCATCATCGCCGCGGCGAACTGCTGATCGAGGAATCGCTGCGCCAGCTGGAAGAGGCCTACCCCGAGCAACTGGTGCGGCTGCATCGCAACTGCCTGGTGCCGCCGGCGCGGCTGCTGGGCCTGAAGACCCTCGCCGACGGCCGCGTGCTGGCCCGGCTGGATGGCACCGAACTGGCGCCGGAAATCAGCCGGCGCAACCTGCCCGCGGTACGCAAGCTGCTGCGGCCGCTGTAGACACACGACAACGCGTTCCCGCCGGAACGCGCCAACGCAAGGAGTCGCGCATGTGGGTGTTGGGGCGGTTGGCCTTTACCTTCTTCCTGGTATTCAGCACCGGCTGGGCGGTCTTTCCCGGCGGCTTCGGCACTCTGCATTTCCGCGAGTCACACCCCGGGCTGGCGGGCCAGCTGGCCCGCCTGTGCTGGTGGTTCGTGCTGCTGGTGCATCCGCTGGCGCTGTACCGGGTGTGGAGCGGTGACGTCGTCGGCTACTGGCTTGCCGCGCTCGTGGCGATGCACGTGTTGTTCTTTTTGATCTTCGTGCGCGACGTCGGCACGCGGTGACGGTCGTGCTGCTGCGCGGCCCCGGGTCGCCACGCTTCGTGCACGGCGCTCGTGCTGGAATGATCGGCATGTCCACGCTCCGGGGAACATCGCGATGAACCATGCCTTCAAGGTCGGCGACCACGTCCGCTGGAATTCCGAAGCCGGCCACGTCAGCGGAAAGATCATCAAGGTGCACACGCGCGACACGGATTACAAAGGCCACATGCGCCGTTGCAGCGAAGCCGATCCGCAGTACGAGATCAAGAGCGACAAGACCGACCACATCGCGATGCATAAAGGCGCGGCGCTACACAGGATCGACTGAGCGATGCCCGCCGTTCCCGCCACGATCTGGTCCATCGGGCACTCCACCCGCACGCTGGAGGAGTTCCTCGGCCTGCTCGACGAATACCGGATCGAGGCGATCGCCGACGTGCGCCGCTTCCCCGGTTCGCGCCGCCATCCGCACTTCGCCAGCGAGGCGCTGGCCCGGTCGCTGCCCGCGCACGGCATCGCCTACCAGTGGATTCCCAGACTCGGCGGCCGCCGCAAGGTGCAGCCGGGCTCGCCGAACACGGCGTGGCGCAACGCCTCGTTCCAGGGCTACGCCGACTACACCGCCAGCGAGGAATTCGCCGACGGCCTGGCCGAACTGCTGCAACTGGCCGCCGGCAAGCGCACCGCCATGATGTGCGCCGAGGTGGTCTGGTGGCGCTGCCACCGCTCGATCGTGTCGGACGTGCTGAAACTGCGCGGCATCGAGGTCATCCACATCATCGACGCCAGCCACGCCACCGAACATCCGTACACGTCGCCCGCCCACATCGTCGACGGCCGGCTCAGCTACGCGCCCGCGCAGGGCGAACTGCTGTAGCGGTCCCGCGTCAGCGCAGCGGCTCTTCCGCCGTGTCGCCGCTGCACTTGATCGGCGCGCCCGTATTGCCGATCGCCTGGGTGAAGCTGGACCCCTTGCGATTGATCACGACGCCGTCCGCGCACTGCTGATCCGGCCCCAGCCGGTAGCTGGCCTTGATCCGCTGCGCTTCCTGCCGCTGCCGTTCCTCGCGCTGCAACTGTTCGGCGTGGTATTGCGCGGCATCCTCGCTGACCTGCCGATAGGTATTGGCCAGGTCCTCGCGCTGGCGCTGCAGGGTGGCCGCCAGCTGGGCGCTGCGCTGCTGCGCCTGCGCCCTGGCCTGCTGCGCCTCCAGCTCGGCATTGCGGGCGACGTCCATGGTCAGCTCGTCGGCGTGGCGCGCGGCCAGATACAGCGAGACCCCATGCCACGCCAGCGCAGCAGCGACGACCGCCGCCACCGCACCTCCCACCTTCCAAGACAACGGCACGGCCATCACGTCCAACCCCCAGCAAGACAGTCGAAAACCCCGGACGATCCCGCGTGCGCCAGCGCCTTCGCGGATCGGTCGGGCGAGTCTAACAGGGAGTTTCCGGCCGTCTTGCCGCCGTGCGTCACAAGTCGTCCAGGCGGGATCGGGGTAAGCATCGCCGGGCCCGGCGTGGTCTTCCAGGGAGTGCAAGTACGTATCGGCTCATGCCGATCGACAGCACCGTTGCCGACAGTTGGTCCACGTACGCCTTGCTCCCTCCCCTGCATGCAGGGGAGGGCCGGGGAGGGGTTCGCTCTTGATCTTTGCTTCAGAACGGCGACAACTTGCTGCCGATGCGGCGTTCAGAGCAAAAGCTTTCGTCCTCCTGACGGAGGGCGAGTCCCTTTCTCTTGAGTGGCCAAGAGAAAGGAACCAAAGAGAAGGCCACCCCGCTTCCGCGCCTCGCAGGCATCGGGCAACCGCTCCTGCGTTGCATCAACTCCGGCATCCATGCCCTCGCCATGGCGCACACTCGGTGCGCAACCGCGTTGCGGTTGCGAAAGGCGTAGAGCCAAGAACAAGAAACTCCCTCTGCGAGCGGGACTTTCAATACCGCGAATATCT
Source organism: Rhodanobacter sp. Root179 (assembly GCF_001428465.1). Lineage (NCBI taxonomy): Bacteria > Pseudomonadati > Pseudomonadota > Gammaproteobacteria > Lysobacterales > Rhodanobacteraceae > Rhodanobacter > Rhodanobacter sp. Root179. The sequence goes on along the minus strand of NZ_LMHR01000028.1, from coordinate 2,524 downwards.
CAGTTCGGCCAAGAGCGGACACCGAGCACTGTAGCTGCGTTAAAGCGGCGCGGCATGCATTGCAGAATGTAGCGGAACGCAATTTAGGTAGAATCTGAAGATGTTGCTGGCTGTAACTGCACGCGGAACCGGCATATTTTGATGTCAAACGGAGAGGACAAAATGCCATCGGTTTCCGGGAAGCGTGTTGACAGGCGGGAGCGACTGCTTTTCTGGTTGCCTTTCGCGGCCTTCATGCTGGTAGCTCTGCAGTTCTTCGCCATTGCTCCAGCCAGCTCGTTTTTTGGAGGATTTTTTTATCTTCTGTTCGGCTGGTGGGTTCTTCCGACGGCTGTCAACGTTCTCCTCGCTACCTGGGTCGCACTGATTTTTCGCATCCACTGGGCGCTGCGGATTCTTCTTGGCGTGTCCGTCTCATTCCTGCTCGGCGTCAACACCGCGCTGCCAAATCTTCTTCACTTGAATGACCTTCCGCCTCCGGGCGCAGTGGTCATTCGGCCGCTTCCAGTTACCCACTCGCTTGCTGTTGATACCCGTATGGTCGTTGTGGATTCGGATATTCCACACGACCTACTGCTGGTGCCGCCCGGCATTGATTTGGGCGGCGACGAAGGATGCGGGTGCATGTATTGGAAGGCCAGCGCAACGACGTATCCTTATCGAATTCAGGGGCTCATCGATAAACGTGGCCTTTCGGTTGTACCGCGTCAGTACCAGTTCTCCGACCAGCTGCCGGATGTGGCGCCATACAACAAGATCGTGCATTTCATCGTCCGCTTCTCACCCTCCCGGGCAGGGCGAGATGACTTTGTTGATATGGCTTTCGACGTCTATCAGGGCCATGACAAGGTAGCCACGTATCGGCAGCGTCAGCTGCCTGTCGAGGAAAGAGGGGCGATAGGCAGTCGCCAGGATCTGCTCAACGAGCACTTTGCCGCCAATGTCTGGAGCACCCTGATGCATCAGGGCTTCTGGACAACGCTCCTGCATGATCGTTTGCAACGTGATGATTACGTCGCGCCGTTCGAATCCTTTCTGCAGCAAGCATTGCCTCCTGCGACGCAGGGTGCTTCACCTGCAGGCGAGGTCACGGCGGAAATGCCTGCTGCAGTCTTGCCGATGAAGATCGACCAGCCGCCACCAGACCCTCATGCCACGGTCAGAACGCTCAAGATCACCACAGAGAAGGACTCGGCAGTGGATTGGGTCACCGTGTCCGCCATTCCAGAAGCTACGGAACCAGCGTGCTCCTCCCGGGCGCGTGTGGCAGCGGATGCCGACGGCACGACCGATACAGCGCTGAAGGAGCAGCATCTGGCTGCCGACAGGGAGAGTGATGGAAGCTTCGAGGCGCGCATCGCCACGGACGCGGATTTCAAGCGGATAAAGGGCTGTCAGTACCGCCTGCGCGTGACGGTCAAGTTCTATAGCAAGGGCGCCGTCGTAGGTGACGCCGTGGTCGATCAGGATCTTTTTCGTGGTAGCGGGGTTTTCGAAGGCACCTGTATCTCAGCGCGAGTGGGTTACCCCAACGTAAAACTTCCTATGCTTGCTACCTGCTCGTCCAAAAGAACTAACCCGGCCGATGAGCTGAAAACTCAGCGGGTAATCAGGTCGTTCGCTGCGAATCATGTGTTCAACATGCGAGTCGAATTAGAACCATGAAGGGTCGTGTTGGATCGAATGTCTGCTTTGGGTCGAAAGCGGATAGTCATAAGGCTGATTGGACGCGGAGCATTCCAGCGTCGGTCGATATGTTTAGCTCATCGGGGCCGCTCTATCAGCAGGCCCTTTGACCGCGCGAACTCAAGGACCTTGCCTACGCTAGCCTGTTTGTATTTGAAGTCTCCAGGCCTAGATCTCCACTTGAGACTTGAGCGTCCCATTAAAGAGAAGGTTAGCTCGTGACGACGAGCACCGAAGACCATGCGCAGACCAAACAGCGTTGCGACAAAGAGCGCTCCGACCGGAACACGGCCGTCAGGCCCCAAAGCCTCCCAATTCGTAGCTATGACGTAGAGCGAAAGCGGAGCCGCAAGGCTGAGAAGCACTCCCGCAACGATAACGTACACGGGCCGACTGTTCTTATAGGCAATGCCCGAGCACTGTTCGATGGGAATCTGGACTACCTCTCCGCCTGACATGGAGCCGAACTTACTTTTTAGAAAATCAATTCGCCTTGAGGTCAGCCCGGCAACCTGATTGAGCTGCCGCCGATACTCGTCAGGAAACAGTAGCGTTGCAACAAATTCTTCTTGCTCCACTCCACGTCCCCTTTTCTTAATGCGGCCTCCCCCGAGGCCGCATTAAGTATATCCATTATGGGCGAACGTTTGTCCGCTATGGGTCGACAGCTGGCTTCCGAAGCCTGATCCCGCATCGCCTCATTTTCGAAGAACGACGAAGCGCTTGTTCGTAGCTCCGGCTTTGCACTGCGGCTTTGGCTCTGCCCCGGCTCCTCTGAAAAGTGCGGGCCACGATGGCCCGCTGCTTTACCCGGGGCCCCTCTGCAGCGGCGGGCGGG
>NZ_LMHR01000027.1:0-17935 GCF_001428465.1 Rhodanobacter sp. Root179 | reverse complement strand
CCCCGCCAAAAGAAAACCCCGCCGTGGCGGGTTCAATACCTGCAAATCCCCTGCGGCGCGGGCGTTCTGGGACGCCCTGGCGCGACCCCTTGATTCAGGCGGCGTCCAATTCGACCCGCGTCACCATCATGCCGCGCTCGCGCAGCGCGCTGTTCAAGGACTGTTTCATCCGGGCGCCAAGATCGCGCCGATCGGCGCCAGCAGCGACGGGCTCGTTGCGCAGCGCTTCCCGGGCGCCGCGACGAATCAGCTGGTCGACCTGTTCGAATACCGCGTCCGCCCGCTCCGGCTCCAGCACCTGCCAGTACACGGTGCCGCGTACCTCGCCGGCATCCTCCTGCGACGCATCCAGCCGCAGCGTCTGCCCGGCCAGGTTGATCTTGTGAGCCACCCGGTCAAGCAACGGCAACACCAGATGCGTTCCCTGCTGCAGCACCCGCACCAGCTTGCCGCGGCGATACAGGCTGTAGACCTGACCGGCCGGCACATGACGCACGGCGCTGGCGATCAGCGCGGTGGAGACAAGCAGCAAGGTGAGAGCAGCAGTCATCATGGTCTTGAAAAACAGCAGGTTGCCTATCGTTTGTTGAGTAACCGCGATAACTTGAGGATACAGTTGCCTGAGTCCACAAAGATTAACCTTCATTTAACGGCGAAACTGAAAATTTAACAAGTAGTCAGACGAGGGCGGCGAATGACTCCGGTCACAGAACGCCAAGTCACTGGATGTCATGCCTGAATCGTGCCAAATCGAGGGCTGCTGCAGCGCCGCAGCGGGAATCCGGTCGATGCGGGCCAGCATTAGGGAATCTGCCGGCGGCAGCGCGCGGCGATCGACGGTGACTGCCGCAACGCAGCAGAGGTATCGTTTTACAAGCGCTTTACAATCCGCCATGAAAACGTTTACGTTGGCGCCGCAATGCGGTTCCCTGTTCGCGGATCGGGCCACCAATGCCAGCAGCAACCATCAAAGACGTGGCGCGCGAGGCCGGTGTATCGGTGGCCTCGGTGTCGCGCGCGCTGAATGGCGGCCGTGGCGTCACCGCCGAAACCTGCCGGCGCATCGTCGAGGCAGCCCAGCGCCTGCGCTACGTGCCGCACGCCGCCGCCCGCATGCTGATCACCCGGCGCACCAACACGGTGGGCGCCCTGCTGCCCGACCTGTACGGCGAGTTCTTTTCCGAGCTGATCCGCGGCATCGACCTGGCGGCGCGATCGCGCGGCCTGCACCTGCTGGTCTCCAGCTCGCACGATGACGCGGAAGCGGCGGCGGCAGCCCTGCGCGCGATGCAGGGGCGGGTCGACGGCCTGCTGCTGATGTCGCCCCACGCCGATGCTGACTTCCTGCGGCAGAACCTGCCGCAGAATCTTCCCACCGTGCTGATCAACACCCGGTTGTCCGGCACCGACTACTGCGCCCTGTCGGTCGACAACGACGGCGGCGCGCGGCTGATGGTCGAACACCTGCTGTCGCTGGGTCGCCGGCGCATCGTGTTCATCCAGGGCCCACCGGGCAACCGCGACGCCACCCAGCGCGAACTCGGCTATCGCGAATCGCTGGCCAGCCATGCACCGGACAGTCCGGTGATGATGCTGCGCGGGGACTTCAGCGAAGAATCCGGGTTTCGCGCCGGCCAGCAGGTGCTGGCGATGCGGCCACGACCGGATGCGGTGTTCGCCGCCAACGACATGATGGCGATCGGCTGTCTGGCGGCCCTGCGCGAGGCGGGCCTGCGCATCCCGCAGGACATCGCCGTGGGCGGCTTCGACGACGTGCCGATGGCGCGCTACGTGACGCCGCCGCTGACCACGATCCAGGTGCACATCGCGGAACTGGGCGGGCAGGCGATGGCCCTGCTGGGCGAACAGCTCGACCACCCGGACGACGTGCGCGCGGGCAGCCGGCGACGGGTCGGCGCCGAGCTGGTGGTGCGGGCGTCCAGCGCCGCGCCCTCGGGCTGACACACACCGACATACCGGCGCCGGATCGCGCCGGAAGGAACCGCACCGGGCAGGGGTCGGTGCAATCCAGGCGGGCCGCGATAGGGTCCGCAGACAATGGCACGGCACCGACGGAAGAGCGTTCCACCACCTTGCAACGATTACGGGAGAGGGTCAGTCATGGTCAATCAACGTACGTTATCCAGGCACATCTCGCTGGCACTCGCCGGCCTGCTGGTCACCGCATTCGCGCTGCCGGGCGCGCACGCCCAGACCAGCACGGCGATCCTGCGCGGGCACGTCAGCGCACCGCAGGGCGCGATGCCCACCCAAGTGGTGGCCACCAATACCGCCAACGGTTTCGTCAGCAAGGCGAAGGTCGGTGCGGACGGCAACTACACCCTGGCCGGACTGAGCCCAGGCAGCTACACCATCGTGGCCAGCGGCAACGGCAGCAGCGCCAGCCGCACCGTCACGGTGCAGGTCGGCCAGGCGCTGAACCTCAACCTGGACGCCGGCGCCGCCGCGGCCGGACCCAGCACCAGCAATGCCACCGAGCTGCAGGGCGTCTCGGTGAACGCCACCACCCTGGTCGAGACGCGCACCTCGGAAGTGGCCACCAACATCAGCCAGAAGCAGATCCAGCAACTGCCGCAGAACGAGCGCAACTTCCTGGATTTCGCCAAGCTGGTGCCGGGCGTGACCACCTCGCGCGACCCCAACTCGAAAAGCTTTTCGTCGGGCGGTCAGTCGGCCGAGAATGTAAACGTTTTCATCGACGGCGCCAGCCTGAAGAACAACGTGCTCAAGGGCGGCATCGCCGGCCAGGATTCCACCCGCGGCAACCCGTTCTCACAGGAGGCAGTGCAGGAATTCCGCGTACTCACCAACAACTACAAGGCCGAGTACGAACAGGCCGGCACCGCGATCATCACCGCGGTGACCAAGTCGGGCACCAACGAATTCCACGGTTCGCTCTACGACTACTTCCAGAACACGGCGATGATCGCGCAGAACTCGTTCGACAAGAAAAACCACGTCAAGAAGCCCGAGTACAAGCGCGAACAGCGCGGTTTCACCCTGGGCGGACCGATCATCAAGGACGTGGCGCAGTTCTTCATCAACTACGAGGAGCGCAAGGACACCGCCAACAACACGGTGCAGATCAACGACTCGCGCTTCGCCCAGTACAACGGCACGTTCTCGGCGCCGTTCAACGAGAAGACCTTCTTCGGCAAGTTGAGCTGGCAGCCCAACCACGACAACAACGTCGACCTCAGCCTGACCACGCGCCGCGACAGCGAACAGCTCGGCTTCGGTGGCACCACCGCCTACAGCGCGCGCAGCAACCGCAAGAACAACGTCGACGACCTGCTGCTGAAATGGCAGAAGCGCGGCGACAGCTACACCAATGACCTCCTGCTGGATGCGGGCACGGCGAAATGGCACCCCACCTCGGCCGAATCCGGCACGGTGCGGGCCATCTACGATCCCGGCATCGCGGTGATCGGCGCCGGCGGTGACCTGCAGGACAAGGGCCAGAACCAGCGTACCTTCCGCGACGACTTCACCTGGTTCGGCCTGCCCTACCACACGATCAAGGCGGGCATCAAGTACGCCGCGTACGGCATCACGCTGGAGCAGAACAGCGCCACCGTGCCGACCTACTACTTCCAGGAAGGCGCGGATTATCCCGGTGGTTTCAACTCGCCGTACAAGGCGGTGTACGCGCCCAACGGGGCCAGCGCCAACCTGCACACCAACCAGCTCGGCCTGTACGTGCAGGACGACTGGGACATCACCGAACGCCTGCAGTTGAACCTGGGCATCCGCTGGGATTACGAGACCAACGCGCTGAACAAGGACTACGTGACGCCAGCCGAGCAGATTCCCACGCTGGAATACCTGGGCCTGCAGAACTACATCAGCAACGGCCACAACCGCGACGGCTACAAGGGGGCGATCCAGCCCCGGCTGGGCTTCTCGCTGGATGTCAGCAAGGACGGCGACCAGAGCACCACGATCTTCGGCGGCGCCGGCCGCTACTACGACCGCACGCCGTTCGACTGGATCAGCCAGGAGGAATTGCACTCGCTGGTGCCGAACTACACCTTCCTGTTCAGTCCCGGCGGTGTCACCCCTGGCACCATCGCATGGGACCCGAGCTACCTGACGCCGGCCGGCCTCAACGGTCTGCTGGCATCCGGCTCGGCCGGTTTCAGTTCCGAAATCGACGTGGTCAACAACAACACCAAACCGCCGCACACCGACCAGTTCAGCCTGGGCGTGCGCCAGGTGATGGGTGACTGGAACGCTTCGCTGACGCTGGCCCGCGTGCTGGGCTACGACCAGTTCACTTGGGTATGGAACCGCCTGCCACTGCCGGGCTTCACGCTCGACATCATGCCCGGCAGTCCATACGGCGTGGTGCTGCACAACACCGACAAGAAGACCCAGTCCAGCAGCGTGCTGGTCAGCATCGACAAGCCGTACACCGAAGCGTCCGGCTGGGGTGTGGGCCTGGCCTACACCTACCAGCGTGCGCGCCAGCAAGGCGGCGACAACTACTCGCTGGACTATGTCGATCCGGCGGGCTACTTCGCCGACAACGTGGGCGAGAAGCAGCACCTGGTGCTCAATGGCATCGTGCGCGGGCCATGGGATACCCGCCTGACCGGCATCTTCACCTATGGCTCGGGCCTGCCCTGGGACTACTTCGCCAACGTGCCAGGCTGCGACTACAACTGCATCTTCTACAAGAACGGCAAGTACGGCCAGAAGTACCTCAACCTCGACCTGTCGATCGCCAAGGAATTCCGCTGGGGCGAAAGCCAGGCGCTGGAGCTGCGCTTCGACGTGATGAACGTGTTCAACCGCGATGTCGACAACGGCTACATCAACAACCAGTACAACTGGGGCACGCTGAACCCGAACCCGGACTTCGGCCGCGCCACCAGTGCCGACCCGAACCAGACCCGCCGCTTCCAGATCGGCGCCCGCTACACGTTCTGATCCACCCGCGGCAAGGCAGTACCGATTCATCCGTCCGCTTCGTGAGAACGGACGTCTGGACGTCCACCTGAACCTGCGCTCCCCCGCGGGTCCAGGTGGCGTCGCTCACAAAGTACGGCAGACCGATCATGACGTTTCCCCACCGGCCCGCATGGCTTGCCTCCCTCCTGCTCGGCCTGGCCCTGGTGCTGGCAGCTCCCGCCAGCCCGGCCTGGCAGGCCCGACCGGACCCCACTCCCGCCACAACCAGCACGCCCGAAGTACCGGCGCTGGTCAACGACCTCGAACAGCGCACCTTCCAGTTCTTCTGGGACAGCGCAGACCCGGCCAATGGCCTGGTGCCCGACCACTATCCGGGCGAATCGTTCTCCAGCATCGCCGCGGTCGGCTTCGGCCTGACCGCCTACGGCGTGGGCGTGGAGCGCGGCTACATCACCCGTGAACAGGCGGTGGAGCGCACGCTTGCCACGCTGCGCTTCTTCGACACCGCGCCGCAGGGCGACAGCGAGGACGATGACAGCGGCTACCACGGCTTCTTCTATCACTTCCTCGACATGAAGAGCGGCAAGCGCTTCGCCCGCTGGACCGAGGTGTCCACGGTCGACACCTCGCTGCTGCTGGGCGGCGTGCTGTTCGCGCAGTCGTACTACGACCGCGACACGCCGGCCGAGCAGGAAATCCGCACGCTGGCCGACCGCATCTACCGGCGGGTCGACTGGCCCTGGGCACAGGTGCGCGCGCCGCTGATCAGCATGGGCTGGACGCCGGGCGGCAAGTTCATCCCGCACGACTGGGAAGGCTACAACGAGGCGATGCTGGTCTACGTGCTGGCGCTGGGCTCGCCCACGCATCCGGTGGACGCCGACGCCTGGACGGCGTGGACCCGCACCTACGACCGCAGCTGGGGCAGCTTCCACGGCGAGCAACTGCTGAACTTCGGCCCGTTGTTCGGCCACCAGTACAGCCATGTGTGGATCGACTTCCGCGGCATCCGCGATGCCTGGAACCGCCAGCACGACCTCGACTATTTCGAGAACAGCCGCCGCGCGGTGATCGCCCAGAGGAACTACGCGATCGCCAACCCGGGCGGCTGGACCGGCTACGGCCCGAACATGTGGGGGCTCACCGCCAGCAACGGTCCCGGCGGCATCGTCATGGACGGCAAGAGCAAGCGCCAGTTCTACGGCTACACGGCGCGGGGCGCCGGACTGGGCTACCTGGTCGACGACGGCACTCTCGTGCCCACCGCGGTCGCTGGCTCGATCGCGTTCGCGCCCGAGCTGGTGATTCCCGCGCTGGAGGAGATGAAGCGCCGCTACGGCAGCGCGATCTACAACCGGCACGGCTTTGTCGACGCCTTCAATCCCAGCTTCCACGTGCAAACGGAGTTGCGCACGGGCAAAGTGCTGCCGATGGGCTGGGTCGACAGCGAGCAGCTGGGCATCGACCAGGGGCCGATCGTGCTGATGATCGAGAACTGGCGCAGCGACCTCGTCTGGAACGTGATGAAGAAGAACCCGTACATCCGCAAGGGACTTCAGCGCGCGGGCTTCGAAGGCGGCTGGCTGGCCGCGGAGGCGTCGAAAGAATGAGCTGTCGTGCGCGCCCCTGGCGGCACGCATGGCTGGTGGCGATCACCTGCAGCGCCCTGCTGGGCAGTTGCACGCAAGCGCCGGACAACCACGAACTCACGTTCTGGACGATCGGCCGCGAAGGCGAAGCCATCGTCAAATTGCTGCCCGCGTTCGAGCGCGCCCACCCGGACATCCACGTCAGGGTGCAGCAGCTGCCGCTGACCGCCGCGCACCAGAAGCTGCTTACCGCCTTTGCCGGCGACTCCACCCCGGACCTCAGCCAGCTCGGCAACACCTGGCTGCCCGAGCTGGCCGCATTGCACGCGCTGGAGCCCTTGCAGGCGCGGGTCGACCGTTCGCGGGTGATCCAGCCGCGCGACTACTTCGCCAGCATCTGGGCCACCAACGTGATCGACGGCACGCTGTACGGCGTGCCGTGGTACGTCGACACGCGGCTGCTGTTCTATCGCCGCGACCTGTTGCAGGCCGCCGGTTTCGACGCACCGCCGCGCAACTGGGTCGAGTGGCGGCAACAGCTTGCTGCATTGAGCGATCCCGCCCGTCATCGCTACGGCATCCTCTTGCCGACCAACGAGTACGAGCAGCTGATGTCGCTGGCGCTGCAGCAGGACTACGGCCCGCATCCCGGCGACGGGCTGCTGCGCGACGGCGGTCGCTACGGCAATTTCGAAAGCGCGGGCTTCAGGCGGGCGCTGGCCTTCTACGTCGACACCTTCCGGCTGCGCCAGGCGCCAGCGATCACCAATGTCGAAGCGGGCAATCCGTGGACCGAGTTCGGCCGCGGCGTGTATGCGTTCTACCTGTCCGGCCCGTGGAACATCGGCGAATTCCGCGCGCGCCTGCCGGCAGCGCAGCAGGACGACTGGGCCACCGCGCCCCTGCCCGGCCCGACGGGCCCCGGCATCGGCGTGGCCGGCGGTTCCAGCCTGGTGATCTTCCGTCGCTCGCGGCACAAGGACGCGGCGTGGCAGCTGATCGAGTACCTGTCGCAGCCCGTGGTGCAGCGGCAGTTCTACGACCTGCTCGGCGACATGCCGCCCCGGCGCAGCTCGTGGGAGGGCGGCGCCCTGCATGACGATCCCAAGGCGCGCGCGTTCCGCCAGCAGCTGGAGCAGGTGCGGCCGGCGCCGGCCGTGCCGGAGTGGGAGCGCATCGCCAACGAGATGCAGCTGGTCGCCGCCGAGGCGATCGCCGGCCGGCTGACGATTGACCAGGCCGCCGCCGAGATGGATCGCCGCGCCGATGCGATCCTGGCCAAACGGCGCTGGGTGCTCGACCACGCCCATCCTGACCAGATCCGTGGGCACACGCCATGAATCCGCAACGCACGGCCTGGCTGTTCCTCGCCCCGGCGCTGCTGGTGCTGGGCGTGTTCTTCCTGCTGCCGGTGCTGGCCGCGCTGCTGCTCAGCCTCACCGACTACGACCTCTACGCGCTGGCCGACATCCGCAACCTGCGTTTCGTGGCGCTGGGCAATTACTGGGAACTGCTGCAGCGGCCGCTGTTCTGGTCGGCGCTGGGACACACGTTGTACTTCGTGGCGGTGGGCGTGCCGTTGTCGATGGGGGCGTCGCTGGGCGCGGCGATGCTGCTGAACTCGCCGCTGGCGCGCTGCAAGCCGTTCTTCCGCACCGCGCTGTTCGCGCCGGTGGTGACCACGGTGGTGGCCACCGCGGTGATCTGGCGCTACCTGTTCAACACCAAATACGGCATGGCGAATTATGTGCTGGGGCTAGTCGGCATCCATCCGGTGGACTGGCTGGGCGATCCGCACTGGGCGATGCCCACGATCATCGCGTTCGCGGTGTGGAAGAACTTCGGCTACAACATGATCATCTTCCTGGCCGGCCTGCAGGCGATCCCGCCGGACCTGTACGAAGCCGCGCGCATCGACGGCGCCTCGCCCTGGCGGCAGTTCCGCCACATCACCCTGCCGATGCTCAAACCCACCATGCTGATGGTGGGCATCCTCACCGTGTCGGGCTACTTCCAGCTGTTCGCCGAACCCTACGTGATGACCGAGGGCGGTCCGCTGCAAAGCACGGTCAGCGTGCTGTACCTGATGTACGACGAAGGCTTCAAGTGGTGGAACCTCGGCTCCGCCTCGGCGGTGGCGTTCCTGTTGTTCCTGATCATGTTCGCGGTGACCGTGCTGATGCTGAAGCTGTCCCGACGCGGAGAACAGGCATGAATCCGCGGCTGGCCAGGGCGCTGGTCAACGGCTTGCTGATCGGCGTAGCGGCGGTGGCGCTGTTCCCGCTGCTGTGGATGCTGTCGGTGTCGTTCATGGCACCGGGCGCGGCCAGCGCGCTGCCGCCGCCGCTGCTGCCGCGCCATGCCAGCTGGAACAACTACCGCGAACTGTTCGTGCACGCCGGCATGGGCCGCTACCTGCTCAACAGCCTGCTGGTGGCCGGCACCATCACCGTGCTGTCGCTGGCCTGCAACCTGCTGGCCGGCTACGCCTTCGCCAAGCTGCGCTTCGCCGGGCGCGAGCGGCTGTTCCAGACCTTGCTGGGCGCACTGGTGATCCCCGCCCAGGTGGCCATGCTGCCGCTGTTCCTGCTGCTGAAGTACATCGGGCTGGTGAACAGCTACGCCGGCGTGGTGGTGCCCGCGCTGGCCACCGTGTTCGGCATCTTCCTGGTGCGCCAGTACGCCCGCGGCATTCCCGACGAACTGCTGGAAGCGGCGCGGATCGACGGCGCCGGCGAGTGGCGGATCTTCGCGCAGATCGTGCTGCCGCTGCTGAAGCCGATCATCGTCACGCTGGCCATCTTCACCTTCCTCGCCGCGTGGAACGACTTCATGTGGCCGCTGATCGTGCTGACCGGGCAGGACCACTACACCTTGCCGATCGGCCTGGCCTCATTGGCGCGCGAACACTCGCAGGACAGCGAGCTGATGATGGCCGGCTCGGTAGTCACCGTGCTGCCGGTGCTGCTGCTGTTCCTGTCGCTGCAGCGCTACTACCTCGAAGGCCTGCTGCTGGGCAGCGTGAAGGGCTGACGATGCGTCGCTACCTTCCCGTGCTGCTTGCCCTGCTCGCGATCAACCACTTCGCACATGCCGAAGCGGCGTCACGAACCCTCGACGACTTCACCCAGCCGAACGCCTGGCAAGCCATCGCCACCGATGACATCAGCGCCAAGCTGCGCCCGGCCAGCGGGCCGCACGGCAAGGCGATCTGCCTGGACTTCGACTTCAACGGCGTGTCCGGCGGGCCGAGTCTGCGTCGCACGCTGCCGATCACTTTTCCCGATAACTACGCGCTGTCGTTCGACGTGCGGGGCAACATGCCGCCGAACGACCTGCAACTGAAACTGATCGACGCCAGCGGCGACAACGTGTGGTGGTATCGACAAGAGAACTTCCGGCCGACCGATACGTGGCAGACGATCACCGCCAGCAGGCGCGACATCGTTTCCGCCTGGGGTCCGGCACAGGACCGCACGCTGCGCCACACGCAGACGCTGGAATTCACCCTGTATGCCGGGCAGGGCGGTCGCGGCGAATTCTGCGTCGGCAATCTCCGCCTGACGCCGTTGCCGCCCGCGCCCGTCGACGAGCCCGCGCCGGCCAGCCTCACCCCGAATGCCCGGCTGATGCAGCAAGCGCGCAGCGCACCCCGCGGCATCTATCCCCGCGGCTTCACCGGCGAGCAGAGCTACTGGACCCTGGTCGGCGTGGACGGTGGCGCCAAGCAGTCGGCGCTGCTCTCCGAGGACGGCGCGGTGGAGGTGCGCAAGGGCGGCTGGTCGATCGAGCCGATGCTGCTGGACGGCGACACGCTGATCGACTGGGCCACGGTGAAAGCCACGCAAAGCCTGCAGGACGGCTACCTGCCGATCCCCACCGTGCACTGGCAGGCCGACGACCTGCGGCTGGACACCACGGCCTTCGCCAACGGCACGTCGACTCGCTCGAACCTGCTGCTGCAATACCGCCTGCACAACGACGGCGCGCAACCGCGCACGCTGACGCTGGCCTTGCTGTTGCGACCGTTCCAGGTCAATCCGCCCACCCAGTTCCTCAACACGCCCGGCGGCATCAGCCCGATCCGCGACCTCGATCGGGATGGCCATGGCGTGCAGGTCAATCGGGCGCTGCGCGTCGTACCGCTGCAGGCGCCCACCGCGTTTGTCGGCAGCCGCCATGGCGAGTTCACCTTGCCGCAGCAGCTGGCCCGCGGCGAACGACCGCGCATCACCGCGCTGCACGACGACAGCGGCTACGCCCAAGGCGCGCTGCTGTATCGGCTGACCGTGCCGGCTCACTCGGCCGTGACGGTGGGCCTGGTGGTGCCTTCGGATGCGTCTTCGTTCGCCCCTCCCGCCGACGCCATGCGCTGGCTGCAGCAACAGCGCGACGAGGTGGCGGCCGCATGGCGCGAGAAGCTCGATCGCGTGACCCTGCAATTGCCGGCTGCCCAACAGGCGCTGGTCGACACCGCGCGCAGCGCGCAGGCCCAGATGCTGATTTCGCGCGATGGCCCGGCGCTGCAGCCGGGCACGCGTTCGTATGCGCGCAGCTGGATTCGCGACGGCGCGATGATGAGCGAAGCGCTGCTGCGCAGCGGCCACGCCGACGTCGCGGGCGCGTTCGTGCAGTGGTACGCGCCGCACCAGTTCGCCACCGGCAAGGTGCCGTGCTGCGTCGACGCGCGTGGTTCCGACCCGGTGGTGGAGAACGACAGTCCCGGCGAACTGCTGTTCGCGATTGCCGAATGGTGGCGCTACGGCCACGACCGTGCCGGTCTGCAGCGGCTATGGCCGCACGTGGAACGCACGGTGGCCTACATGGATCGGCTGCGCGCCAGCGAGCGCACCCCGGCGCAGCAGGGCAGCTCGCGCTACGGCCTGATGCCGGCCTCGATCAGCCACGAAGGCTACTCGGCCAAGCCGATGCATTCGTACTGGGACGACTTCTGGGCGCTGCGCGGCTACGACGATGCGGTCGAGCTGGCGCGCGCCCTGGGCAGGCACGACGAGGCGATCCGCTACGCCGCCTCGCGCGATGCCTTCCGCGCCGACCTGCAGGCCTCGATCCTGGCGGCGATGCACGAACACCGCATCGACTTCATCCCCGGCGCCGCCGAACTGGGCGACTTCGACGCCACCTCCACCACCATCGCGCTGTCGCCAGGCGGCGCGCAGGACTGGCTGCCGCCGGCGCTGCTGCGACAGACCTTCGAGCGCTACTGGCAGGGCTTCATCGCGCGTCGCGATGGCGACAAGCCATGGGATGACTACACCCCGTACGAGTGGCGCAACGTGGCGGCCTTCGTCCGGCTGGGCTGGCGCCAGCGGGTGCCGGCGCTGCTCGATTTCTTCATGGCCGACCGCCGTCCCGCGGGGTGGAACCAGTGGGCCGAAGTGGTGGGTCGCGACGCGCGCGAGCCGCGCTTTGTCGGCGACATGCCGCATGCGTGGATCGCCTCGGACTTCCTGCGCTCGCTGTACGACCTGTTTGCGTGGGAGCGCCGCAGCGACCAGGCGCTGGTGCTGGCCGACGGCATGCCGGTGGACTGGCTGCGCGGCGAAGGCATCGGCATCGAGCACCTGCGCACGCCCTACGGCGAGCTGAGTTATCGCCTGCGCGAACACGACGGGCGGCTGGAGCTGTCGCTGCCGGGCGGCAACGCGATGCCGCCCGGCGGCCTGGTGCTGCGCTGGCCGTACGCCGGCCAGCCCGGCGGCACGGCGCGGCTGAATGGTGCGCCGGTGGCGTGGCGGCACGGCGAGATCGTCGTCCGCTCGCTGCCCGCCACGGTGCAGGTCGACCCCGCCCGCTAATCCCGACTGCGAAAACCGCTTGACCGCGACGTTGCGCCTACTGTACTAATGCACACAGTACACAAGGTACAGCCAAGCGGAGATCCTGATGGCCCGAACCCAAGCCCTGCTGATCCAGATCGCCACCGGCGATCCGCGGCCGATCAGCAAGCAGATCGTCGACGGCGTGCGCATGAAGATCGCCACCGGCGAGCTCGCCGTCGGCGCGCAGCTGCCCAGCGTGCGCGGACTGGCGCAGCAGTTGACGATCAACCCGAACACCGTGGCCAAGGCCTACGCCGAACTCACCGGTGACGGCTGGCTGGAGTCGCGCCAGGGCCTGGGCCTGTACGTGGCCACGCCGCGCCAGCGGCTGAGCAATGCCGAACGCGACCGCCGCATGGATGACGCCGTGCAGAACTTCGTGCACGAGGTGGCCGCGCTGGACTATCCGCCCGAGCGCGCGCTGAGCCGGCTGGAACGCGCGCTGCGCGTGCTGGCCCCGAAGAAATCCGCCTGACCCGGAGGCGAGAGACGAGCATGACTGAGCCGACACCATCCGAGTACGTGATCGAGACCGATGCGTTGTGCAAGCGCTACGGCAACAAGCTGGCGCTGGACCAGCTGGACCTGCGCATCGCCAGCGGCCGCATCCACGCCATCGTGGGCGCGAACGGCGCGGGCAAGTCCACGCTGTTCCGCATCCTGCTCGGCTTCCTGCCGCCGAGCTCGGGCCAGGCCCGCATCCTCGGCCGCGACAGCCAGCGGTTGACACCGACCGATCGCGGCCGCATCGGTTTCGTCAACGAGGAACACACGCTGCCGAACTGGATGCGCGTGGCGGCGGTGACCGCGATGCAGCGCCACCACTACCCGCGCTGGGACCAGCGCGCGTTCGACGAGGTGATCGGCCACTACCACGTGCTGCCGGAGCAGAAGGTCGGCCAGCTGTCGCGCGGCGAGCGCGCCGGTTTCAACCTCGCGCTGACCCTGGCGCAACGGCCGGAGCTACTGGTGCTGGACGAGCCGACCCTGGGGCTGGACGTGGTGGCCAAGCGGGCCTTCCTCGAATCGCTGCTGTATTCGAACGCGGCCGGCCAGTGCACGGTGATCTATTGCTCGCACCAGATGGAAGAGGTCGAACGGGTCGCCGACAACCTGATCATCCTCGAGCGCGGCCGGCTGATGAACATGTCGGCGCCCGACGATTTCTGCGCGCGGGTGACCCACTGGGTGGCGGACATCCCGTTCGCCGGCCCGCCCCCGGCCAGCGTGCCCGGACTGCTGCAGGTACAGCGCATCGACGGCTTGCACCACTACCTGGTGCTGGACCAGGACGAGGACTTCGCCAGTTTCCTGCAAGCCAGCGGCGCGCGTTCGATGCAGAGCATGCCGGTGAGCCTGGACCGTGCGGTCAACGGCTTCCTGGCCAAGAACCACGCCGTACCGACCGCGGCCTGAGCGCCGCCCTTCTTCGAGGAAACAACATGCGCGATCTTTTCAGGGCCGAATTGCTGCGCTTCCGCAGCTGGGCCATCGCCGGCGCGGTGCTGCATCTGCTGGTGCTGGGTTTCCTGACCCGGGTGGTCGACCTGGCGCAGCAGCCACTGCTGGTTTACCGCGTGTTCGGCGGCGTCTACGCGCTGGCCGGCCTGTTGCTGGGGCTGTTCCAGATGGGCAGTTACCGGCGTCCCAGCACCTGGCTGAACCTGCTGCACCGGCCGTTGCCAAACTGGCGCATCGCCGCGGCGCTGCTGGGTGCGGGCGTCGTGTTGCTGGCGCTGGCCGCGGCGCTGCCGATCCTGCTGATCGCCGTCTACCAGCACGGCATGACCGCACGCGTGGTCGACCTGCGCCACTGGCTGTTCCCGCTGGCCGCGCTGCTGATCGCCGCCTGCGGTTACCTGGCCGGCGCCTACTGCATGCTCGGCAGCCGTCGTCATTCGACCTGCGCGCTGGTGTTCCTGGTGTTGCTGGCGGTGAGCCAGGCCATCGGTCCGCGGATGCTGATCGTGCAGGCGCTGGCCCTGCTGTGGCTGGCGGCGATGGTGCTGGCCGCGTTCAAGCCCGACCTCAGTGCGCCGCCGCGTTCGCTCACCGCCACCGTGATCACCGCCCTGCCGCTGCAGATGGGCATTTATCTGCTGGCCCTGCTGCTGGGCTTCGGCGTGGAGATGCTGTGGATCATGCAGGGCACGCATCCGAACAACATGAGCGTGCCGCCACCCGGAGGCCACAACGAAACCGAACGGATGACGCCGCAGCAGCGCATGCTGGCCGGCCTGGCCGTCAGCCGCGCGGCGCAGGCGCCGCTGTGGCGCGAGCAGGTGGCGCTGTCCGAAGTGCATGAGATCGGTTCGCAGCTGGCGGCCACCCCGGTGCGCAACGAACTCACTCACGCCGCGGCGGCGCAGATGGAATTCGACGACGAGGAACTGCGCGTGCGCTGGGTGTTCAGCCACGATCGCATGCGCTTCGAAGGCTACCGCCTCACCGATGGCCGCCATTTCGGCGAGCTTGGCGTGGGCACCGGCGATGCCGCGTTTCCGGCACCGGCGCAGGCGGCCGGCAGCTTGCCGGCCCTGCCCAGGGGTGATGGCGCGCTGGTCGCCGGCAACACGCTGTATCACTACGTCAGCGCCAGCCATCAGGCGCTGCCGCGCATCCGCCTGCCCGCCGGTGAGATCCTGGCCGGGGTGACGCCGGTGGGCGAAAGCCTGGTGGTATTGAGCGATCGGGCGCTGTACTTCTTCGACGGCCGCGACGCGGCCGCCAGCGACGCCTTGCTGAGCCCACGCCAGCGGCTGCCGATGCCCGGCCGCAGCGGCGACCTGAGCAACATCGATCTGATCGAGCTGGTGGACGGCTACCTGGTGTCGTTCTCCTTCACCACCTACGCGCATGAGCTCACCGGCGTGGCGCCGTACCAGAGCGTGCTGTGGCTGGACGACGCAGGCCACGTCACCGAAGCTGCCCATCGCGCGATCGGTTACGACTACCCTGCGCTGTACCGCTACAAGGCGTGGTGGCCATCACCGGCGCTGTATGCCTTGCGCGTGGCGGCGCTGGACCTGTTCGCGGTGCACGATCCGCTGGACGCCACCGCACCGCCGCCGATTCCCCGCCGCATCCAGCTGTTCGCCGGCGCCCTGATGCTGCTGTCGCTGCTGGCGGCGATCTGGCTGTGCCGTCGACGCGCCCTGTCCACGCCGGCGCGGCTGGCCTGGTTGCTGGCTTGCGCCGTGGTCGGACTGCCGGCGCTGGCCAGCCTGTGGCTGCTGTATCCCGCCGGCGAATACGTACCGTCCCCACGCAAGCTGCTGCCCGCAACCGCCTGACCACGCGCGGCGCAGGCCGCCTCGTCCCCTTGATGATGCGGCCCGTCGGCATGACGGGCCGACAGCCGGAGAAATCCATGTCCACGCTTTCGAAGTGGTTGGCGGCGCCGTGCGCCCTCGTGCTGGCGCTGGCGAGCGGAACGGTGCGCGCCGACGACGCGGCAGACGCTGCCGCCCTGCATCGCGCGGTCGCCATCGAGCAGGCGCGCCCGCCGGCGCCGCGCTTTCCGCGCAGCGCGTTCCTGGTCGATCGGATGATCGACAGCGTGAGCCTGTCGCCCGACGGGCGATCCGTCGCCTGGCTGCGCGTGCAGGGCAACCAGCGCAGCGTGTGGCTGCAGTCGACCGCGGGTGGCGCCGCACGCCAGCTGCTCTCGCGTACCGAGGCGCGCCAGCTTTACTGGTCACGTGACAGCCGGTGGCTGCTGCTGGAATCGCCGCGCCAGCTGTTTGCGCTGGCGGCAGTCGGCCAGGGCGGCTCCGGCATCGTCACCGCGCTGGGTGGCGGCGAACGGCGCGAAGTGCGTGCCGTCGATCCGCTGCAGGGCGCCGCGGTCATCGTCAGCGAGCAGGTGCCGGCCACGTCGCCGGCATCGGCCGGGAAGTGGCGGCTGTTGCGCGTGGACATCCACGGCAAGCGCAGCGTGCTGCACGAAGACGCCGATGAACTGGCCGGGTTCGCGTTCGATCCGCAGGGTCGGCTGGCCTTCCTCGAACGGGTCGAACACGAGGACCTGGTGATCCATCGCGTCGACGCGGACGGCGGCCTGCACGAGGTGCTGCGCTGCGTGCAGTTGCAGCGCTGCAGCCTGTTGCCGGTGACCGCGCCGGACGGCGAGCTGCTGCTGCGCACGGATCGCGGCGGCAGCCTGCTCGACCTGACGCGGCTGGATGCGCAAGGCACGTTGCACACCCTGCTCACCGATCCGGCGGGCGAAGCGGACCTCGACGCGCTGCTGCTCGATCCCGTCGACGGCCAGCCGCTGATCGCCAGCTGGCGAAGCAGCACGTCGGCGCAGCGCGGGCTGGATGCGCAGACACAGCAGGCGGTCGAAGCCATCACCCGCCACTTCCCGCAACGCGATCTGGACATCCAGGTCGGTCGCGGCGCGCAGGCCGCCTGGCTGGTCGGCGAACGCGGGCCCACGCTGCAGGCCGGGCGCTGGCATCTCTACGAGCCGTGGTCGGGTCGGTTCAAGCCGTTCCTCGACGACGCGCTGACGCAGCAGCGCAGCGGCAAGCCGCTGTCGCCGCTGCCCGGGTCGGCGCTGGCACGCAAGATTCCGTTTACCTGGAAAGCCTCCGACGGCATGCGCCTGCATGGCTTCCTGCTGCTGCCGCCGGGCGCCGATCCGGCAACGCTGCCACTGGTGGTGACTCCGCATGGCGGTCCGTGGAACCACGATCGCCCGGACTACGGCAGCTTCGGGCAGTTCCTGGTCAACCGCGGCTACGCGGTGTTCCAGCCGCAGTTCCGCGGCTCCACCGGCTACGGCCGCGACTACGTGCTCGCCGCGCACGGCGACTTCGGCAACGGCCGGGTGCAGCAGGACATCGTGGAAGGCACGCGTTACCTGCTGGCGCAGGGCATCGGCGATGCGCAGCGGGTCGGCATCGCCGGCGCCTCGTTCGGCGGCTACGCGACCCTGCTCGGGGTGACCTTCCAGCCGGAGTTGTTCAAGGTGGGCGTGGCGATCGTGCCACCGGCGGATTTCGGCTGGGATCTGCGCTGGGTTTCGCGCAGCCACGAGGCGCTGAACCTGTCGCGCTACATCCCGTTCATCGCCTGGCTGCGCCTGCTGTCGCTGGACCTGCACGACGACGCCACCATGGCGCGGCTGCATGCGCAGTCGCCGCTGGCCAACGCGGCACGGATGCAGCGTCCGTTGTTGTTGATTGCCGGTGGCGCGGATCACCGGGTGGCGATCCGTGGCGTCATCGCGTACGCCGCGCAGCTGAAACTGCTGGAGCGGGAGGTCAGCCTGCTGGTCGATGACCAGGCCGGCCACACCAACGAGGATCCGCTGGCCAGGGAGGCGATGTTCTACCTCACCGAACGACTGTTGCAGCGTCATCTCGGTGGTGTCGCGCCCGCGCCGCCGGACGCGGCGATGCGCGAGTACCTGCAGCGGAACCTGCGGCTGAGCGGAAAGGATCTGCGCGGCGAGTGAATCGCGCCGACGGCCCGGTGCTTCCCTGCGCGGAAGCCACGCAGGGCGGGCACTGCCCGCCGGTTCTGCTTTTTGTTGCGACTTGGCGGGAAGCGGCGGGCAGT
>NZ_LMHR01000026.1:0-16387 GCF_001428465.1 Rhodanobacter sp. Root179 | reverse complement strand
ACGTGACCAATCGTGCCGACGTTGACGTGCGGCTTGGTGCGTTCGAATTTACCCTTTGCCATGACTCAAACCTCTGAGATAACTTGAATTTGATAATGCGTCCACGAAGGGGCGCCGTTGGAGGCGACGACACGAGTGCCGCGCCTTGATCCCTGCTAACGCGATCAAGAAGATCGCACGGCTTACGCCTTCTTCATCACCTGTTCGGCGACGTTGGTCGGCGCCTCGGCGTAGTGATCGAATTCCATGGTGAAGGTGGCCCGGCCCTGCGTCAGCGAACGAATCGTGGTCGCGTAACCGAACATTTCACCCAGCGGCACTTCAGCGTTGATGGTCTTGCCCGACGGCGTATCTTCCTGGCCGGTGAGCATGCCGCGACGCTTGCTGATGTCGCCCATCACGTCGCCCATGTAGTCCTCGGGGGTGACGATCTCGACCTTCATGATCGGCTCGAGCAGCACCGGGCTGGCCTTGTTGAAGCCCTGCTTGAACGCCATCGACGCAGCGAGCTTGAACGCCATTTCCGAGGAGTCGACGTCATGGTAGGAACCGAAGACCAGCTTGGCCTTCACGTTCACCACCGGGAAGCCGGCCAGCGGACCGCTGGTGATCGTCTCGCGCAGACCCTTTTCGACCGACGGGATGAATTCCTTCGGAATCACGCCACCGGTGATGTCGTTGATGAACAGGAAGTCGTCCTTGATCAGCGCGGCGATCTTCTCGTCCGCGCGATCCGCTTCGCTGATCGGCGACATCTCGATCACGACGTGACCGTACTGGCCCTTGCCGCCCGACTGCTTGGCGTGTTTGTAGTCCGACTTCACGTCCGCCAGGCGGATCGTTTCGCGGTAGGCCACCTGCGGCTTGCCGACGTTCGCCTCGACGTTGAACTCGCGGCGCATGCGGTCGACCAGGATGTCCAGGTGCAGCTCGCCCATGCCGGAGATGATGGTCTGGCCCGATTCCTCGTCGGTACGCACGCGGAACGACGGATCTTCCGCGGCCAGACGGCCGAGGGCGATGCCCATCTTTTCCTGGTCCGACTTGGTCTTCGGCTCGACCGCCATCGAGATCACCGGCTCCGGGAACGACATCCGCTCCAGGGTGATGATGTGTTCCTGCGAGCACAGCGTGTCACCGGTCGTCACGTCCTTCAGGCCAACCGCGGCGGCGATGTCGCCAGCACACACTTCCTTCAGTTCGTGACGCTCGTTGGCGTGCATCTGCAGGATGCGGCCCACGCGCTCCTTCTTGCTCTTGACCGGGTTGTACACGGCATCGCCGGAGTTCAACGTGCCCGAGTAGACACGGAAGAAGGTCAGCGAACCCACGAACGGGTCGGTCATGATCTTGAATGCCAGCGCGGAGAACGGCGCCTTGTCGTCCGCGGGACGGCTGGCCTCGTTGTCGTCCTCGTCGATGCCGGCCACCGGCGGGCGGTCGGCGGGCGACGGCAGCAGCTGCACCACCGCGTCGAGCATCGCCTGGACGCCCTTGTTCTTGAACGCGGTACCGCAGAACACCGGGATGATCTCGTTGGCCAGCGTGCGCTGGCGCAGACCGGCGATGACTTCGGCCTCGGACAGGTCGCCGCCTTCCAGGTACTTGTTCATCAGCTGTTCGGTGGCTTCCGCCGCCGATTCGACCATGAACGCATGCGCCTCGGTGGCAACGTCGACCAGGTCCGCCGGGATGTCGCGGTACTCGAACTTCATGCCCTGGGATTCCATGTCCCAGATGATCGCCTTCATCTTCAGCAGGTCGACCACGCCCTCGAAACCGTCTTCGGCACCGATCGGCACCTGCATCGGCACCGGATGCGCGCCCAGGCGAGCCTTCAGCTGGCTGACGACCTTGTCGAAGTTCGCGCCGGTGCGGTCCATCTTGTTGACGAACGCAAGACGCGGCACCCGGTACTTGTTGGCCTGGCGCCATACCGTTTCGGACTGCGGCTGCACGCCACCGACCGCACACAGCACGAACACCGCGCCGTCGAGCACGCGCAGCGAACGCTCCACCTCGATGGTGAAGTCGACGTGTCCCGGGGTGTCGATGATGTTGAAGCGGTGCTGCTCCATGGAGCCGTCCATGCCCTTCCAGAACGCCGTCGTTGCCGCCGACGTAATGGTGATGCCACGCTCCTGCTCCTGCTCCATCCAGTCCATCGTGGCCGCACCGTCGTGCACCTCGCCAATCTTGTGACTGACACCGGTGTAGAACAGGATGCGCTCGGTCGTGGTGGTCTTGCCGGCATCGATGTGCGCCATGATGCCGAAGTTGCGATAGCGCGCGAGGGGAGTGGTACGTGCCATGGATATCTACCTGTATCGGGCGATCCTGCCCAGGATTCACGCAGCCATCCGGCTGCAGCTTTTATGAAAAGTCCGGCATGGGCGCCGGATCCTTTTTCCGCCATCGGCGAGGCGAAGAGCCATCAGCCGACTCGTGCCGCCGATGAGGGCGGCACGGAAACCGCACTTACCAGCGGTAGTGCGAGAAGGCCTTGTTGGCCTCGGCCATGCGGTGCGTTTCTTCACGCTTCTTGGCAGCGCCGCCGCGGCTCTCGGAGGCTTCCAGCAGCTCGGCAGCCAGCTTGCGCGGCATCGAGGTCTCGCCGCGCTTGCGCGCCGCGTCGATGACCCAGCGCATCGCCAGCGCCATGCGGCGACCCGGACGCACTTCGACCGGCACCTGGTAGGTGGCGCCACCGACACGGCGGGACTTCACCTCGACCGCCGGAGCGATGTTGTTCAGCGCCTTCTCGACCAGAGCTACCGGCTCGGCGTTCTTTTCGCCAATGTGCTGCAGGGCACCGTAGACGATGCTCTCGGCGACCGACTTCTTGCCGCTCTTCATCACCATGTTGATGAAACGGGCGATCAGCTGACTGCCATGCTTGGGATCCGGCAGAACCAGACGGGCGGGATGTGAACCTTTACGCGACATGTTTGTTGTCCGTTATTTTCGCGGACATTCCTGCCCGCCTGTAAAGCGGCCAGCGAGGGCCGCGCGACATTACTTCTTCGGGCGCTTGGCGCCGTACTTCGAGCGCGACTGACGACGCTTGGTGACACCGGCGCAGTCCAAGCTGCCGCGCACCGTGTGGTAACGCACACCGGGCAGGTCCTTGACGCGACCGCCGCGGATCAGCACCACCGAGTGCTCCTGCAGGTTGTGACCTTCGCCACCGATGTAGCTGATGACCTCGAAACCGTTGGTCAGGCGCACCTTGGCAACCTTGCGCAACGCCGAGTTCGGCTTTTTCGGGGTGGTCGTGTAGACGCGGGTGCAGACACCACGACGCTGCGGGCTGCTCTGCAGGGCCGGCGACCCGCTCTTGTAGGTCTTGGGGCTGCGCGATTTGCGCACCAACTGATTGACTGTCGTCATGCGTAGCTGTTCCTGAAAACATAAAGGCAGCCCGATCAAGCTCGGTCTGCCAAGAAGCGGGAATTTAACATGAGCAGCCTGCCATAGGCAAGCCAACGCTCAGTCGTCCTGGACCCGAACACGAGGTGCGTCCATGCACCTCATTTCGTATGTCAGCGAGCAATACCCCTAACGGGCTTACTCGACACCGTTTTCACTACCGACCGGAGCCTCGGCGAACGAAGCTGCAGGCGTGGCGCTGGAGAGAGTTTCCAGATCCGAGGCGGACAAACCGCCCTGGCGACGACGCGATGCGTGGTACGCCAAGCCTGTACCTGCCGGAATTAGACGGCCGACAATAACATTTTCCTTCAGGCCACGCAAGGTATCGCGTGTGCCACGAACCGCCGCCTCGGTAAGGACGCGGGTGGTTTCCTGGAACGAGGCCGCCGAGATGAACGACTCGGTCGCCAGCGAGGCCTTGGTGATGCCCAGCAGGATCGACTGATACTGCGCCGGACGCTCGCCCTTGCTTTCGGCACGATCGTTTTCGCCATTGATCCGCACGCGCTCGATCTGCTCGCCGCGCAGGTAATGACTGTCACCCGGCTCGACGATCTCGACCTTGCGCAGCATCTGGCGAATGATCGCTTCGATGTGCTTGTCGTTGATCTTCACGCCCTGCAGGCGGTACACGTCCTGGATTTCCTTGACCAGGTACGAGGCCAGCGGCTCCACGCCCAGCAGGCGCAGGATGTCATGCGGGCTCGGCTCGCCGTCGACGACGGTTTCGCCCTTCTCCACATGCTCGCCTTCGAACACGATGACCTGGCGCCACTTCGGAATCAGCTCTTCGTGCTCATTGCCGTCGACGTCCTTGATCACCAGGCGCTGCTTGCCCTTGGTGTCCTTGCCGAAGCTGATGATGCCCGAGCGCTCGGCCAGGATCGCCGGCTCCTTCGGCTTGCGTGCCTCGAACAGGTCGGCCACGCGGGGCAGACCACCGGTGATGTCGCGGGTCTTCGACGATTCCTGCGGGATACGGGCGACGACGTCGCCCACGCCCACTTCGGCACCGTTCTGGATCGACACGATCGCACCGGCCGGCAGGAAGTACTGCGCGGCGATATCGGTACCCGGCAGCTTCAGCTCGCGACCCTTGGCATCTTCCAGGCGCACGATCGGACGCAGGTCCTTCGCCTGCGCGCCGCGGCGCTTCGGATCGGTCACCACCGCCGACTCCAGGCCGGTCAGCTCGTCGGTCTGGCTCTGCACGGTGACGCCATCGAGGAAGTCGATGAAGCGCACCACGCCGGCCACCTCGGTGACGATCGGATGGGTATGCGGGTCCCAGTTGGCCACGGTCTGGCCGGGCTTGACCGCCGCACCGTCCTTGACCGCGATGGTGGCGCCGTACGGCACCTTGTAGCGCTCGCGCTCGCGGCCGCTGGCGTCGATCACGCTCAGTTCGCCCGAACGCGACACCGCGACCAGGTGGCCGGCCTTGTGCTGCACCGACTTCAGGTTGTTGTACTTCAGCGAGCCGGTGGTCTTCACCGTCACGTTGTCCACCGCCGCCGCACGCGAAGCCGCGCCGCCGATGTGGAACGTACGCATGGTCAGCTGGGTGCCGGGCTCGCCGATCGACTGCGCGGCCACCACGCCCACGGCTTCACCCATGTTGACCAGATGGCCACGGGCCAGGTCGCGGCCGTAGCACAGCTTGCACACGCCATGCTCGGCTTCGCAGGTGATCGGCGAACGCACCTTGATCAGCTGCACGCCGGCCTTGTCGAGCTTCTCGACCAGGGCCTCGTTGAGCAGGGTGTCGCGGGTGACGATCGGCTGGTCGTCGTCGCCGGGGGCGTAGACGTCCTCGACCACCACGCGACCCAGCACGCGCTCGCGCAACGGCTCGACCACATCGCCACCTTCGACGATCGGCTGCATGATGATGCCGTCCTCGGTGCCGCAGTCATCCATGGTGATGACCACGTCCTGCGCCACGTCGACCAGGCGACGGGTCAGGTAACCGGAGTTCGCCGTCTTCAACGCGGTATCCGCCAGGCCCTTTCGAGCGCCGTGGGTCGAGTTGAAGTACTGCAGCACGTTCAGGCCTTCGCGGAAGTTGGCCTTGATCGGGGTCTCGATGATCGAGCCATCCGGACGGGCCATCAGGCCGCGCATGCCGGCCAGCTGGCGAATCTGCGCCACCGAACCACGGGCGCCGGAGTCGGCCATGATGTACAGCGAGTTCATCGACTTCTGGTTGACCATCTTGCCGTCGGCATCCTTCACCTTCTCGGTGCCGATGCCGTCGATCATCGCCTTGGCGACCAGTTCGCTGGTGCGCGACCAGATGTCGACCACCTTGTTGTAGCGCTCGCCGGCGGTGACCAGACCCGACTGGTACTGCTGCTGGATCTCGACGACTTCCTTCTCGGCTTCTTCCAGGATCGGCTTCTTCTCGTCCGGGATCAGCATGTCGTCGATGCCGATCGAGATGCCCGAACGGGTCGCGTAGCGATAGCCGGCGTACATCAGCTGATCGGCGAACACGACCGTGTCCTTCAGGCCCAGCAGACGGTAGCTGGAGTTGATCAGGCGCGAGATGTTCTTCTTGGTCAACTCGGTGTTGGCCAGCTCGAACGGCAGGCCTTCGGGCATGATTTCGGCCAGCAGGGCACGACCCACCGTCGTGTCGACGATCCGGGTCTGCTGCGTGCGGGTGCCGTCTTCGGCGATGTGCACCAGCTTCATGCGCACCTTGACCTTGGCGTGCAACTCCACCGCGCGGTTGTCGTACGCACGACGCGCCTCGCCGATGCCGGAGAACACCATGCCGGTGCCCTTGGCGTTGATCAGCTCACGGGTCAGGTAATACAGACCCAGCACCACGTCCTGCGTCGGCACGATGATCGGCTCGCCGTTGGCCGGCGACAGGATGTTGTTGGTCGACATCATCAAGGTGCGCGCTTCCAGCTGCGCCTCGATCGACAGCGGCACATGGACGGCCATCTGGTCGCCGTCGAAGTCGGCGTTGAACGCGGTACACACCAGCGGATGCAGCTGGATCGCCTTGCCTTCGATCAGCTTCGGCTCGAACGCCTGGATGCCGAGGCGATGCAGGGTCGGCGCGCGGTTCAGCATGACCGGATGTTCGCGGATCACCTCTTCGAGGATGTCCCAGACCTGGGCTTCCTCGCGCTCGACCAGCTTCTTGGCCGCCTTGATGGTGGTGGCTTCGCCACGCGCCTGCAGCTTGGCGAAGATGAACGGCTTGAACAGCTCAAGCGCCATCTTCTTGGGCAGACCGCACTGGTGCAGGCGCAGGGTCGGACCGACCACGATCACCGAGCGACCGGAGTAGTCCACGCGCTTGCCCAGCAGGTTCTGGCGGAAGCGGCCCTGCTTGCCCTTGATCATGTCGGCCAGCGACTTCAGCGCGCGCTTGTTGGTGCCGGTGATGGCACGGCCGCGGCGGCCGTTGTCGAGCAGCGCATCGACCGATTCCTGCAGCATGCGCTTCTCGTTGCGCACGATGATGTCAGGCGCGTTGAGCTCGAGCAGCCGCTTCAGACGGTTGTTGCGGTTGATCACGCGGCGGTACAGGTCGTTCAGGTCGGAGGTGGCGAAACGGCCACCGTCCAGCGGCACCAGCGGACGCAGGTCCGGCGGCAGCACGGGCAGCACGGTCAGCACCATCCACTCCGGCTTGTTGCCGGATTCCAGGAACGCCTCGATCAGCTTCACGCGCTTGGTGAGGCGCTTCAGCTTGGTCTCGGAGTTGGTGGAGGTGATCTCTTCCTTCAGGCGGATGACTTCGCCCGGCAGGTCCAGCGACTTCAGCAGGTGGAAGACGGCCTCGGCACCCATGCGGGCATCGAACTCGTCGCCGTGCTCTTCGGTCGCTTCGAGGTACTGGTCTTCGCTGAGCAGCTGGCCGCGCTCGAGCGCGGTCATGCCTGCATCGATCACCACGAAGGCCTCGAAGTACAGGATGCGCTCGATGTCACGCAGGGTCATGTCCAGCATCAGGCCGATGCGCGAGGGCAGCGACTTCAGGAACCAGATGTGCGCGGTCGGGCTGGCCAGCTCGATGTGGCCCATGCGCTCGCGGCGCACCTTGGCCAGCGTCACTTCGGTGCCGCACTTCTCGCAGACCACGCCACGATGCTTCATGCGCTTGTACTTGCCGCACAGGCACTCGTAGTCCTTCACCGGTCCGAAGATCGCGGCGCAGAACAGGCCGTCACGCTCCGGCTTGAACGTGCGGTAGTTGATGGTTTCCGGCTTCTTCACTTCGCCGTACGACCACGAGCGGATCAGCTCCGGCGACGCGAGCGCGATCTTGATCGCGTCGAAATCGGGCGTCGCGCGCTGCTGGTTGAAGAGGTTGAGCAAGTCTTTCATTTGAATCTCCGGTCGGAGCAAATTCTTGGGTCGAGGTCCGCGGTTCGAACAGGATCAGGTTCGCCGGATCCGGGACCGGGAGCCGGGTTTGCCTTTGCAATTCCCGAATCCCGATGCCCGAATCCCGCCAGTCACTTGACCTCTTCCAGATCGATGTTGATGGCGAGCGAGCGGATTTCCTTCACCAGCACGTTGAAGGACTCCGGCATGCCCGCGGACATCTCGTGGTTGCCGTCGACGATGTTCTTGTACATCTGGTTGCGGCCCTGCACGTCGTCGGATTTCACCGTCAGCATTTCCTGCAGGGTGTAAGCCGCGCCGTAGGCTTCCAGCGCCCAGACTTCCATTTCGCCGAAGCGCTGGCCACCGAACTGCGCCTTGCCGCCCAGCGGCTGCTGGGTGACCAGCGAATACGGACCGGTGGAGCGCGCATGCATCTTGTCGTCAACCAGGTGGTTGAGCTTCAGGTAATGCATGTAGCCCACGGTGACCGGGCGATCGAACGCCTCGCCGGTGCGGCCGTCGTACAGCGTGGTCTGGCCCGATTCGGGCAGATCCGCCAGCTTCAGCATCGCCTTGATCTCGGTCTCTTCGGCACCGTCGAACACCGGCGTCGCCATCGGCACGCCTTCCTGCAGGTTGGTGGCGAGCGTGAAGATCTCCTTGTCGGTGAGCGACTTCAGATCGACGTGCTGCACGGCACCGGCCACATGGGTGTTGTAGATCTGGTCGAGGAACTCGCGGATCTTGGCGACCTTCTCCTGCGCTTCGAGCATCTTCTGGATCTTCTTGCCCAGGCCCTTGGCGGCCCAGCCCAGATGCACTTCCAGAATCTGCCCGATGTTCATGCGCGACGGCACGCCCAGCGGGTTCAGCACGATGTCGACCGGCACGCCGTCGGCGGAATACGGCATGTCTTCCACCGGCACCACGTTCGACACCACGCCCTTGTTGCCGTGGCGACCGGCCATCTTGTCGCCCGGCTGGATGCGGCGCTTCACGGCCAGGAACACCTTGACCATCTTCAGCACGCCCGGCGCGAGGTCGTCGCCCTGGGTGATCTTGCCCTGCTTCTCCTTGAAGCGCTTGTCGAACTCTTCCCGGTGGCGCTTGATCTGGTCAGCGGCACGCTCGAGGAATTCGGTGACGTCCTCGTCCTTGACGTTGATCTTGAACCAGTCGTCCTTCTTAAGGCCATCCAGGTAGGCGTCGGTGATCTCGGTGCCACGCTTCAGGCCACCCGGGCCGCTCATCGCGGACTTGCCGAGCAACTGGGTGCGCATGCGGCTGTAGATCGCGCCTTCGAGGATGCGGAACTGGTCGTCCAGATCCTTGCGGATCCGCTTGACTTCGGTCTCCTCGATCTGGCGGGCGCGCTTGTCCTTCTCGATGCCGTCGCGGGTAAAGACCTGCACGTCGATGACGGTGCCGTCCATGCCCGGCGGCACGCGCAGCGAGCTGTCCTTCACGTCGGACGCCTTCTCGCCGAAGATCGCGCGCAGCAGCTTCTCTTCCGGCGTCAGCTGGCTCTCGCCCTTGGGCGTGACCTTGCCGACCATGATGTCACCGGCCTTCACTTCCGCACCGATGTAGACGATGCCGCTCTCGTCCAGACGCGCCAGCGCCTGCTCGCCCACGTTGGGGATGTCGGCGGTGATTTCCTCGGCGCCCAGCTTGGTGTCACGCGCGATGCAGGACAGCTCCTCGATGTGGATCGAGGTGTAGCGGTCTTCCTGCACGACGCGCTCGGACAGCAGGATCGAGTCTTCGAAGTTGTAGCCGTTCCACGGCATGAACGCGATCAGCATGTTCTGGCCGAGCGCGAGCTCGCCCAGGTCGGTCGACGAACCGTCGGCCAGCGTGTCGCCCTTCGCCACCACGTCACCCACGTTCACCAGCGGACGCTGGTTCAGGTTGGTGTTCTGGTTGGAGCGGGTGTACTTGGTCAGCGTGTAGATGTCGACGCCGGCGTCGTTGTCGCCGACCTCTTCCTCGTTCACGCGCACCACGATACGGGCCGCGTCGACCTG
This sequence comes from Rhodanobacter sp. Root179, assembly GCF_001428465.1. Taxonomy (NCBI): domain Bacteria; kingdom Pseudomonadati; phylum Pseudomonadota; class Gammaproteobacteria; order Lysobacterales; family Rhodanobacteraceae; genus Rhodanobacter; species Rhodanobacter sp. Root179. The sequence continues at coordinate 6,575 of NZ_LMHR01000026.1, read as the reverse complement.
GTCGATCACGCCGCCGCGCTTGGCGGAGACGATGACGCCCGAGTCGCGCGCCACGGCGCGCTCGATGCCGGTGCCCACCAGCGGGGTCTGCGAACGCAGGGTCGGCACGGCCTGACGCTGCATGTTCGCGCCCATCAGCGCGCGGTTCGCGTCGTCGTGCTCCAGGAACGGCACCAGCGCCGCGGCGACCGACACGGTCTGCATCGGCGAGACGTCCATGTAGTCGACTTCAGCGGCCGGACGCAGCTCGGATTCGCCACGGAAACGGCAGGACACGAAGTCCTCGATGAAGGCGCCGTGCTTGTCCAGCGGCGAGTTCGCCTGGGCGATCACGTGATCGCCTTCCTCGATCGCCGACAGGTAGTCGACCTTGTCGGTCACCTTGCCACCCGCGACCTTGCGGTACGGCGTCTCGAGGAAGCCATACGAATTGGTGCGGGCATACACGGCCAGCGAGTTGATCAGGCCGATGTTCGGGCCTTCCGGCGTTTCGATGGTGCAGACGCGGCCGTAATGGGTCGGATGCACGTCGCGCACTTCGAAGCCGGCGCGTTCGCGGGTCAGGCCGCCCGGCCCAAGTGCCGACACGCGGCGCTTGTGGGTGACTTCCGACAGCGGGTTGTTCTGGTCCATGAACTGGGACAGCTGCGAGGAGCCGAAGAACTCCTTCACCGCGGCCGCCACCGGCTTGGCGTTGATCAGGTCCTGCGGGGTCAGGCCATCGGCCTCGGCCAGCGACAGGCGCTCGCGCACCGCACGCTCCACACGGACCAGGCCGATGCGGAAGGTGTTCTCGGCCATTTCGCCGACCGAACGCACGCGGCGGTTGCCCAGGTGGTCGATGTCGTCGACGGTGCCATGACCGTTCTTGATGTCGATAAGCACCTTCAGCACGTCGAGGATGTCGGAGCTCTCGCCCTGCTCGGCGACCAGGCGCTGCGACTCGTCTTCCTTGCGCTCGCTGAAGTACTTGTGGTCGTACAGCACGCCCGGACCGAGGATTTCCTTGCGGCCCACGCGACGGTTGAACTTCATCCGGCCCACGGCCGACAAGTCGTAGCGATCGAAGGTGAAGAACAGGTTGAAGAACAGGTTCTGCGCGGCATCCTTGGTCGGCGGCTCGCCCGGACGCATCATGCGATAGATTTCCACCAGCGCCTCCAGCGGCGTCTTGGTGTTGTCGATGCGCAGGGTGTGCGAGATGTAGGCGCCGCGATCCAGGTCGTTGACGTACAGCGTCGGCACGGTCTCGATGCCGGCCTTGCGGAACGCTTCCATCTGCTCGGCGGTGATCTCGTCGTTGGCCGAGGCCAGCAGCTCGCCGGTCTTGGCGTCGACGATGTCGGTGGCCACGATGCGGCCGACCGGGTAGTCATCCGGCACTTCCAGCGCGGTGATGTTCTCCGCGGCCAGCTGACGCACGTGGCGCGCGGTGATGCGCTTGCCGGCTTCCACCAGCACCTTGCCGCCGATCGCCAGGTCGAAGGACAGCGTCTCGCCGCGCAGGCGCTCGGCGACGAGCTCCAGCGTGGTGCCGCCCTTCTTGCCCAGGTGGAACACGTTGTGCTCGAAGAACGTGGCGAGCATTTCTTCGTTGTTGTAGCCGAGCGCGCGCAGCAGCACCGTCACCGGCAACTTGCGGCGACGATCGATGCGGGTGAACAGCGCATCCTTCGGATCGAACTCGAAGTCCAGCCACGAACCACGGTAGGGGATCACGCGGGCGGAGAACAGCAGCTTGCCCGAGCTGTGCGTCTTGCCGCGGTCGTGGTCGAAGAACACGCCCGGCGAACGATGCAGCTGCGAGACGATCACGCGCTCGGTGCCGTTGATGATGAAGGTGCCGGTGTCGGTCATGAGCGGAATCTCGCCCATGTAGACCTCCTGCTCCTTGATGTACTTGACCACCTTCTTCGAAGCCGGGCTGTCCTTGTCATAGATGACCAGGCGCACGGTGGTGCGCAGCGGCGCACCGTAGGTCATGCCGCGGTTGCGGCACTCGCGCTCGTCGAACGCCGGCTCGCCGAGGCGGTAGTCGACATACTCGAGTGCGGCATTGCCCGAATAGCTGGAAATCGGGAACACCGACTTCAACGCGGCATGCAGACCCTTCTCGCCACGCTGTTTCGGCGCAACATGCTCCTGCAGGAACTCCCGATAGGAATCAGTCTGGATGGTCAGCAGGTTTGGCACGCCCAGTACGGGCGGACGCTTGCCAAAGTCCTTGCGGATGCGTTTCTTCTCGGTAAACGAGTAGGCCATGATCGGTAGCGCCTCGGTTCGCAGTGACGCCGGTGGTGCACACACCGGCTGAATGAAAAAATCTTGTCTTTGCCGGATGGCCAGGGCCACCCGGGGTCGGGATTTGGGAATCGAGAATCGGGAATCGTCAAAGCGGAGCGCGCGCTTTCTTCAACAATTCCCGATTCTCCATTCCCCATTCCCGTTCAAACGGGCAAAGCCCGGGAGCTTTCGCTCCCAGGCTTGCTTTGACATCAAGTCGAAGCAGCGGCGTACAAACGCCGATTACTTCAATTCGACGGTAGCGCCGGCAGCTTCGAGGTCCTTCTTGAACTTCTCGGCGTCTTCCTTGGACACGGCTTCCTTCAGGACGCCGCCGGCCTCGGTGAGGTCCTTGGCTTCCTTCAGGCCCAGGCCGGTAATCGCGCGGACAGCCTTGATCACGTCGACCTTCTTGGCGCCGGCGTTCTTCAGGATCACGTCGAACTCGGTCTGCGCTTCGGCAACCGGAGCAGCAGCGGCCGGGCCGGCCACGGCAACCGGGGCAGCGGCGGTCACGCCAAACTTCTCTTCGATGGCCTTCACCAGGTCCATCACTTCCATCAGCGACTTGGCGGCGACGGCTTCAACGATCTGTTCGTTGGTCAGGGACATTGCATTTACCTCTGGAAATAGATTCGGATTGATAGACGATGAACTTAGGCGGGTTCGGCTTCAGCCGGGGCTTCGGCGGCGACTTCGCCACCACCCTGCTGATCGGCGACGGCCTTGACGACGCGCGCGAACATGGTGGCCGGTTCGGCCAGCACGCGGGCCAGCATGGCCAGCGCCTGTTCGCGGGTCGGCAACGCGGCCAGCACGTCGACGTGCGACGCCGGCAGCAGCTTGCCTTCCACCGAGACGAGCTTCGCCTTCAGCTTGTCGTTGCCCTTGGCAAATTCCTGGATCAGACGCCCGGCAGCGCCGGGTTCTTCGGTCGAGAATGCGTACAGCAGCGGACCGACCAGGACGTCCTTGACGACCTCGAATTCGGTACCGGCCACGGCGCGCGACGCCAGCGTGTTCTTGACAACTCGCAAGTACACACCGGATTCGCGGGCCTTCTTGCGCATCGCGGTCATCTGAGCGACCGTGGTGCCCGCATACTCGGCAGCAACCAGGGAGTGAGCCTTCGAAGCAACGTCTGCCAGTTCGGCGACTACTTCTTTCTTCTGTGACAGATTGAGAGCCATTGCACTCCTCCAAATGAACTCCGCTCACGGCTCCTGCCGCTTGCGGTCCTGGGCGACGCCATCCGTGACGTCGGGGACATTGCGGTGTCCCGGGTGTTGGCCTTTCCAGAAGTCGAACGATTCCAGAAGGGGCAGCACCATCTGCGCAGGCCGGATTCGCAGGAACCCGATTAAGCAACCCCGTTGGCGACGCCGGCGATTCCCTGCCGTCACCGAGCTCCCTGCCCGTCGTCGTCGCGCGCTGGTTGCGCCTGCGGTCTTTGACAGCGGTCCCGCCCCATGCAGCAGGCCGGAACTGCCCTCAAAAACTGCCCGCGCCGCCCGAATCAGGCGCCGCGGGACTTGAGTCTTACTTGGCGGACAGGGTCAGCGACGAGGTATCGACGGCAACGCCGACGCCCATCGTGCTGGACAAGGCCACTTTCTGCAGGAACACGCCCTTGGCGGTGGACGGCTTGGCCTTGACCACATCGCCGATCAGCGTGTTCAGATTGTCCGCCAGCTGTGCCGGATCGAAGCTGGCCTTGCCGATGGTGGCGTGGATGATGCCCGCCTTGTCGTTGCGGAACTTCACCTGACCGGCCTTGGCATTGGTCACCGCGGTGGCGACGTCGGCGGTGACCGAGCCGTCCTTCGGGTTCGGCATCAGGCCGCGCGGGCCGAGCAGCTGGCCGAGCTTGCCGACCACGCGCATCGCGTCCGGCGTGGCGATCACGCGACCGAAGTCGAGATCACCGGCCTGCATGCGCTCGGCCAGGTCGTCCATGCCGACGGCGTCGGCACCGGCGGCCTTGGCAGCCTCGGCCTTCTCGCCCGGCGGGCAGAACACGGCGACCTTGACGGTCTTGCCGGTGCCGTGCGGCAGCAGCGAGGAACCACGCACGCCCTGGTCCGACTTCTTCGCGTCGATGCCCAGACGCACGGCCACGTCCACCGACTCGGCGAACTTCGCCTTGGCGTTGTCCTTGATGATCTTCAGCGCCTCTTCCAGGCCATAGAACTTGCCCGGCTGCACCGCGGCCTGAGCCGCCTTCATACGCTTCGTGAGCTTTGCCATGTCTTAACCCTCCACCACAAGGCCCATGCTGCGGGCGCTACCGGCAATGGTGCGCACCGCGGCGTCGAGATCGGCAGCCGTCAGATCCGGCTCCTTCTGCTTTGCCACGTCTTCCAGCTGCTTGCGGGTGACCTTGCCCACCTTGTCGGTGTTCGGCTTGGACGAACCCTTCGCGGTGCTGGTGATCTTCTTCAGAAGAATCGTGGCCGGCGGGGTCTTGGTGATGAAGGTGAAACTGCGGTCGGAATACGCCGTGATGATGCACGGGATCGGCAGACCCGGCTCCAGCTTCTGCGTGGCGGCATTGAAGGCCTTGCAGAATTCCATGATGTTCAGGCCGCGCTGACCGAGGGCGGGACCGACCGGCGGCGAGGGGTTGGCCTGACCGGCCTTGACCTGCAGCTTGATGTAACCGACAACTTTCTTTGCCATGGGATTTTCCTCGCGAGTCCAGGCGCCTTGCGGCTCCTCGCTGTTCACCGATCCGTGGATGGAAGGAAGATCCGCCTCTTGCGGATCCGAAAACGCGGACACGCCGGGCCAAAAAGACCCCGCGTGAACCGCGCAGTATAGAGATTTAGCGAATCATCAGCAAGCCCCGTGCCAGCGGGAGCATCAGGGCGTGAATCAAGAGCGGGTGAAGCTGGTCAGGCGGGGGTTTCCCCCTCTCCAACTCTCCCCCGCAGGCGGGGGAGAGGGCGGGGGAGAGGGCGAAGGTGCCGAGCGGGAGTCGCCCCGTCGGACTGCGCCCTGACTCAGGCTTTCTCGACCTGACCGAATTCCAGTTCGACGGGGGTCGAGCGACCGAAGATCAGCACCGCGACGCGCAGGCGACTCTTCTCGTAATTGACTTCCTCGACCACGCCGTTGAAATCGTTGAACGGGCCTTCGGTGACGCGCACCATCTCGCCCGGCTCGAACAGCACCTTGGGCCTGGGCTTCTCGACGCCTTCGCGCACGCGGCTGAGGATGGCATCGGCTTCGCTGTCCCGGATCGGCAGCGGACGATCGGCGGTACCGCCGATGAAGCCCATCACCTTGGGGGTTTCCTTGATCAGGTGCCAGCACTCGTCGTCGATGCGCGGCGACTTGCCTTCGGTGTTCGTCTCGATCTGGACCAGCACGTAACCGGGAAAGAACTTGCGATCGCTGCGCCGTTTCTGGCCGCCGCGCATCTCGATCACTTCTTCGGTCGGCACCAGAACCTCACCGAACCGCTCTTCCATCTCGGCGCGCTTGATGCGCTCCTCGAGCGACCGTTTCACCTGATTTTCGAAGCCCGAATAGGCGTGTACCACATACCAGCGCTTGCTCATGCTCACCTCAGGCTTACAGCTTCAGCAGCCAGTCCAGAATGACCGACTTCAGGATCAGGTCGATCAGACCGAGCAGCAGCGACAGGACGATCACCACCACGATGATGATGCCCGTCGTCTTGATCGTCTCGTCGCGGGTCGGCCAAACGACCTTGCGCATCTCGAACTGCGATTCGGCAATGAAGTTCCGAACCCGCCGCCCCAGTGCGGTAAAGGCCGCAATTGCCATCGCCACGACCAGCGCCGCGAGCACGCCAAGCAGACGCACCGACGAGGAAATGCTGCCGTCCCGACCGAACCAGGAATAGGCAAAGATACCGGCAGCCAGCACCAGCACCGCCAGTACCAGCTTGCCGATGTCGGCGGCGTTCGTGCCCTTGGGCTGTTCTACCTTGGTATTCATGCACTAGTGACCGGGTGTCAGCAGCATGCCGTGCCTTGCGGCCGACCCTGCCACCACCATCCGTCTCGATCCTCGGTGAAGTGGCACGCCAGGAGGGACTTGAACCCCCAACCTGCGGTTTTGGAGACCGCTGCTCTGCCAATTGAGCTACTGGCGTAAAAACGGGAACAGGGAATAGAGAATCGGGAATGGTAACCGATCTGGAGCGTGTCGTGCTTCGCTCCAGCGATTCCCGATTCCCGATTCCCTACTCCCGATGTATTTTACTTGATGACCTTGGCCACCACGCCGGCGCCGACGGTGCGGCCGCCTTCGCGAATGGCGAA
>NZ_LMHR01000025.1:0-14610 GCF_001428465.1 Rhodanobacter sp. Root179 | reverse complement strand
GGAGGGTCAGCCCGCAGGGTGCCTGACATGGATGTCAGGCAGTTTGGCGTCAGGGCAGGATGCCCTGTCGACAAACCCCGTAACCCGCACGCGAACCTCGCAGGCAGGATGCCTGCGAGGCGCGGAAGCGGGGTGGCCTCTCTTTACTCCGGGCATCCTGCCCTCCGCCCTTCGGGCCGGCTTCGCCGTTCGCGCCGCTCCTGCGGCGCAGTGGGCCACGTTTCTCTGGCCACACAGAGAAAGGTGGCTCGGCTGCCGTAGGCAGACGAAAGCTTTTGCTCTGATGCACAGGGGCAGGCAAAGCGTCAGGCGCAACAGCAAGTGCAGTGCGAGGACCAGCTTCGCTGTTTTAAATCTCTTCCGGCCTTCGCCCGAGCATGGGTTGGGTGGCCTTCGCCGTGGGCCACGTTCTCAGGCTACACAGGGCCCTGACTCAATATGCCGCGGTCACGGCGCGCGGTCGCGCGCATCGGCTAACGCTGCGACTTGGCCGGACGCCGCGTGACTTCGAACTGGATGAAGTCTTCTTTCTGGAAGTCGGGTTGCTGCAGATAGCTGAAGACGATCTTCGTGTCGGGTGCGGTTTCGGGGCTGTCGATGGCCATGGTGCCGGACCAGCGCTCGATGTCGCTTCCACTGGTGGAACCGACGATCTTCTGTTGCTGCAGGCAACTGCTGGCGTCGTTGATGTTGATCGCCATGAATTCCCGGGAGGTATTGGCGAGCAGCCAGCCACAGAACGCGTGGTCCGCCTCGTCGTCGGTGTCATGGTGGCAATTCATCTGGAAGTCGAGCGGGAACGCTCCCTTCGTGCTCAGTCTTATCGTATGCGTCGAACCAATAGGTAACGATGCGGCGTACGTGTAGAGGTGCTTGCAGATGTCCTGCTCAGCGGCAGGCGGTACGGTTGCGCACGCTGCGCAGAGCAGGCAGAGCCCCACTGCGCAGAGTATTTTCACGCAGCGGTGTCGTCGGATGTATCTGTCTGCGCCAGATCCTTCAACAGCTGAAAGATCTCCCGGTACGCCTTCGGCGGCTTGTTCGGCGTGTCCTTCTCGACGCGCGCCTGCCGCACCAGCGACCGCAGATGCTGGCGATCCACCTGCGGATGCTCGGCGATCAGTTCGGATAGGGCGGCTTCATCCTCGGCGATCAGTCGATCGCGCATGGACTCCAGCCGATGCATCGCGGCGGTTTCCTGGCGCTGCTTCTCGCGGTTCTCGCCGAGCTCGGCGCGCACCGCGGCGAAGTCGTCGTCGTCGTAGCGGCGCATCACCTTCGCCAGGAAGGCGAGCTGGCGCTTCTTCGCGCCGTGCGAGCTGATGCGGCGGGTCACGTCGATTTCGTGGCGCACGTCGTCGGGCAGGGGCAGCTTGGCCAGGCGGCTCGGTTGCAGATCGACCAGTTGCTGGGCCAGCGCCAGCACCGCCAGCGCATCGCGGCGCTGCTGCGTGCGGCTGGGGCCGTAGTCCGCTTCTTCTTCGAGTTCGTACTGGTTGCGGCTGCGGCTCGGGCTCACGGGTTTCAATTCCGGTTGTGATGCGTGTGTTGTGGTGCGTGCAGTGGTGGAACGAGGATCAGCTGCTGTGCGTGTCGCCGTCGCTGGCGGCTTCAGCCTGCTCCAGCGCGAAGCGGGGCAGTGGCACGCCGTCCAGTTCGACGGTTTCGCAGAACATCGTTGCCGGACGCACCCACAGGCCGAAGTCGCCGTAGAGCGCCTGGTAGACCACCAGCGGCTCCATCGTTTCGCTGTGCTGCGCGGTGCCCAGCACGCGGTAGCGCTGACCCTTGTAGTGACGATAAATGCCGGCGGCAGGTTGCATGGACGTGCTCCGCAGCTCTTTCAATCCGCGCTCGCGCCCCCAATTCGGGAGCCGGCGGTCGCGAACCGCTTATTCTACCCGCCTAATCCCCAGGAATGCCCAACGTGAGCGAAGTTGCCCTCAGCCAGACGCCCGATCGCAGTGAACAGGACATGGAGCGACTGGCCGACCTTGCCGCTGACGTGATCCGCCGCGCGCGCGCCGCGGGCGCCAGCCAGGCCGAGGTGGCGGCCAGCATCAGCAGCGGGCTCAACGTGAACGTGCGGCTGGGCGAGGTGGAGACGGTCGAGCACACCCGCGACCGCGGCTTCGGGCTGACCGTGTATTTCGGCCAGCGCAAGGGTTCGGCCAGCACCGCCGACCTCAACCCCGATTCGATCCAGGCCACGCTCGACCAGGCCTGCGCGATCGCCCGCTACACCGAGGAAGATCCCGCCGCGGGGCTGGCCGATGCGGCGCGCATGGCCACCTCATTCCCCGACCTGGACCTGTGGCATCCGTGGAGCATCGACACCGCGCAGGCGATCGAGCTGGGCATCGCGATTGAGGATGCCGGCCGCGCCCACGCGGGCATCAGCAATTCCGACGGCGCCAGCGTGCAGGCCGGCGAGGGCTTGTCGGTGTATGCGAATTCGCACGGCTTCGTGGGGCGCGAGCGCGGCACCCGGCATTCGCTGTCGCTGGCGTTGATCGCCGGTGACGACGACGGCATGCAGCGCGATTACTGGTACGACAGTGTGCGCGCCGCCGGTGATTTCATGAGTGCGCAGGCGCTGGGCGACAAGGCGGCCGAACGCACCCTGGCGCGGCTGGGTGCGCGCAGCCTGTCGACGCGGCAATGCCCGGTGCTGTTCGTGCCGGAGCTGGCGCGCGGACTGATCGGCCACCTGCTGAGTGCGGTCAGCGGCGGCGCGCTGTATCGGCAGGCCAGTTTCCTGCTCGACCACGTCGGCAAGCCGGTGATGCCGGCGTGGCTCGACATCAACGAGCGACCGCATCTTGCACGCGGCCAGGGTTCGGCGAACTTCGACGCCGAGGGCGTGGCCACCGTCGACAGCGCGCTGGTGGAAAAGGGCGTGCTGGCGCGCTACATGCTGAGCAGCTATTCGGCGCGCAAGCTGGGCCTGTCCTCGACCGGCAACGCCGGCGGCATCCACAACCTGGTGGTGGATGCGGGCGCGGCCGATGGCGAGCGATCCGATTTCGACGGCATGCTGGCGCGGCTGGGCACCGGCCTGCTGCTGACCGAGGTGATGGGGCAGGGCGTGTCCACCGTCACCGGTGACTATTCGCGGGGCGCCTCGGGCTTCTGGGTCGAGAACGGCGTGATCGCCTACCCGGTGGAAGGCATCACGATTGCCGCCAACCTGCGCGACATGTTCAACGGCATCGTGGCCGTGGGCAGCGATGTCGACATCCGCTCGCACCTGCTCACCGGCTCGATCCTGCTCGACCGCATGACCGTCGCCGGCGAGTAGGCATTGACTCCCTCCCCTGCGTGCAGGGGAGGGTTGGGGTGGGGTCGCACTTGATCGTTGCTTTTTCGCCACCTCGGGCAACCCCCTCACCTGAAGGACTCCCTTCGGTCGCCGGCCTCCCCCTGCACGCAGGGGGAGGAGCAGGGCGCGGCTCGCCTTCCTCTCCTGCACGCAGTGGGGGAAGGAGCAAAGCGCCGCTTGTCCCTCCCCTGCGTGCAGGGGAGGGCTGGGGTGGGGTCGCTCTGCCTGTCTTTCGCAGATTCCTGCGGCAAAGCAGCGCCAGCCTTGCTAGCATCGGTGCAACCGGCAAGCGGCCGGCGAACTTTTGACGTAGAAGGAGATGCGCATGAGCGTTCCACCCGAGTCCGTGATTCCGCCCCCGCCGAGCGAACCGCCGATGGCCGGCGCCCCTTCCGCCGACGAGCGCCAGTGGGCGATGTTCGCGCACCTGTCCGCGCTGATCGGCCTGATCATTCCGTTCGGCAGCATCATCGGGCCGCTGGTGATCTGGCTGATCAAGAAGGACACCATGCCGTTCGTCAACGATCAGGGCAAGGAAGCGCTGAACTTCAACATCACCGTGGCGATCGCCGCCATCGTGGGCTGGATCCTGTGCTTCATCCTGATCGGCTTCCTGGTGCTGGCCGTGGTGTTCGTGGCCTGGCTGGTGCTGGCGATCATCGGCACGATCAAGGCCAACGAAGGCACGGCGTACCGTTATCCGTTCACGCTGCGACTGGTGAATTGAGCCTGCTTCAGGCATGAAAAAAGGGCGGCGCAAGCCGCCCTTTTTTTGTGGCCGGTCATTTCCACCAGTTGATGAAGCCGGTGATGATGATGGCGTTGGTGAAGTCGATCAGGAACGCGCCCACGATCGGCGCCACCAGGAAGGCGCGTGTCGCCGGGCCGTAGCGCTCGGTCAGCGAACTCATCACCGCCATCGCGTTGGCGGTGGTGCCCAGCATGAAGCCGATGAAGCCGCTGGCCATCACCGCGGCGTCGTAGTCGCGGCCCATCAGCTTGAGCAGGGGCCAGCAGCAGAACGCCACCACGATGGCCGATTGCACGCCAAGGTTGACCAGCAGCGGCATGGCCAGCCCGCTGAGCTCCCACAGGTGCAGATCCATCAGGGCCACCACCAGGAACAGCGACAGGCAGATGTTGCCGATGATGTCGATGCCGCGCATCGACAGGCCGAACCAGCCGAAGCGGTCGTCGACGTTGCGGATCACGGCGCCCACCAGCATCGCACCGATGTAGCTGGGCAGGGTCAGGCCGAGCGTGCCCAGGCCATTGCTGATCCACGCACCGAGGCCCATCGCCAGCAGGATCCACACGAAACTCTTGAGCCCCGCATAGGCCTGCTCGTCGAAGTTGCTGGCTTTGGCGGCGGGCTCGCCGGCGACCTGCAGCGAGATCGCCGGCGCGCCGTCGGCGAACGCGTGCGATTGCGGCGAGCGCAGCTTGAGCCGCCCGATCAGCATCGTCGCCACCGGCGCGCCGATCACCGAACCCAGCACGATGCCGGCCATCGCGTTGGCCAGCGCCACGCTGGCCGCGCCGTGCACGCCGGCCTCGGTGAACAGCGGCGCGAAGGCCATGCCGGTCGCCGGTCCGCCGGTCAGCGTCGCCGAGCCGGTGATCACGCCGAACAGCGGAGGCAACCCGAACGCTTTCGACAGCACGACACCGACCAGGTTCTGCACCACGGCGAGCCCGCTGGCCAGGCCCAGGAACAGCACGATCTGGCGCCCGCCGACCTTGAGCAGGGAGGTGCTGGCGTTGAAGCCGACGCCGGTGAAGAAGGCGATCATCAGCGGCTGTTTGAGCGTGGTGTCGAAGCGTATCGGGGTGTAATTCCACTGGCGGCATAGCAGCAGCGCCAGCGCCACCAGCAGGCCGCCGATCACCGGCGCGGGAATGCTGAAGCGCGACAGCAGCGGCAGCTGCCGGCGAATCGCGTAGCCGGCGAGCAGGAACAGCCCGCCGCAGGCCACGGTCTGGATCGAGTCGAGGGTCAGCATGCCGCAGGCCATTGCACGGATGGCATCGTCAACCGCCCCAGAACGCGGGCGACGGCGGCCGCAGCAAGCCATCGTGCAGGCTCACGCCATCGGCATAGTCATCCTGCAGCCAGAGCGGGCCATCCAGGTCGATGAACTCCGCCTCGCGGGCGATTTCCAGTGCCGGGGTGATGCCCAGCGACGAACACACCATGCAACCCACCATGATCTTGAATCCGTCGGCACGCGCGGCGCGCAGCAGTCGCCAAGCCTCGGTGAGTCCGCCGGTCTTGTCCAGCTTGATGTTGACCGCCTGGTAGCGGCCGCGCAGTCGCGGCAGGTCGGCGGTGACGTGGCAGGCTTCGTCGGCGCAGATCGGGATGCGGCTGTGGAAACCGAGCAGGGCCTCGTCGGCGTCGGCGGGCAGCGGCTGTTCCAGCAGTTCCACGCCGGCGCGTTCCAGCAGCGGTTGCAGGTCGCGCAGGATGTCGATGGTCCAGCTCTCGTTGGGATCGACGATGAGGTGCGCGTGGGGTGCGGCCCGCCGCACGGCCTCGATCCGCGCAGCCGGGTCGTCGGCGTCCACCTTGATCTTGATCAGCCCGGCATGGTCGATGCGCGCGGCCGCCTCGCCCATGCGCGCGGGCGTGTCGATGCTGAGGGTGATCGCGCTGCGCAGGGTGGCGCGTGGCGGTCGTCCCAGCTGCACCCACACCGGCACCGAGCTCAGTTGCGAATCGAGGTCCCACATCGCCGCGTCCAGCGCGTTGCGCGCCGCGCCGGGCGGCAGCCGCAGTTGCAGTTCGTCGCGGCCCATGCCGGCGGCCAGCGCGGCCCGCAGCGATTCGATCTCGTCGAGCACCGAGGCCATCGATTCGCCGTAGCGCGCATACGGCACCGATTCGCCGCGTCCGGTCCGTCCCGCCTGATGCAGCTCCACCGTGACCACGTCGGCGGCGTATTTCACGCCGCGCGCGATGCGGAAGGGCGCCACCAGCGGGAAGCTGCGCTCGCTGATGGTCAGTTCGCGAAGCATGCGAGCAGCTGGTCCACGATCGCTTCGACACCCATGGTCACCGGGTCCTGGCAGGGCAGCTGGAGCAGGTCGCTGATGCGCTTGCAGGCGTCGACGGCTTCGCCCGCCGGCATGCCGGAGGTATTCAGCGCGACTCCCACCGGCTTCACCGCCGGATTGGTGAGGCGCGCGGCGACCAGGTTCGCCTCCAGGCAAGGCTTCAGCTCGGGCAGCGGGTAGTCGGGCAGGCCGCGCATGTGACGACGAGTGGGTTCGTGGCACAGCACCAGGGCGTCGGGCTGCGAGCCGTGCAGCAGGCCCAGCGACACGCCCGCGTAGGACGGATGGAACAGCGAGCCCTGGCCTTCGATGAGGTCCCAGCCGCCATCGTGGCGCGCCGGCGAGATCCACTCCGCGCCACCGGAGATGAAGTCCGCGACCACCGCATCGATCGGCACGCCGGCGCCGGCGACGAAGATGCCGGTCTGGCCGGTGGCGCGGAAGTCCGCCGCCAGGCCGCGCTGGCGCATGGCGCGCTCCAGCGCCAGCGTGGTGTACATCTTGCCCACCGAGCAGTCCGTGCCCACGGTGAGCAGGCGTCGGCCCGCCCGCGGCCGGCCGTTGCCGACCGGGATGCCCGGCGCGGGATCGCGGGCGTCGAACAGCACCCGGCCGTTGCGCTGCGCCGCGGCCACGATGTCGGGGTTCTCGCGTAGCTTGTGGTGCAGGCCGGCGACCACGTTGAGGCCGGTGTCGAGCGCCTCGATGGCGGCGGCCACGATCTCCGGCGCCATCGTGCCGCCCGCGTTCGCGGTGCCGATCAGCATGGTGTTCGCGCCGAGGTCCTTCGCCTCGGCCATGCTCATGTCGGGCAGGCCCAGCGTGGGCTTGCAGTCGGGATGGCGCAGCTGGCCCACGCACCATTCCGGGCGCCAGTAGGCCACGCCTCTGGCCGTCTTGATGGCCAGATCATCGGCCGCGTTGCCCAGGTACAGCAGGTACGGCGGACGCCATTGGGCGGAAGGCTTCGCATCGCCTTGGGTGGACATGAAAGAGGACTCCAGGTGGCGGCGGCGCCGTCGATCAGGGGGAAGTGGAAGATGCGGAAGATCGGGCACGTGAACCCTGGCTGGGCAACCGCCAGCAGCTCGCGGCGTTGCAACCGGCCTTGCGGCCGGCTGCCTCAATGGGCGGTTTCGACCTTGCCCAGGCCGTTGGGATTGCGCGGGTCGCTGGCGGCGGTCTTGGTGTTGCTGGTCTTGTCCCACACCACCACGTTCATGTTGCCCCAGGTTTCGGTGTCGTTGATCTCGTAGCCCATCGCCTTCAGCTTGGCCAGCACGTCGGCGGGGATGTCGCTGCCCTTTTCGATGTCGATGCGGTCGGGCAGGAACTGGTGGTGGATGCGTTTCTGCGCGGTGATCTGGCCCGCGTCCTTGCCGTCGACGAAGGCGAGGATCGCCTCGAACACCTGGGTGATGATGGTGGAGCCGCCGGGCGAGCCGATCACCGCGAGGCGATCCTTGCCGACCACGATGCTGGGCGACATCGACGACAGCATGCGCTTGCCACCGACCGGTGCATTGGCGCTGCCGCCGATCAGGCCGAACGCGTTGGGCTGGCCCGAGACCAGGGCGAAGTCGTCCATCTCGTTGTTGAGCAGGATGCCGGTCTTGCCCGCGACGAAGCTGGAACCCAGGGTGGTGTTCACCGTGGCGGTCATCGAGACCATGTTGCCGTCCTTGTCGATGATCGAGTAATGCGTGGTGTGCATGCCGGGGCTGTTCGCCTGCACCGACGGCAGCCAGGCGGACTTGGTCGCCTGCTCGGGCAGGATGCTTTGGCGCAGGCCGTCGGCGTAGTAAGGCGACAGCAGCATGTCCAGCGGCATCTTCACGAAGTCGGGATCGCCGAGGTATTCGTTGTGATCGCGGAACGCGCGGCGCATCGCCTCGACCAGGTAATGGATGCGGTGCGCTTCATCCATGCTCTTCAGGTCGAGTGGGGCGAGGATGTTGAGCATCTCGGCGATCGCCACGCCGCCGGAGGAGGGCGGTGGCGCGGTGACCACCTTGTAGCCGGCGTACTGCAGCTCGATCGGCTGGCGTTCCTTCGCGCGATAGTTCGCCAGATCGGTGAGTGTCCAGGTGCCGCCGGCAGCGCGCACCGACTTCACCAGTTCCTTCGCCACCGCGCCCTTGTAGAAACCGTCCGCGCCGTTGGCGGCCAGCGCCTTCAGCGTGCGTGCCTGGTTCGGATCGCGGAACAGATCCGCTTCGCCGGGCGCCTTGCCGCCTGGCATGAACTTGCCCGACGAGGCCGGGTAGCGGCGCAGCACCTCGGCCTTGTGGCCGATCGAACGGACCAGCGCGCCGCTGGGATGGAAGCCCTGCTCGGCGATCCGGATGGCCGGACTCAGCGACACCGACAGCGGCAGCTTGCCGTACTTGCCCGACATGTAGGCAACGCCGGCGGGGAAACCGGGGATGCCGGCGGCCAGGGGGCCATTCAGCGAGGTGTCGCGGTTCGGCGTGCCATCCGCCTTCAGATAATCCTTCTCGCTGACCGCCTGCGGCGCCATCTCGCGCGCGTCGATGAAGGTGTCCTTGCCGGTTGCCGCGTCGTGGATCACGGCGAGGAAGCCGCCGCCCATGCCGGACGCTTCGGGCTGCACCACCGACAGCGTGGTGCCCACCGCGATCGCCGCGTCCACCGCGTTGCCGCCGCGCGCCAGCACTTCGAAGCCGGCCTCGGTGGCCAGCGCATTGGCGCTGGCGATGGCGGCGGTCTTCGACGCCGTGGTCGTCGATGTTGCGGCTTCCTGCGCGTGGGCCAGGGCGCCCAGCACCGGCAGCAGCGCCAGCGCCAGCAGGATGTGGCGCCAGTGCGCCCGACTGCGCGTCGTGGTGCGGCCGGCGATGCCTACATCGCTGCGCAGCGTGTGTTGTTCGGTCATTCGTTCACTCTCCACGATGAGGTTCGAGCATAGTCACAGGCGGTTGCACGCCACCAATGAAAAGACGCTTGCCTTGCATAACTGACGGTTGTGGCATGCCGGCGACGGCGGCTTGCATGGAGCGTCGGCGAAGGTCCCGGCGTGCACCGGGACCTTCGCCGCACGGTCTGCGCTTACCAGTGGTACTGCACCTTGCCGTACACGTAGGCACCCTGGAAACCGAATGGCGAGCTGGACGAATACGGGAAGGCGCCGTTCTGGTCGTCGTCCTGCGGTGCCTTCTTCGGATAGGTGTCGAGCACGTTGTCGCCGCCCACGGTGAACGTCCAGCGGTCGTGGTTGTAGCTGACCGCCAGGTCGAGCAGCCACTTGTGCGGATAGACGGTGTCGTCGAGGTAGCTGGTCGAGCCGTACGAGGTGATCCGGCCGTAGCGGGTCAGCGTGCCGTTGAAGGCCCAGTTGCCGAGGCTGTAGGTCTCGTTGAGGATCAGCTTGCTGCGTGGGGCGGTGTCGGCCAGCAGGCCCTTGATCGCGCTGCGGTTGAGGCGCTTGAAGATCACGCCCAGCGAGTCGAGCACGGGCGGGTTCGGCTTGACGTCGGTGACCTTGTTCTTGTGGTAGCCGTAGCTGAGCGTCGACATCAGGTTGCCGTTGTCGCCGAAGTCGCTGCGGTAGCTGGTCACCACGTCGGCGCCCTGGGTACGCACGGTGCCCGCGTTGGTGAAGTAGGACAGGCCGCTGTATTGCAGATTGGTGATGCCGTTGGCAGCCAGGTAGTTGATGACCGCCGGCGTCGATAGCGAGATCGAACTCGACAGGGCGATGCGGTTGGTGACTGTGATCTGGTAGGCATCGAACGACATGTTCAGTGCGTTGGTGGGATTCCACACCACGCCCGCGGTGAAGTTGCGCGACTTCTCCGCCTTCAGCGGTTCGCTGCCCAGCAGCTTTGCCAGCGGGTTATCCACCGGCACCAGGCCGCGCAGGTAGATGCCCGCCGGCAGGCCCAGCGAGTTGCCGGCGCCGTAGGCGGCCGAGGTGGTTTCCGAATAGTGCTGCTGGCCCAGTCCCGGGGCGCGGAAGCCGGTGGACGCACTGCCACGCAAGGCGAACGAGTCGGTGAAGTCGAAGCGGCCGGACAAGGCCGCCGAGGTGGTGGTGCCGAAGTCCGAATAGTCCTCGTGGCGCAGGGCGGCGGAGAAACCGAAGCGGTCGGTGAGGTTGCCCTCCAGCTGCAGGTACTCGGCAACGTCGTGGCGATCCACCGAGATCGCGTCCTGCGGGCCCCAGCCGGCAAAGCCCTGGGCGCCGCCGCGCACGCCCGACGTGCCCACGTAGTACGAGCCGAAGTCGCCGGCCTCCACGTCATAGCTCTGCCGCAGGTATTGCGTGCCGAAGGACAGGGTCAGCGGATTGGGCAGCCAGCCGAACGCGATCTCCTTCGAGATATCGATGTCGAAGGTCTGCTGCTTGGCGGTCAGGATGCCGTCGTGGAAGCTGGTCGGACTGCTGCCGAAATCATTGAGCATCGCGTAGTTGGTGGAGTTGCGCGTGCTGTAGGAGACGCGGTTGCCGCCGTAGTTGCCGCTGACGTCCCAACGCCAGCCGTTCCAGGTGCCGCGCAATCCTGCCACCAGCGAGGTGTCGGCCGAGTCGCCGTGCTCCCGCGGCAGGAAGCCGTCGGGGTAAACCAGGCCGATCAGCGGATTGTTCGGATAAGCCGTGTTGCTGCCGTAACGGTAGAAGCCGCGCGGCTCGCCCACCCGGCGGCCGTAGTGGCCGAACGCGTAGAACTGCACGCCGGGCGTGATGTCGTACTGCGTGTTGAGGAACAGGTTCTTGTTCTTGAACGACACGGTGCCGTAGTGGAACTTCACGCCGAGCTGGGCCAGGCCCGGACGACGGTCGACGCCGGCGCGGTTGCTGGGGCTCTGGTTGCTGTTTTCGGCGGTGATGCGCAGCCAGCCGCTGTCGCCGCCCAGCGGAATGCCGAAGTTCGCCGCACCCTGCCACTGGCGACCGTCGCCAGCGGAGAACTGGCCGCCGCTGAGCTGCACGTCGCCGCCCTTGGCGCCCTTCTTCAGGATGATGTTGACCACGCCGGACAGCGCGTCGGAACCGTACTGGGCGGAGGCGCCGTCACGCAGCACTTCGATGTGATCGATGGCCGACAGCGGGATCGTGTTGAGGTCGATGCCCTGCGACCCCTGGCCGATCTGGCCCAGACTCAGCACCAGCGCGCCGGGATGCCAGCGCTTGCCGTCCACCAGCACCAGCACCTGGTCCGGCGACAGGCCGCGCAGCTCGAACGGACGCTGGAACGCGAAGGTGTCCGAGGCGGGCGCGAACGGGAAATTCAACGAGGGGATGGCGCGCTCGAGCGCCTGGGTCAGGTCGATCGTGCCGGTCTGTTTCAGCACGTCGGCGGAGATCACGTCGATCGGCGTCAGTGACGAGCTTTCCGTGCGGTTGCCGGCTCGCGTGCCGGTGACCACCACCGGCCCCAGGTTCTTCGCCTTGGCCGGCGTGGTGGCGGGCGCCCCGGTTTGCGGATTGGCCTCCTGTGCCGTGGCGTTGTTGGCGAGTACCAGCAGGATCGCGGCAGACAGCAAGGTCGGAACGAACCGACCGGAACGCTTGTTCATGAACATTCTCCCCGGATGTTTTGCAACAGGATGCTGTCGGCCGAGGCGGTGACACCGCCCGGTCGGCTGGCGACGACTTCGAAGCGAATCGTTGACGTACTGCATCGGGAATCGAGGCGGCCCCTTCCGCCCCGCGTGTCCTGCCGCCGGCTCGGGTACGGGCCGCGTCGGCGTGTCGCCACCGCGCGGACTGACCCTGCATCTGATCGAGGCGTGCTCCGGTCGGACATCCACTCTCCCCCTCACGACACGGATCGAGGATAGTCACAGCCCCGCGCCAGCCTCCAATGAAAAGACCGGCACCAGGCATAACCAAAGGTTGTGGATGTGGCTGGCGCCGGAGCGCCCCGCCGAGGCTCTCAGGCTGGTTCCAGCATCCGCTGGGCCAGCTGGCGGACGAGGCCGAGAAAGCGCTTCTGCAGCGGGTTCAGCGGACTGTCCAGCCGATAGAGCGCGTAGAGCACCACGTCCAGCTGCAGTTTCAGCGGACGCGTCTGCACGGTTTTCCCGCCACCCCACGACGCCGTGAACGGATCGACCAGGGCCAGGCCCTCGCCTTGCGCGACGAGGGAATACGCCAGCTGGTAGGTCTGCACCCAGACCGCGGTGCGCGGTGCCGGCACCACCTGGCTCAGGTGGCCTTGCAGCATGCGGCCCAATGCATCGTGCACCGCGATGCCGACCATCGGCTGGTCGGCCAGTGCGGTGACCGGCAGTGGCTGCGCCAGTTCCTCCGGCGACCACCAGCCGGGCGGGGCGATGACCATGATGTGCCCGCGGCACAGCGGCTCCTGGTGCAGGCCCTGGTGGCCGGCGTTCTGCAGGGTGAGTCCGATGTCCGCTTCGTGGAGCATCAGCGATTCGCACATCTCCGCCGAGTGCTGGGTAAACAGTTCGGCGGTGGTGTTGGGAAAAGACTTGCGCAGCAGGGTGGTCGCGTCGGGTACCAGCGCATGCGCCAGGGTCGGCGTGCAGGTCACCCGCAGCGGCGAGCTCTCAGGGTCGCCGATGTTCGCCGTGAGACGTTGCAGGTCGTGCAGATCCTGGATGATCTTGTCGACGCGATGGCGCAGCAGCAGCGCTTCCTGGGTCGGCTGCAGGCGTCCGCGCACCCGGCTGAACAGGGCGAAGCCCAGTTGCTGCTCGGCATGCTGCAGCGCCTTGCTGGCGGCAGGCTGCGAGATGTTCAGCAGATCCGCCGCCCCGGTCAGGCTGCCGGTGGTCAGCACCGCATGGAACACTTCGATGTGGCGCAGACGCATCGGTTGACGACCCCTTGCCGCGATGGCGACAGTGTCCGAGTGCAGCACAGGAAGCGTTGTGCAGCAAGCCGCCGCGAACGGCTCAGCGAACCCGCAGCGCCGAATACAGGGCCAGCTCGCGCAACAACTCGCCGCGCGTGCCCAGCGGCACGATCGCGGCCAGCGCCTGCTCGGTCAGTTCGGACAGCCGGGCGCGCGAGGCTTCCAGGCCGATGATCGAGGGGAAGGTGGGCTTGTCGGCAGCGGCATCCTTGCCGGCGGTCTTGCCGATCACCGCCGATTCGCCTTCCACGTCGAGGATGTCGTCGCGCACCTGGAATGCCAGGCCGACCGCGTGGGCGTAGCGGTCCAGCGACTGCAAAACACTGTCGTCGGCGCCGGCGGCCAGCGCGCCCAGTTGCACCGAGGCGCGGATCAGCGCGCCGGTCTTGCAGGCGTGCATGTGTTCCAGTTCGTCCAGGCTCAGCCGCCGGCCGACCGCGGCGAGGTCGAGCGCCTGGCCACCGGCCATGCCTTCGGCGCCGCAGGCGCGGCCCAGTGCACGCAGCATGGCGATGCCGGTGGCGGGATCGACCTGGCGCGAGGCGTCGTCGGCGAGGATCTCGAACGCCAGCGCCTGCAGCGCGTCGCCGGCGAGGATCGCCATCGCCTCGCCGAACACGATGTGGCAGGTCGGGCGACCGCGGCGCAGGGCGTCGTCGTCCATCGCAGGCAGGTCGTCGTGCACCAGCGAATAGGCGTGGATCAGTTCCACCGCGCAGGCCGGCGCATCCAGCGCGGCACTGTCATGGCCCAGCGCCTGCGCGGCGGCGTAGACCAGCAGCGGACGCAGCCGCTTGCCGCCACTCAGCACGGCATAACGCATCGCGCTGTGCAGTTCGGCGGGGGAGTGTCCGGCCGGCGGCAGATGACGGTCGAGCGCCTGTTCGGCGCGCTGGATCAGGGACTGCAGGGCGGGGCCGAGCTCGGCGTGATCAGAGTTCGGGTTCAAACGGCTGGGCGCTGTCGGGGGCATCGGGATCAAGCAGCAGGCGCACGCGCAATTCGGCTTGTTCCAGCGACTGCTGGCAATGGCGGAACAGACCGATGCCGCGCTCGAACGAGGCCAGCGAATCGTCCAGGCTCATGTCGCCACCTTCCATCTTCGCAACCAGTTGCTCCAGCTCGTCGAGCGAGTGTTCGAAGTCGGCGACGGGCGGGGTCTTGCTGGTTGCGGGAACGGTCTTGGCCATGGCCCGCAACGCTAACGCAGCAGGCCCCTAGAATCAATGCAGAAAGACAACCCGATCCACCACGCTACGTCGACGCACGAAGCCCGACTCCCGCTCGGCACCATCGCCTCCTCTCCCGCTCGCGGGAGAGGATTGAGGTGAGGGCCGCCCCCCCCCCCCCCCCCCCCCCCCCACCCCGCCCCCCCCCCCCCCCCCC
>NZ_LMHR01000024.1:0-14514 GCF_001428465.1 Rhodanobacter sp. Root179 | reverse complement strand
CGAAGCCGGTCAGGTGCAGCAGCGCGTACTGCAGCATCGAGCCGTGGCCGTTGGACAGCACGAAGCGATCGCGGTTGAACCACTTGGGGTTGGCCGGATTGAACTTCAGGAAATCGTTCCACAGCACCTCGGCGAGATCGGCCATGCCCATCGGCATGCCCGGATGACCGGACTTGGCCGCTTCCACGGCATCCATGGCAAGGGCTCGCACGGCGTTGGCGAGTTCGCGGCGGGTGGTCATCGGGCAGTCTCCGGCGGGTGCAAAACGTCTATTGTCGCCGATCGACCGTGCGCTGTCGTCTGCGGCTTTTCGATTAATCACCGCTTAACCCCGACACCCCACGGTTCGGCGAGCTTCAGTCTCGACCCACTATCAATGTGCCCGCAGCGCCATCCCCGAGCGCTGCCCGACCCGCGCGTTCCGCTGAATGCGCCGTGGTCCGGATCAAAGAAGAGGACTCCCCATGAACAAGCATCTATTCGCACTCACCATCGCCACCACCGGACTGTGCACGGTTCCGGCCTTTGCCCAGGACACCCAGTCTACGGCCGGCACGACCGAAGCCGCCACGAGCGGCAACTTCCAGCCCGGCCAGCCGATCGGCAGCGGCAACTGGTTCCTCAACGGCAGTGTCGGCCAGGCGCACATGCGCGTCGGCCCCTACAACGACCACCCGACGACCTACGCCATCAACGGCGGCTACCGCTGGAAGGTCGGCCCGGATGTCGGCCTCGGCGTGGAGGTCGGCTACAACGACCTGGGCAACTTCAAGCTGAAGAACGCCTTCAACAGCAACGACGTCAACCTGACCGACCGCCGCAACGCGCTGCGCGGCTGGACCGCCGGCGTCAACGGCAAGATCAACGTGTGGCAGGGGCTGTATGTCAGCGGCCGGGCCGGCGTGTATGGCTGGAAGGGCCACGGCTACGCCAACCAGGACATCAACCGGCATGACCTCGACCAGGTCGACTGGTATGCCGGCGTGGGCACGGGCTACGACTTCAATCCGCATTTCAGCCTGGGCCTGTCGTACGACTACTACCGCGCCAACAAGGATCGGGTCGGCCTGACCTCGGACACGGCTTCGCTGACGGCCGAGTACCGTTTCTGATCCGTCCGAGCCGTTTTCGTTAACGCCGGCTTAATACTGAACTAATCGGTATTGAATCTTTCCCGGCCCGACCCATCTAAGTCTCCGTGTCGCCGACCACCTTGGACAGCGCACCACCAGCAGCGGCCACTCCCCCATCGGGCCGACTGCCATGACAACAAACTGGAGAAGCTCCATGAAAATGAACAAGACCCTGATTGCCCTCGCCCTGGCCACCGCTGGCGTGTTCGCCGGCCCCGCCGTGTTCGCGCAGAGCGCACCCACGCACAATGACGGCTGGTTCATCAACGGCAACGTCGGCCAGACCTCGATCAACCATGGTGCGTATGACGACAACGACACCGGCTATGGCATCAACGGCGGTTACCGTTGGGCGGTGAGCCCGTCGGTCGCGCTGGGCGCCGAGGTCGGTTACAACGATCTGGGCAACATCCACGCCAAGAACATCTTCAACAGCCAGCCGGTGGTCGAGGATGGCAAATCGCAGCTGCACGGCTGGACCGCCGGCGTGAACGGCCACTTCAACGTCACCCCGAACTGGTACGTTAGCGCCCGCGGCGGCATCTACGGCTGGAAGGGCCACGGCCTCAGCAACGACGCCAACCCGGTTCGCAAGGGCTTGGACGACACCAGCTGGTACGCCGGTGCCGGCGTGGGTTACGACTTCAGCAACAACGTCAGTGTCGGCCTGAACTACGACTACTACGACGCGAAGAAGGACCGCGTGGATCTCAGCACCGACATGGTTTCGGTCAGCGCCGAATATCGCTTCTGATCGGTTGTCGGCTCAAGCAAGGTAAAAAAACGGGCGCCGCGAGGCGCCCGTTCTTTTTGTAGCGTGCAACTTCCCGCGATCACCGACGACCGCGGGAATTCAACCTCAGCCCTTCCACTGACCCAGCGCCGCCAGGCCGTTGTCACGGGCGCGGGCGTGCACGGTCTTCTGGGCGTCGGCATAGTTCGCCTTCATGTCCTTCGACCACAGCTTCAGCGCCGCCTGCTGCATGGCGCGACCGTAGGAGAACGACAGCGGCCACGGATGCGGACCGATCTGGTTCATCGCGTTCAGATGGGCGGTGGACTGCTCGTCGGTCTGGCCGCCGGAAAGGAACACGATGCCCGGCAGCGAGGCCGGCACGGTGGACTTCAACACGCGCACGGTGGCCTCGGCCACTTCCTCGACGTCGACCTGCTCGTCCGAGTCCTTGCCCGGGATGACCATGCTGATCTTCAGGATGGTGCCTTCCAGCATCACGTTCTGCTCGTACAGCGCGTTGAACAGGCTGCGCAGCACGGCCTCGTGCACTTCGTAGCTGACTTCGATGCTGTGGTCGCCGTCCATGATCACTTCGGGCTCGACCATCGGCACCAGGCCCGCTTCCTGGCACAGCGCCGCATAGCGCGCCAGCACGTGGCAGTTCGCCTCGATCGCGGTGGAGCTGGGGTTCTCTTCGGTGATGTTGATCACCGCGCGCCACTTGGCGAACTGCGCGCCGAGCTTGGCGTATTCCTGCAGGCGTTCACGCAGGCCGTCGAGGCCTTCGGTGACCACGTCACCGGGGAAGCCGGCCAGCGGCTGCGGGCCCTTGTCGACCTTGATGCCGGGGATGATGCCCAGCTTCTTCATGACCTGGGTGAACGGCACGCCGTCCTTGGTCGACTGGCGGATCGTCTCGTCGTACAGGATCGCACCGGAGATGTGCTCGTTCAGGCCCGGCGTGGTCAGTAGCAGCTCACGGTAGGCGCGGCGGTTTTCCTCGGTGTTCTCGATGCCGACGGCCTCGAAACGCTTCTTGATGGTGTTGGTCGACTCGTCGATGGCGATGATGCCCTTGCCGGGCGCGACCATCGCCAGGGCGATGCTTTCGAGATCTTCAATACTCATGACGACTCCGTGGTGCGGCCGGCTTCACGCCCGCACATGGTTGAAGCCGCCTCGAAGACGAAGCGGCATGGTTCAAAACGGCAATTATAGGCCAGATTCACCGGCGGGCGCGCAGGGCCGCCCCGCGGCGGCCCGCGACCGCCTCAGGGCGTGTAGCCAGGCAGCTTGCAGGCATCCATCAGCTGCTGGCGCTGAGCCGGGTCCTTGGGCGCGTTGAACGGCACGATGTAATAGGTGGCCACCGGCTCACCGATGCGATTGCTCAGCGACGGGCCGTAGCGGAAGTTGGAAACCGCGCTGCGCGCCACCGGTCCCAGGTCGCTCTTGGGCACCACCTTGGCCACCTGCACGTTCATCGGCACGCCGTCCGAACCGACCGTATAAGTCACCGCCGCGCAACCGGGCTTGTCCAGGTTCAGTCCCGTATTGGGCACATCCATCTGCACCTGGGTGTTGAGCAGGATCCAGTAGCGATAGAGGTCTTGCTGGTCGATCTTGCGCGCTTGGCCCTGGGCGAACACCGGGGCGACGACGCCAAGCGCCAATGCCAGCAACAGTCCGCGACGAAGTGGGCGAATCGTGGTTTTCATGACGAACTCCTGGAGGACATGGACGAAATCCTTGTGCCGGCAGTTTAACCGTCCTGTGCGAAGTCAGCGTTATCGTCGCTCGCCGTGATGGCCTGCGGGTAGCCGCGCAGGCGCTGCAGCAACCCCGCCAGACCACGCGCGCCGAGGGTCAGCGCCGCGCCGGTCAACAGCATCGTTCCGAAATAGACCATCGAGCGCCATTCACTGGCGGGAATCATGCCGGAAGCATCACCCACCACCGCGGCTTGCTTGACGAACAGGACCACCGCGCCGTGCGCGACAAGACCGCTCAGGCCACCGATCAGCGCCCATATCCCCACGACGGACATCGCCACGTATTGCAGTTGCGCCGGGGTGATCGCCAGTTCCAGCATTTCATGCCGGTTGCGCCCCACCGCCCACCATGCCAGCAGGTTCGGCCACAGCCACAGCGCAAAAGCCAGCAGCAGGCCGGCGCCATGCAGCGACAACGCTGCCCACACGAGGTGGCCGTCCTGCGTGGGATAAAGCACAAGTCCCGGTATCTGTTCAAGAATACCTACCGCCATGAGCACGGCGCCAAGCCGAATGGCCACGCACAGCACGGTATGCAACGTCGTCTTCATGACTTTGTCCCCAGTGAAACGCCTGTTGCCAGGAAGTCGCGCCTTGTTCGACCCGTCACAGGTCGCGCAGGCACTCCACCATGCCGTCGCTGCCGACCGAAAGCAGCTTCAGCGTATTGGTGCCGCCGCCCTGGCCGACGTGGTCGCCCTGGGTCAGCACCACGCGATCGCCTTCCTGCAGACGTCCCTGGGCGAACAACTGCTGCACCGCCGAGCGTGCGGTGGCGACCGAAGTCAGGCCCTCGTGGGAGAACGCCACCGGCTGCACGTCGCGCAACAGCAGCATGCGCCGACGCGAGCCGGCCATCGGCGACAGGGCAAAGATGGGTACGGCGCTGCCGTAGCGCGACAGCCATTGCGCGGTGGCGCCGGATTCGGTCAGCGCCACGATCGCCCGCACGTCGAGCTGGCTGGCCAGCATCATCGCCGCCAGCGCGATCGCCTGGTCGGTGCGATCGAGCATGTGGCCGGTGGCGGTCAGGTCCTCCTTCGGCTCGAACTGGCGTTCGGCGCCCAGGCAGATCCGGCGCATCGCGGCCACCGCCTTGTCCGGATGCGCACCGGCGGCGGTTTCCTCCGACAGCATCACCGCGTCGGTGCCGTCGATCACCGCGTTCGCCACGTCGAGCACTTCGGCCCGGGTCGGGATCGGCGAGCGCACCATCGACTGCAGCATCTGGGTGGCGGTGATCACCGCGCGGTTGCGCTGCACCGACTCGCGGATGATCTTCTTCTGCAGGCCGGGCAGCTCGGCGTCGCCGATCTCCACGCCCAGATCGCCGCGCGCCACCATCACCACGTCGGACGCGTCGATGATTTCGCCCAGCACGGGGATCGCATCGGCGCGCTCGATCTTCGCCACCAGCGCGGCGTTGCCACCGGCCTCGTGCAGCAGGCGCCGCGCCTGGTGCATGTCTTCGGCCGAACGGACGAACGAGATGGCCAGGAAATCGGCGCCGATCTCGGCGGCCAGCTTGATGTCGGACTTGTCCTTGTCCGACAGCGCCGTCACCGAGAGTCCGCCGCCCTGGCGGTTGAGTCCCTTGCGGTTGGACAGCCTGCCGCCGATCAGCACCTGGCAACGCACCTCGGCACCGACCACGTCCAGCACGGTCAGCGCGACCAGCCCGTCATCCAGCAGCAGCACGTCTCCGGCATGCACGTCGCCGGGCAGGCCGTAATAGCTCACGCCCACGCGCGAGGCATCGCCGGGCGGCGCATCGGGCCGGCAATCCAGCACGAAGGGTGCGCCGTCGACCAGCTCCACCGGCCCGTTGGCGAACGTCTCGATGCGGATCTTCGGTCCCTGCAGGTCGGCCAGGATGCCCACTTCGCAACCGGCCTCGCTGGCCGCGGCACGCACCGCATTGGCGCGCGCCCGATGATCGTCGGGCTGGCCGTGCGAAAGATTCAGGCGAACCACGTTGACGCCTTCGGCGATGATCCGCGCCAGCATGCCCGGCGCATCGGTGGCAGGGCCCAGGGTGGCGACGATCTTGGTACGGCGCAGCGGATTTTCGTTCATGGGTCGAGGCTAGCAGATGAAGGAGGGCACGCCATCCCCATGCATTCGTATGCATAGGCGATGACACGGACGGCTATTTGCCCAGGGCGAGGTTCAATACCGCCGCCAGCCGACGACCGGCCTGGCGCAGGCGCAGCTCCGCCTCGGGCAGCTCGGCCTTGACGTAGGCCTTGTCGATCGTGTGCCCGGACGGATAGAAACCCGGCTCGGCGGTGATCCGGCAGGATTCCTCGGCCCACTGGGCGTAGGGGTTGTCCAGCGGGGCGATTGGCGCGGGCAGCGCGACCGGCACGGCGGAATCCAGCCGTTGCGCGTACTGCTGCCAGTCCAGGTCGCGGCTGTAGAGCATGCTCGAATCCCACACCTTGTGCAGGTTGCTGCCCTTGCCGTCGAACTGCACCTGGAAGGTGTTGCCACCCTTGTCGTCGCGATAGCCGGCATGCAGCGGCTGGTGGATGTCGCCGACAAAATGCACCACGAACTTCAGCGCATTGCGCCGCGCCTTGTCGCTCTGGCTGCGATCACCCAGCACGCCGACGTAATACTGCAGGGCCGACACCACGCAATTGCCGTTGCGACAGTCGCGCGGCGGCACGTAGTCGCAGGCGCTGCCGCCGCGGAAGTTGATGTAGTGCTGGCCACGGGTCTGCTTCCACAAGGCCGCCATCGCCGGATCGTTCTGCATCTGGTCCGGCCAGTTGGCGATGTCGGCCAGCGAGCTCGTGTGCTCCGGCGCCAGCAGGCGTACGACCTCGGCTTCGGCGGCGGGACTCAGATGGCGCTGCGCCAGTTCGGCCACCACGCTGTGACCCAGCGGCCCCCATGCCTGCGCCGGCGCGATGACGAGACAGGCCAGCAGGACGGCGGCGCGGCGGGTGAAACTCATGGCGGTTGATCCAGCGGAATGATGTCCTCAGCATGCCACAGTCGACTGCGGCTTTTTGCCGCTCGCCGCGTCCCGTGCACGGCGGCGGCCGGTGCCATGCCATCCGGCTTCGCCCGGCCTGCCGCGCCGGTCGGGCAACCCGGGCGGATTGGCTGTAAAATGGCCGTTTCCCGGCCGCTGCCGCGGCCTTGCCTGCCATCCCCTAAGGAGGACGTTCACTCATGACCATCAAGGTCGGCATCAACGGCTTCGGCCGCATCGGTCGCAACGTGCTGCGCTCTGCCGTGCAGAACTTCGGCAACGACATCGAGATCGTGGCGATCAACGACCTGCTGGAGCCGGACTACCTTGCCTACATGCTGAGCTACGACTCCGTGCACGGCCGCTTCAAGGGCGACGTTAAGATCGTGGACGGTCAGCTGGTGATCAACGGCAAGACCATCCGCCTGACCCAGGAACGCGACCCGGCCAACCTGAAGTGGAATGAAGTGAACGCCGACGTGGTGATCGAGTCCACCGGCCTGTTCCTGACCAAGGAAACCGCGCAGAAGCACATTGACGCGGGTGCGAAGAAGGTGATCCTGTCCGCGCCGTCCAAGGACGACACGCCGATGTTCGTCTACGGCGTCAACGACAAGACCTACAAGGGCGAGGCGATCATCTCCAACGCCAGCTGCACCACCAACTGCCTGGCGCCGATCGCCAAGGTGCTCAACGACAAGTGGGGCATCAAGCGCGGCCTGATGACCACCGTGCACGCGGCCACCGCCACCCAGAAGACCGTGGACGGCCCGAGCAACAAGGACTGGCGCGGCGGCCGCGGCATCCTGGAAAACATCATCCCGTCCTCCACCGGCGCGGCCAAGGCGGTCGGCGTGGTGATCCCCGAGCTCAACAAGAAGCTCACCGGCATGAGCTTCCGCGTGCCGACCTCGGACGTCTCGGTGGTCGACCTCACCGTCGAGCTGGAAAAGGACGCCAGCTACGCCGAGATCTGCGCCGAGATGAAGGCGCAGAGCGAAGGCCCGCTGAAGGGCATCCTCGGCTATACCGAAGACAAGGTCGTGGCCACCGATTTCCGCGGCGAAACCTGCACCTCGGTGTTCGACGCCGACGCCGGCATCGCGCTGGACAGCACCTTCGTCAAGCTGGTCAGCTGGTACGACAACGAGTGGGGCTACTCGAACAAGTGCCTGGAAATGGTGCGCGTCATCGCGAAGTAATCCGCAGATTCGCAGACACCGAAGCCCGCGCCGATCCTGGTCGGCGCGGGCTTTTTCATGCGCGATCGAAAATCAGCGCGCCTCCGCCCGCGCATCCGCGCGGACGCCCAGCCAACCCTTGATCGAAGCAATCACCAGCGGGATGGCGCCGAAGCCGATGAAGATCAGGTCACCGGGCAGGCGCAGCCATTCGACCAGGTGCGAACGCGGAATCGCCACGTACTCGGCGCTGCGCGCATGCCAGTAGCCGTGCTTCAGCACGTCCCACAACTGCATCACGCCACTGGGAAACAGGCTCATCAGGATCATCAGCATCAGTCCGATGTTGGTGCCCCAGAACGCCACCCTGACGTACTTCTCGATGCCGGGCCACCGCGCGTCGCTGCTGGCCTGGCGAAGGCAGAACACCATCAGCGCGACGGCCAGCATCCCGAACACGCCCATCAGCGCCGCATGGCCATGGGTCGGCGTGATCTGCGTGCCCACTTCGTAGTAGCTGACGATCGGCAGGTTGAGAAAGAAGCCGAACATGCCCGCGCCGACGAAGTTCCAGAAGCCCACCGCCATGAGGAAGTAGAACGTCCACTTGTGCGGCACCGCCACGGCCTTGCCGCACACGTCGCAATCGCCGCGGGTGGTGCGCACGAAGTCCCAGGCGTCCAGCGTCAGCAAGGTCAGCGGCACCACTTCGAGTACCGAGAACAGCGCCGAAAGCGACATGTTGAAGTTCGTGTGGCCGGTGAAATACCAGTGGTGCCCGGTGCCGATCAGGCCGCCCAGGAAATACAGGATGGCGTCCAGGTAGATCACGCGCAAAGCCACGTTGCGCCGGGTCAGGCCCAGTTGATAGAAGGTCAGCGCCACGATGGTCGTGGCGAAGAACTCGAAGAAGCCCTCGACCCACAGATGGATGATCCAGAAGCGCCACGTATCGACCACCGTGTAATTGGTCTTGGCACCAAAAAACAACGCCGGCACGTAGAACACCGGAATGGCGACGGCGGCGAACATGAACATTTTCGCCAGCGGTCGGGCGGCCACGTTGGCCACTGCGCGCGGTCGCGCCAGCACCCACAGGATGGCGAACCAGACCAGCAGACCAACCACCAGCAGGTATTGCCATACGCGTCCGAGCTCGAGGTACTCCCAGCCCTGGTCGCCAAGCCAGAACCACAGATTGCCCAGCTTCTGCTCGATACCGGCCCAGACCCCGAGCAGGCTGCCGCCGATGACCACCACGAAGGCCGCAAACAGCACGTGCACCCAGCCGGCCAGCCAGCGCGGCTCGTCATCCGGCGCGCGCAACGAGCGGCCAAGGAACAGGGCGGCAGCCACATACGCCGTGGCGATCCAGAAGATCGCGGTTTGCAGATGCCAGGTGCGCAGCAGGTTGCTGGGGAAAATGTTCTCCAGCTGGAAGCCGTAGAAGCTGCCCGGATCGGCGCGAAAGTGCGCCACGCCGCCACCGACCAGGGTCTGCATCAGGAACAGCAACGCCACCACCACGAAGAACTTCACCAGTGCACGCTGGCCCCGGCTGGACTGCCCCGGCAGCAGTTGCGGATGAACGTGATGGCCGCGGCTGATCCAGCCCAGATAATCGAACTTGCCGAATGCCAGCAGCACGGTCGCGATACCAGCCAGCAGCACCAGCAGGCTGAGCGCGCTCCACAACAGCGCGCTTCCGGTGGCGACATTGCCCACGCTGGGGTCGTAGGGAAAGTTGTTGGTATACGACGCGTCCGTGCCGGGCCGCATCGCCACCGAAGCCCACGCCGCCCAGGTCACGAAGGCGGTGAACTGGTGCAGCTCCGCAGGGTCAGTGATCAGGCTCGGCTTGAGCCCGCCATTCTTCGTAGGGTCCTTGAAATAGTCGGTCCAATAACCGATCTGCTGCCGGTAGGCGACGGCTTCGGGTTCGATCAATTGCAACACGCCACTCTGCGCGTCGTAGCGATTGGTCTTCAGGGTCACCGCCGTTTCAGCGTGCACTGCGGCCTGCTGCCGTGCATCCAGCGCAGCCACGGGCTTGCCGTACTGCGTGCCTGCAATGGCCGCAGCGGTGTCTTCGCCCAGACGATGCAGCGCCTCGGCGGAATAATCCGGCCCCAGATAGGCGCCATGTCCCCAGATGCTGCCGTTGTCCATCAGGCCGTACTTGAGGAACACCGCCTGGCCATCACGAATATCGTCGCCGCTGAACAGCACGGCGCCTTGGGCGTCGACCACCTTTGCGGGAATCGGCGGCGCATTGCGGTAGGCGAGCAAGGTGACGGCAAGCAATCCGGCGAAGCCGATCACCATCACCAGCGCCACCGTTCGCAGCCACCACGGCGACAACTCGGTATCGTCGTCGGTCAAGGGTTGTGCGGCTTCATTCATCGCTACTTCCTCCGGCAAGGCGAGAGAATGCGGGCCGATGCGACGAAAGATCGCATGATCATGAGCATGACCATGCCGGTTGGGCCCGCGCGCAAGCATCGATGCGACGACCCCACTCCCCTGCCGTCGCGCCGAGCCGTCCCACCATAAACCTTTTCTTTTCGCGTCGCCCGTATCGGCGCGGAGCCAATGAGGTCAGCGTTGCAGCAGCGGCAGCTTGTCCGGCACGCCGTCCCACTTCGCCGCGTCCTCCATCGCCGGGATCTTGCTGGTCAGCACTGGCCATTCGCGCGCCAGCTCGGCGTTGATCGACATGAAGATCTCCTGGCCCGCCGGCACGTCGAGCTCGGGGAAGATCGCGCCGACAGGGCACTCCTCCACGCACAGCGTGCAGTCGATGCATTCGTCGGGGTCGATCACCAGGAAATTGGGACCGGCGTGGAAGCAGTCCACCGGACACACCTCGACGCAATCGGTGTGCTTGCAGTTGATGCAGTTTTCGGTGACGACGTGCGTCATCTTGCCTCCTTCCGACGCCTGCCGGTGTGTCGCTAGAGTGTCCGGGACGGATAGTGCGAAAGCCATGATCCAGGTCAGTGCCGATGACGCACCACCATCGCAGAATTCACTCGTTCCCCAACTTCCCCAAGGAGCAACCCATGATGCGCAAACTGATTGCCATTGCCCTGCTCGGCCTGCTTTCCACTCCGCTGATGGCCGCCGAATGCGCGACCACGGTCGAGGCCAACGACGCCATGCAGTTCAACACCAAGACGATCACCGTACCCAAGACCTGCAAGTCGTTCAAGGTCACCCTGAAGCACACCGGCAAGCTGCCGGCCACCGCGATGGGTCACAACTGGGTGCTGTCGCACGCCAGCGATGAGGCGGGCGTGATTTCCGACGGCATGAAGGCCGGCGCGGCCAGCAGCTACGAAAAGCCGGGTGACGCGCGCATCATCGCCCACACCAAGTTGATCGGCGGCGGCGAATCCGATGTCGCCACGATCAACGTGGCCAAGCTGAAGGCAGGCGAGCAGTACGCGTTCTTCTGCACCTTCCCCGGCCACGCCGCGCTGATGAAGGGCACCTTGAGCCTGGGCCAGTAAGCTCCTTGGACCAGCGACGCATCCGGCCGTCATGGCCGGATGCGTTTTTTGTTGGTGCCGGCATCACACATCGTTCCACGCACGGATCCACAATGTCCCGCATGAACCCGCAGTCACCCCTCGATGAAACCGCGCTGGCCAGGCTGGTCGACCATTTCTACGAGAAGGTGCGTCGCGACGCACAGATCGGTCCGATCTTCAACGCGGCCGTGCATGACTGGGATGAACACAAGCGCCTGCTCACCTCGTTCTGGGCTTCGGTGGCGCTGCGCGCCGGCAGCTATCGCGGCAATCCGATGGGTGCGCACCGGCCCCATCCGATCCGTGCCGAACACTTCGACCGCTGGCTGGCGCTGTGGCGCGAAACCTGCGCGGAAGAACTGGACGAAACCGCGGCCGCCACGATGCTGGAATACGCCGAGCGCATCGGTCGCAGCCTGAAATACGGACTGGGTCTCCATCCGCAGGCCCAGCCGTTCGGCGTGCCGATCGTCGGCATCGAGCGCCCGTAGGAGCGCACAGGGTGTGCTCCTACAATAGTCGCGATCAGGCCAGCGCTTTCAACGCCGCGTCATAGTTCGGCTCGTGGCCGATCTCGCTGACCAGCTCGGCATGGATGACCTTGTCATGTTCGTCCAATACCACCACCGCACGCGCAGCCAACCCCGCCAACGGGCCGCTGGCGATCGCCACGCCGTAGTCGTTGAGGAACTGGCGGCCGCGCATCAGCGACAGGTTGATCACCTTGTCCAGTCCTTCGGCGCCGCAGAAACGCGCCTGCGCGAACGGCAGGTCGGCCGAGATGCACAGCACCACGGTGTTGTCGAGCTGGCCGGCCAGCTCGTTGAAGCGGCGCACCGAGGTGGCGCACACGCCGGTGTCGATGCTGGGAAAGATGTTCAGCACCTTGCGCTTGCCGGCATGGCTCGACAGCGTCACGTCGGACAGATCGGCGCCGACCAGGCTGAAGGCCGGCGCGGTCGAACCCGGCGCGGGAAACTGGCCGTCGACGCTGATCGGCTGGCCCTTGAATGTGACTGTGGACATCGTGCACCTCGTTGCTGGATGGATGGCTACAAGTAGAACATGGTCTTGGCCAGGAACACGATGCCGACCATCAAGCCCAGCACGATGCGATGGGTGTGCCTGAACCGGCAGACGTCCATCTTGCCGCTGCGCATCGTCCACATCGCGTTGACGAATACCCCGAGCACGCCAAACGCCAGCAGCACCTTGAGCAGCAGCCAGTTGCCGAAGCGGCTGCCGACGCATTCGAGCCCGCCGCAGCGGATCTCGAACAACACGCCGCCGCTGACGAACAGCAGGATCACCACCACCGGCATGAACCGGCGCACCCGCGCCATCACGGCCTTCTCGATGCTCTGCATGGTGGCGATGTCGAAATGCCGGTACAGCGCTTCGAGCACCACCACCTCGAAGGTCACCGCGCCGACGAACACGATCGCGCAGGACAGGTGCAGCAGCACGATCCACGGATACCAGGCACTCATGCGCACTCTCCGGAAGCATGCGCCCAAGTCTGCGCGCGACCGCCGCATGCCGCGCTGACATGGATCAACCCGGGTTGCGTCCTGCGCTCAACCCTGCGGCGTGGCAGCCACCAGCTTGCGGATCGCCTCGACGAAGGCCGGGTCGAGCTTGCCGATGCGGGTGGTGCGCGCGGCGATGCGACCGTCGCTGTCCAGCAGGATCAGTTCGCTGCTGTGGTTGAATTCCTTGTCCGGCAGCTGGCGGTACTGCAGGCCCAGCACGCCGGACAGCTGGCGCACCTGTGCGGGCTCGGCCCGCGCCAGGGTCCAGATGCGCGAATCCAGCTTGCGCTTGTCGGCGTAGGTGCGCAGCGTGGCCACGTCGTCACGCACGGGGTCGAAGCTCACCGCCAGCAGGTCGATCCGGGCACGGGTGGCCGGGTCCAGTGCATTGCGGGTCAGCCGCATGCTGTCGATGATCATCGGGCAGACCATCTGGCACGAGGTGTAGAACATGGTGACCAGCTGTGGCCGGCCGCGCCGCTCGGCCAGCTTCTGCCGATGACCGTCCTGGTCGGTCAACTGCACCGACAGGTTGTAGACCGAATCGCCGGGCAGCGGCGTGGCCGCCCGCGCGCTGCCAAGCAGCAGGAGCATCGCAAGCAGGGACAACAGACGTTTCATGGCGCATGCCTCATTCGGACTTCGCGCAACGGAAGCCCATGTTGTTGGTGGTGTTGGCGGCCTTGAGCGCGGACAGCATCGCTATGCGCATCAGCACCGCGTAGTTTTCCTTCTCCTGCAGGCTGATCGCGCCCGCGCCGCAGAATTTCAGCAGGTCCGGATCGCCCTGCTCGCGGCTGTCGCTGGCAACCATCAGCGCGTTGAAGTCATCGACCCACTCCCATACCACTCCGTTGATGTCGCGTATGCCATAGGCATTGGCGATACCGCCGACTTCGGGCAATGCCGCGCTGGACGGCCGTGAGTACCAGCCCAGGATGCTTTCGCGCCAGGCCGGATCGGCCCGCGCATCGCGGCGCGTGGCATCGGCCGCCGCCGCGTATTCCCATTCGTACCAGCTGGGCAGGCGTGCGTTTTCGCTCTCGCAATAGGCTTGCGCGGCGAACCAGCTGACCCGGGTCACCGGCTGACGCGGCAGCGCCGTGTCACCCAGTGCGGCGGGATGGCCCCACTGGGTGAGGTAGCGCGCATCGGCGAGGATGCTGGCCACCTTGTCGCGCTGCCACTCGGGGTGCTTCTTGACGAAGGCCAGGAACTCGCCGTTGGTGACCAGCTCGGTGCGCAAACGGAATGGTGCCACCTGCGCCGGCGCTGCCTTGCCATCGGCCGGCAGCACGCTGGTGAAGGTCCCGCCCGGCAGGGCGACGTAGTCTGCCGCCACTGCCGGTAGTGCGAGCATCAGGCCCAGCAGCCCGAGTGCCAGTCGTGCAGGCATGTCAGTGCTCCGGGGCCGCCATGGGGGGTGCTTCGGCACGGGCCTTGGCGACCTCTTCCTTGGTGATCTGGCCACCCGGGTTGTCCCAGCTGTTCAGCACATAGGTCAGGATGTTCGCCACCTCGTCGTCGTTGAGCTGGCTCATCGGCGGCATCACCGAGTCGTACTCGTGACCGTTCACCGTGATCTTGCCGGTCAGGCCGTGGGTGACGATGGTCATCGCCCGCTTCGGATCGGCCGCCAGGTAG
>NZ_LMHR01000023.1:0-1243 GCF_001428465.1 Rhodanobacter sp. Root179 | reverse complement strand
TTGATACGAAGCCAAGACACGCAAGAAATACTACGAAGGGAAGCTGCTCTGCTGCCTAACGCTGGAGTTAAGCGGCGGCGAAGCCGTCCGCCTTGAACGAGTTGTTAGCCGTGACTTTGAAGATTACGACCATGGATTGCCACCGGTATGAAAGATCTTAGCGAGATCGTAGCAAGCACCGCACAAGATTTTTGCCCCTAACTGCTCGCCAGCTTCGCCCACCCAATCCCCGCCTGTAGCTGAAACGCGTTCCTCGCACTCGGAGCACCAAGCATCCGGACGTGGATTTTCCGGGTCGTCGGCGGTCCAGAAGAACCCAACGCGCTCTTTGCTTTGAAGGCCACGAACTATGTGCTGACACACAAAGGTCTCTTGCTGAGAGCCATGGGTATCGCACTGAACGGTATTGATGTCTTCTGGCATTCGTAGCTCGATGGAGGCTAACGCTGGAATTAAGCGGCGGCGAAGCCGTCCGCTTGGATGACTGGTTAGGCTTCGCCGCGCGGGCAATGCCAT
Organism: Rhodanobacter sp. Root179; assembly: GCF_001428465.1. Taxonomy (NCBI): domain Bacteria; kingdom Pseudomonadati; phylum Pseudomonadota; class Gammaproteobacteria; order Lysobacterales; family Rhodanobacteraceae; genus Rhodanobacter; species Rhodanobacter sp. Root179. Next base: position 727 of record NZ_LMHR01000023.1, on the reverse strand, counting down.
AAATTACTAATAGGGCTTACCGCCCGGATGAAATTTTTGACCACACCTGAGGCAAGTAATGATGATTTGTGAACTACCAAAAATGCCGCCCCTGAGAAAGCTATACCCTCGCTGCCCGGAATGCACCTGAGTTGAGCCACACTTGATGCACTGTACCTCACCACTTTCGTTCACATGTGGGAGCATGCGCTGTGGCGTTTCGCCTCGAAGGATTGCCTCGACTTCGGATGCAAAAATCCAGTCGTCCATGCCAGGCCCCTTGAATTTGTCCGTTGGCAAATTCTTAGAAAGATAAGCGCGGAGTTCGGCCTCGCTTACGGGGCCAAATTGCGCACCATTTGATGTGTAGTACCAAAATGACACTCTTGCACCTCCATGAGCCTAACGCCTGAGTTAAGCGGCGGCGGTACGCCGTCCGCTTGGACGAGGAGTTAGACGGTTGCGACGCTGCTTGCTCGGGCGACAACGATTGTCACGACGAGCGCACCGCTTGAACAACCAACCACCCCCAAACAACCAGCTCTGAAAGCTGAGGCTTGCGATGACGCCGCGCGGAAAGCTGCTGCGGCGACGGACGACAAGCCAGCGCGAAGCTGGGCGAAACACAAACAACGAAGAACCCACACGAGCTACCGACTAACGCTGGAGTTAAGCGGCGGCGAAGCCGTCCGCCTTGAACGAGTAAAAAGAGACTTCCTCCCCTTTCGGCCTCGAGGGCCATGATGGT
>NZ_LMHR01000022.1:0-14262 GCF_001428465.1 Rhodanobacter sp. Root179 | reverse complement strand
CCCGCCACGGCACGTCCGGCCGCTTGATGACGGTCAGACTTTCGATCGCATGGGCGCGTAGCGAATAACCGCTGGAGGGCATGGAGATCGGGTCGCGGTGACGTCGGAAGGTTGATTCTGCACTACGCGGGCGCAAGTCGTGGCGGGCAGCCGCTCAGCCGTCCGTGCCGGCGTCCGCTGGCATGCCGTCTTCGTCGAAGGCGCCCAGCCGCTCGCTGACGCGTGGATCGTTGCGGTAGCGCTTGCGCAGTGTCTTGAGGTCGTGCGGCAATGCGTTGCAGCGCAGCTCGTCCATCCGGCGGTTGACCTCGACATCGCGCGCGGAGCCATCTCCGCCGAACTCGCCTGCGAAATGCAGGCAGTTTTCGCTGCGTTCGATGAACTTCGTCACCGGCCGGGGCCAGTCCGCGTTGCCCGCACTGGCGGGCAACGCGGAAGCCGCCTGGATGACCAGCGCGGCGAACAGCAGGGCAAGCCTGCTGCCTGGCCCGCGCCGGTTCGTCTGCATCAGCAGACTCAGGCGCGCCCGGCGAACTCGCCGGTGAGCGTGTTCACCCATACCTTCTCGTCGTTGCTGATGTACTCGGGCACCTGCACCTCGATGCCGGTGTTGAGCTTCGCCGGCTTGTTGCGCTTGGTGGCGCTGGAGCCCTTCATTTCCGGGGCCGTGTCGACCACGGTCAGCACGATGCTGGTGGGCACCTGCAGGCCGACCGGCGCGTCGTCGATCACCTGCACGTAATAGCCTTCGGTGTCCTCGACGATGTAGCCGGCGTTGTCGCCGACCAGTTCGGGCGAGAGCAGGTACTGGGTGTAGTCCTCCGCGTCCATGAAGACGAACGCGTCGCCATCCATGTACGAGAAGTTCGCCGCGCGGCGAACCAGGTCCATCTCGCGCAACTCGTCATCGGCACGCAGGCTGAGATCGAACTTGCGTGCGCCGGGGATCGAATACAGGGTGAAGCGGAAGGTGACGTTGCCGCCACGCGCGCTGGGCGAGCTGCGCTCGATGTCACGCACCTGGTAGACGGTGCCGTCGTGCTCGACCACGTTGCCTTTCTTGACGTCGGAAGCTTTCATAAGTCAGGAGTGAGTTCAGAGGAGTGGGAAGTGAGAGAAGAGCAAAGGCGTGTAGTGAAGCGGCATGAGGCGAGCTCTCTCTCACTCCTCTTCACTCACTCCTCGCTTATTTGGGCTGCAACCGCACCGCGCCATCCAGCCGGATCGTCTCGCCATTGATATAGCGATTGCCCAGAATGAAGGCGACGGTGCTGGCGTATTCGTTCGGTTGGCCCAGGCGCGAGGGGAACGGGATCGAGGCGGACAGCGACTGCTGCACGGACTCGGGCATGCCGTCGACCATCGGGGTCCAGAAGATGCCCGGGGCGATCGTCGCCACGCGGATGCCGAAGCGGGCCAGTTCGCGCGCCATCGGCAGGGTCATGCCGACCACGCCGCCCTTCGACGCGGAGTAGGCGGCCTGGCCGATCTGGCCTTCGTAGGCGGCGACGGAAGCGGTATTGATGATCACGCCGCGTTCACCGTCCTCGCCCGCTTCGTTGTTCTGCATCAGCGCGGCGCCGGCCTTGGCCACGTTGAAGCTGCCAACCAGGTTCACCATCACCGTGCCGGAGAAGGTGGCGAGCGGCATCGCGCCTTCCTTGCCCAGCACGCGGCCCGCGCCCAGGATGCCGGCGCAGTTGATCACCACGTTGAGCCCGCCCATCGCGTGGTGCGCGGCGGCCACGTTGGTGGCCACGCCATCCTCGGAGGTGACGTCGGTGCGGAAGAAGCGGGCGGCGTCACCCAGTTCCTTCGCGGCGGCCTGGCCCTTGTCCTCGTTGACGTCGAACAGCGCGACCTGGCCGCCATGGGCCACGAAATGTTGCGCTACCGCATGGCCGAGGCCGGAAGCCCCGCCGGTGATGATTGCCTTGACCTGATCGAGCTGCATGGGGAATCCTTGCTACCAGTGCCGAAAAACCGCCATGGTAGCCGACCGGCGCCTGCGACTGCAGGCTGAACGCAAAACCTGTCGTGGCAGGGGATTCACGCGGCGTTGGGGTGATCCCGGCCATGTTGGCGTCGAGCCTCGGGTCGGGTCGATTGGTATCGGGCGTTCGGGGTTCATTCCATCATTGTGGGAGCAACACATGAAGAAGCTGCTGAGTCTGTCTGCCGTGTTGGGTGCGATGCTGATGCTGGCCAGTGGCTCCGTGCTGGCGCAGGATCACGGTCATGGCCGGGGTCATGGCAATGGCCATGGCCAGAACGACCAGGGTGATCGCGATCGCGGCAATGATCATGATCGGAGCCGTTACGATCATCGTGATGGCAGATCCGACCATGATCGCTATGTGCGGCGTGATGGTCCTCCCGGCCATGCCTATGGCCATTACAAGAACTGGCACGATCGTGGCCGCCACGAGGGTTGGTACCACCGCGGCGGTTACCTGCCGGTGGAGTACCGCACCCGCTACGTGGTAACCGACTGGCGTCGCGACCGTCTGCGCGAACCGCCACGCGGCTATCACTGGGTGCGCAGCGACAACGGTGATTTCCTGTTGGTGGCGATCGCCACCGGTGTGATCGTCGACCTGTTGCTCAACCAGTAAGCCGACCCGGCCGTGATGAATGAAGGCGTGCCCGCCACCGCGGGCACGCCTTTTTGTCGCGTTTAGCGCAGGGCTTCGGGGCATCAACCCCGGCTTTCCAGCAGCGATTGCAATGGCGCCGGCGGCAGCTGCGGAAACGGCGTGACGGCCGCGGGAGGATTCGCCGCAGGCTGCAGCTCCTTCTGCCACACGCCCACGTCCCACCATTGCCCCAGCTTGTAACCGCACTGGCGCCAAACACCTGCGGGCGTGAAACCCATCGTCTCATGCATCGCCACGCTGACCGTGCCGGGCAGGGTGATCACGCCGACGGCCTGGGTGATGCCCTGCAGGCGCATCACGTCCAGCAGCACGCCGTAGAGCTTGCGGGCGATGCCACGGCGGTGTGCGTCGGTGCGCACGTAGATCGAGGTCTCGGCGATCCAGTCGTAGGCGGCGCGTTCGCGGAAGCGGCCGGCATAGGCGTAGGCCAGCACTTCGCCGGCTTCTTCCCAGACCAACCATGGGTAGTGCGTGAGGCGTGCACGGAGGCGTTCGCGCATGGCGTCCACGCCGGGCAGTTCGGTTTCGAACGTGGCCACGCCGTCGCTGATCGACGGCGTGTAGATCGCGTGGATGGCGGCGGCGTCGTCGTCGCGGGCGGTGCGGATCATCGAACGGTGGTCCTCAGCATTTTTCGTATTTCCAGTTGCGCTTTTTGCCTTCGGCCAGCCACTCCAGCGTGGTGGCGATGCGTTTCTGGCGGGTGGCGTCGGTTTTCGCCTCGGTGATCCAGTCGACGTATTCGCGCTGCGCGCCGGGGCCGAAGCTTTCGTACGTCTTGCGGGCCGCTGCGTGCTTCTTCTGCGCGAGCAGCGCAGCCATGTCATCGGGCAGGTTTGGTGCGGGTTTCGCAGTGGCTTTCGGGCGCGCTTTTTTCACGCCGGCCTCGTTCAGTGCCATCGCCTTTTTCAAATACGTGGCGAGCTGTTTGTCTGGAGGCAGATCCTTCAGCGTCGCTAGCTTGCCGAACTGGCCCATGCCGTCTTCGTCGCTGCCGCCGGTCACTTCCTTCGACAACCAGAAGCCGAAGCTGCAGTGCTGCTTGAACGCGGCCATCATGCACATCGGTGCGGCCTTGTAGCTGAAAAAAGGCACGCCCCATTTGATGCCTTCCTCCACCTCGGGGCAGGCGCTGTGCACGCGTTCGCGCAGGTGCTCGAGAATCGGTCGGGCGAAGTCGGCGGAGTTTGCGATATAGGCGTCGATGCGGGGATCGTGTGTCGCCATGGCCAGTCTCACAGTTCGCGGATGAAGTAGCGGTCGCAGCCGTGGTGGCCGGTGCCGCCCATCGCACTGCACAGCGCGGTGAAGCCGCTGCGACGGTACAGGGTCTGCGCCGCGTCCATGCCGGTCAGCGTTTCCAGGTAGCAGCGGCGGAAGCCGTGCGCGCGGGCCGCGTCGAGGCAGCGCTGCATCATCGCCGTGCCGGCGCCGATGCCGCGCGCGGCGGGCAGGAAGTACATCTTGCGCAGTTCGCACATGTCGGCATCCGCGTTCTGCAAGGGCGCGACGCCACCACCGCCGATCACCGTGCCGTCGCGCTCGACCACGAAATAGCTGCTGCGCGGTTGCGCGTAGGACTGGTACATCGCGTCCACCTCGGCGTCGTGGATCGCGAAGCCGGGGCCGTCGGCGCCGAACTCGGGCATCACGGCGCGGATGATCGCGGCCATGGCCGCGTTGTCGCTGGATTCGATGGGGCGGATCAGGAACGTGTCGGTCATGGGGTCGCTGCGGGAGTCAGATAGGGGAGGCCGGCCTTCATCACGAAAACCGGGTGCTGCAAGGCGCGAATCTGCGTGCTCGGGTCGCCGTCGAAGGCGACGAGGTCGGCCGCCAGGCCGGGTGCGATGCGACCGAAGCGCTGCGACTGACGCAGGATCTTTGCCGCCACGTCGGTGGCCGCATGCAGTGCCTGGGCCGGAGTCATGCCGTCGGCCACCATCGCCGCCGGCTCGCGCCAGTTGTCGCCGTGGCGGAACACGCCGACGTCGCTGCCGTTGCCGATCGTCACGCCCAGTTTCAGCGCAGTGCGAAACGCGTGCTCCGCTTCGCGCATGCGCTCGGTCGGTTCACTCTTGCCGGGCACGTAATGCTGGAAATATTCGGCGGTGGACACGACCGCCGTAAGCGTGGGTTCGTAGGCGGTGCCGTGCTGCTTCATCAGCTTGAAGGTGGCCTCGCTGGCGCCGTAGCCGTGTTCCACGCTGTCCACGCCGGCTTCCACCGCCATGCGCACGCCTTCGTCGCTGGCTGCGTGCACGGCCACCGGACGGCCGATCTGGTGCGCGGTGTCGACCAGCGCCTTCAGCTCGGCGGGCGTGAAGGTGGGGGCGGTGGCGCCGTCCGGGCCGACGCGGTAGTCGCCGTAGATCTTGATCCAGTCGGCGCCACGCGCGGCCTGTTCGCGCACCGCGGCCATCGCCTGGTCGACGCCACTGACTTCCTGCGCGCCGCCGGGCAGGGCGATGTCCGGACGGAAGCCGCGCGGGCCGGGGCCGTAGCTGGCGGTGGCGACGATTGCGCGGGTCGCCACGAACAGGCGCGGGCCGGGGATCAGGCCTTCGTCGATCGCGCGCTTCACCGAAACATCGGCAAAACCGGCGCCTTCGGTGCCCAGGTCGCGCAGCGTGGTGAAGCCGGCCAGCAAGGTGTCGCGCGCGTGCTTTGCCGCCAGCAGCGTGCGGTAGTCCTGTGGCTCGGTCAGCACCTGATCGTTCCACAACGTCTCGTTGTACGGATGCAGGAACAGATGCGAATGCAGGTCGATCAGGCCTGGCGTGAGGGTGGCGCCGGGCAGCTCGACACGGCGGGCGTCGGTGGGCGCGTGGATCGAGCCGGCCGGGCCAACCGCCGCGATGACGCCGTCGTGCACCAACACGGCCCAGCCGGCATGCGCGGCATCAGCATCAGCCGTCCATACGCGGTCGGGCAGCAGCAACCAGTCGCCTTTCGCGGTGGGGCCGGCGCCGTGCGCGGCCAACGGCAGGAGCAGGCACAGCAGCGAAAGCAGGATCGCGAGGCCATGGCGCATGGCGGGTTCCGGATCGGAGGCAGGGTTCCGATTCTAGCCAGTCCTGACCCCGTAGCGATGCGGATTCAGCGCAAGGAAATGCCGGGTGGCGATCCGGTGGCACGCCAGGCAGGTGTCGTTCGGCTCGCTGCGCAGGTTCAGAGTGTGGGCGGGATGATCAGTTGGACTGAACCTGCTGATCAGGACGGCAGCGTCAGCCGCCCATGCACGGCATGTTTCACCTGGAAGCTGGGCCGCGTGCCGGGGAACAGCCAGAACGGGGCGAGCTCGGAGGAGGGGAACATGTTGGGGTAGCGCGGATCGCGTTGTGACGGACCGGCGATGGTCAGTTCGGCCACCATCGAGATGTACTGGTCGACCGAATTCTCCAGCGTGTTGCCGTTGATGATGACCTCGCTGCCGATCGCCTTCGCGTACTTCGCCACGCCCCACAGCGTGGAGTGCTGCGGCGCGTAGGCGTCCACGCTGATGCCGTTCTCGCTGATCACCCACAGTCCTTCGTCGGTGTTGACCACGATCGAATGGTTGCCTTCGGTGTGGCCTGGCGTGTGCACCAGCGCGATGCCGTCGCCCAGCATCACGCTGCCGTCGAAACGGACGATCCTGTTCGCGTCGATGCCGGCCACGCCGTGCGGGCAGTACCAGTCGCGCTGGTAGGGGCTGAGGTCCTGCGCGTTCGCCCATTCGCGCTGGTGCACCAGCAGCTTCGCGTTGGGCAGCAGAGCCGGTTCTTCATCGCTGCCCAGCCAGCGACGCACATCCTGCGTGTGCAGGTGGTCGTAGGTGATGTAGTCGACGTCGGCCGGTCGCAGGCCGATCTTCTGCAACACCTCGGGGACGCTGGCGTAGCGGGTGACCACGCGGTCGACGATGAACTTCGGGGTGCGGTCCTGCAGCCGGCGAAAGAACGGTGTCTCGCCGCCACGCTCGTGGTCGGATGGCGAAACCAGCAAGGTCTTCAAGCCCTCCGGCGTGTCGTACTGCACCACGAACAGGCGGTTGTGGATGTGCAGGTATTCGTTGAGGCGCTCGGCCGAATACGCATTGCGCAGGCCGTAACGCGCGGGATAGATCAGCTTGATCAGGTCGAACGATTCGAAGTAGCGCACCTTGGGGCCGGCCAGCATGTGGCGGCGGAAATCCTGCGCGGCGACGCGGGTGTCCTCGACGCGGGCCTGCTGGCCAGGCGCGTTGCGTGCGCCATCGAAATGCGTGATCGGTTGCATCATGGCTCCTGGCGATAGTTCGGCGACGTGAAGTTGCGCTTGCCGCGGGCGCGCGCCTTGTCGAGCTGGCTGAGGAAGAAACGCGGGAAGACGTTGCTGATCTTGCCCAGCACCTCATCGCGGAACGGCAGGTAGTATTCCAGCGGACGCTTGCGCAATACCGGACCCAGGATCGCCGCGGCCACTTCGTCTGGGCTCAGTGCGCGGGCACCGGAGAAGGTCAGCGCAGCATCGTCGTCGCCGCGCTGCTGTTCCAGCATCGCGGTCCTGACCGGACCGGGGCCGAACAGGGTGACGGCGATGCCGTGCGGGCGCAGGTCGCCTGCCGCCGCGATGCTGAAGCCGCGCACCGCGAACTTGCTGGCGGCGTACATCGTGGTGCCGGGCGTGGCGTAGAGCGAGGCGACCGAGCCGATGTTGATGATGTGGCCGCGCCGGCGCGGCTTCATCACGGCGGCGACGGCGTTCGTACCGTAGATCGTGCCACGCACGTTGACGTCGAGGGTGAGGTCGATGTCCTGCGTAGTCAATTCGCTGGTCTGCCCGCTGCGCAGCACGCCGGCGACGTTGATCAGGACATCCAACGCGCCACTGTCACGCTCCAGCCGGGCGACCAGGGTTGTCCAGTCGCTGGCCTTCGTCACGTCCAGCACTTCGCATTGCACCGCAGGCTGATCATGCCAGCGGGCGTGCAGCGCCTCGCCGTCGCGGTCGGCGGCGATGACGCGATGACCGAACGCGACGGCCTTCGCGGTAATCGCCGCGCCGATGCCGTTGGCGGCGCCGGTGATCAGGATCAGCATGGGGTTCCCCCGAAAGCGTGGGTCGCGTGATGCAGCTCAGGTCGTGGCGGTGCGCGCCCGCGTCACCCGGCTGGCGGTTTCCTTGTGCAGCTGCGCAGCCAGCCAGGCGCCGGTGGCTACCAGCAGGTCGAGGTCGATGCCGGTTTCCATGCCCATGCCGTGCAGCATGTAGACCACGTCTTCGCTGGCCACGTTGCCGGTCGCGCCCTTCGCGTATGGGCAGCCGCCGGTGCCGGAAACGGCGCTGTCGACCACGCGCACGCCTTCTTCCAGGCAGGCGAGAATGTTCGCCAGCGCCTGACCGTAGGTGTCGTGGAAGTGCACGGCCAGCGCCGCCATCGGCACCTCCTGCGCCACCGCATGCAGCATCGCGCGAGCCTTGGCCGGCGTGCCCACGCCGATGGTGTCGCCCAGCGAGATTTCATGGCAGCCCAGCTCATGCAGGCGCCGCGCCACGCGCACCACGTCGCTGACCGGCACCTCGCCCTGGTACGGACAGCCGAGCACGGTGGAGACATAGCCGCGCACCTGCACGCCGTCAGCCTTCGCCTGTTCCATCACCGGGATGAAACGTTCGATGGATTCATCGATCGAGGCGTTGATGTTCTTGCGGTTGAACGCTTCGGAGGCGGCGGTGAACACGGCGATCTCGGTGGCGCCGACTTCGCGGGCACGCGCGTAGCCCTGCAGGTTCGGCACCAGCACCGGGTAGCTCACGCCCGGCAGCTTGCGGATGCGGGTGAACACCTCGGCGGCGTCGGCCAGTTGCGGCACCCATTTCGGGCTGACGAAGCTGGTCGCCTCGATGGTCTGCAAACCGGTGGCGGAGAGCCGATCGATCAGTGCGATCTTCACCTCGGCCGGCAGCAGGGTTTTCTCGTTCTGCAGGCCGTCGCGGGCGCCGACTTCGACGATGCGGACGTGGTTGGAGGTGTTCATGAAAAAGCTCCGGAGGACATCATTTCCCTTCTCCCCTCGGCGACTATAAGGAGTCCCCTTGTGGGTGAGAAGGTGCCCCGAAGGGGCGGATGAGGGTGCGGAGCCAGTGCGGGCATTTCGCTCCGGCCGAACCCTCACCCCAACCCCTCTCCCAGGGGGAGAGGGGCTTAAAAAGCTCACTCGGCGAAGCGCACCAGCACGGCATCCGCCTCGACAAACTCGCCTTGCATGGCGTTGATGCTCTCGATGGTGCCGGCGCGCGGTGCCTTCAAGGCCAGTTCCATCTTCATCGCCTCCATCACCAGCAATTCCTGGCCCTGTTCGACGACGTCGCCAACCTTGGCTTTCACCAGCACGATGCGGCCGGGCATTGGCGCAATGACCTGGTTGCCGCCGGCGGCGTCGGTTGCTTCCCATGCGAACGCGGCGGCGCGGCTGAAGCTGTAGCGCTGGCCGTCGGCGTCGTGGAGCAGTACGTGGGCGGCATCGGCATGCAGCGGCACGCGCTGTGATTCGCCGTTGAAGCGGGCGCTGAGATTATTGTCCAGCAGGCGTGCGCCGTGCACTTCGCAGCTGGTTTCGCCGTGGCGCAGCTGGTAATTGCCGGCGTGACCGTGCGCTTCGATGTCGTAGCGCTGTTCGCGCGCAGTCAGCGCCACGATGCGCTTGCCGGCGTGGCCGATGCGCCAGGCATCGGCGCGGGCCCAGGGCGAATGCGGGTCGACCGCGTTGCCGTTGATGCTGGCTTCGTCGTGGAGCAGGGCGGCGGTGGCGGCGGCGAACAGCACTGTGTCGCCCGGCACCACGTCGCCGACCAGGAACTCCTCCAGGTGGCGATCGAGATAACCGGTATCGATGCGGCCTTCGACCACGGCGGGATGGCGCACCAGCCGTTCGAGGAAACCGATGTTGGATTTCGGGCCGATGATCTCGCTGGCGGCCAGTGCCTCGCGCATGCGCTGCAGGGCCTTCGGTCGATCGACGTCCCACACGATCAGCTTGGCGATCATCGGGTCGTAGAAGATCGTCACCGTGTCGCCTTCGATCACGCCGCCGTCGAGGCGCACGTGCTGCGAAGGACTCGGCAGGCGCAGCGTCTGCAGCTTGCCGGAGCCGGGCAGAAAATTCTGGTCCGGATCTTCCGCGTACAGGCGTACCTCGATTGCGTGGCCGTGCGAAACCACGTGCTCCTGGGCCAGCGGCAGCGGTTCGCCATCGGCGATGCGCAGTTGCCACTCCACCAGATCCACGCCGTGGGTCAGCTCGGTGACGGGGTGCTCGACCTGCAGGCGCGTGTTCATTTCCATGAAATGGAAATCGCCGGCGGGGCCGACGATGAACTCGACCGTGCCGGCGCCCACGTAGTTCACCGCGCGCGCGGCGGCCACGGCGGCGGCGCCCATGTCGGCGCGCTTTTCCGGGGTGAGGAAGGGCGAGGGCGTTTCCTCCAGCACCTTCTGGTAGCGGCGCTGTGCGGAGCACTCTCGCTCGCCCAGGTGGATGATGTTGCCGTGGCGGTCGCCGAAGATCTGGAACTCGATGTGGCGCGGATGCTCCACGTAGCGCTCCAGCAGCATCGAGGCATCGCCGAAGGCGGCCTGCGCCACGCGCTGGGCGGTGGCCAGCGCCTCGGGGAATTCGGCGTCCGAGCGCACGATCTGCATGCCCTTGCCACCGCCGCCGGCCGAGGGCTTGATGATCAGCGGGTAACCGACCTGGTGCGCCTGTTCGGCGAGGAAGGCATTGTCCTGCTGGTCGCCGCTGTAGCCGGGTACCAGCGGCACGGCATGTTTGGCCATCAGCTGCTTGGCGGCGGCTTTCGAGCCCATCGCGTCGATGCTTTCGGGGTCGGGACCGATGAACACGATGCCGGCGTCCTTGCAGGCGCGCGAGAAGGCGGTGTTCTCCGACAGGAAGCCGTAGCCGGGGTGGATCGCCTGCGCGCCGCTCTTTTTCGCGGCGTCGAGGATCGCGTCGATGCGCAGGTAGGAGTCGGCCGGCAGCGGACCGCCGATCGCCCAGGCCTCGTCGGCCAGCCGCACGTGCTGCGCGTCCTTGTCCGCCTCCGAATACACCGCGATGGTGTGGATGCCCAGCCGCCGGCAGGTGCGGATCACGCGGCAGGCGATCTCGCCGCGGTTGGCTATCAGTACACGTGCGAACATGCGAGTCCCTGGAAACGTTCGTGTCGATGCAAAGCGTCTAAAGCTACCAGATCGTGGTGTACCTACGACTGCGCCACCCATGCCGGCGCGCGCTTGTCGAGGAAGGCGCCGAGTCCGTGCTGGCCTTCGGGCGAGACGCGCAGGCGGGCGATCAGCGCGGCGTTTTCGGTGTCGATGCGTTCGGCTTCGGCCGGATCGGCGCCGCCGATGCGCAGGGCCAACTGCTTGGCCTCGCGCTGGGCCAGCGGACCGGCCTTGGCCAGGAAATGCAGCTGGCGTTCGATCGCCTCGTCCAGTTCGTTGCCGTTCGACACCGCATGCAGCAGGCCGATCCGATGCGCCTCGGCGGCGTCGAAAACCTCGCCGCTGACGAACAGCCGGCGCGCCTCGCGCAGGCCGATCGCGGCGGTCACGTAGGGTGAGATCACCGCCGGCACCAGGCCCAGCTTCACTTCGGACAGCGCGAACTTGGCGGTGTCCACGCCGATTGCGATGTCGCAGCAGGCGACCAGGCCCACGCCGCCGCCATACGCGGCGCCGTTGACCCGCGCGATGGTCGGCTTGGACAGGAACTGCAGGTTGCGCATCAGCCGCGCCAGGCGCAGCGAATCCTCGCGGTTTTCCTGCTCGCTGGCGCCGGCCATGCCGCGCATCCAGTTCAGGTCGGCGCCGGCGGAGAAGCAGCTGCCGTTGCCGGTCAGCACCACCGCGCGCACGGCCGGATCGGCATCGGCCTGGGCCAGCGCCTCGGTCAGCGCGGCGATCAGCGCATCGTCGAACGCGTTGTGGATCTGCGGGCGGTTCAGCGTGAGCCAGGCAACGGCGCCGCGGCGTTCGCTGAGGATGGAGTCGGTCATCGGTCGTCCCTGCGGCAAATAACGCCATGATAAACGTTGTCGCAGGGGTGTCCTGCGATTGTGCAGGCCGGCGGGCAAAGGTCTACAATGCGAATTGTTCTTATTTGAGATTACGGCCCGTGCGTCTGTCCGAATTGCCCAAGGGTGCCCCCGCCGTGGTCGACCGCGTGCACGATGCGCATGCGGCCGATCCGATCGCGCAGCGCTTGCGCGACCTGGGCTTTGTCGACGGCGAGCCGGTGCGGGTGGTGGCGGTGGGGCCGATGGGCGGCGATCCGGTGCTGATCCAGATTGGCTTCACCCGCTTCGCGCTGCGGAAGGCCGAAGCCAGCCGGGTCAGCGTGCGCAGCGAGGCGGCGGCATGAGCGCGTCGACCCTGCGTATCGCCCTGGTCGGCAACCCCAACTGCGGCAAGACGGCCCTGTTCAACCTGCTCACCGGTGGCCGGCAGAAGGTGGCGAACTATGCCGGCGTCACCGTGGAGCGCAAGGAAGGCCGCTTCGCCGCGCCGTCCGGCCGGGTGCTGCAGATCCTGGATCTACCGGGCACCTACAGCCTGGATGCGAACAGCCCGGACGAAATGATCACCCGCGATGTCTGCGCCGGCAATTATCCGGGCGAGGCGGTGCCGGACCTGATCGTCTGCGTGGCCGACGCCACCAACCTGCGCCTGCACCTGCGCTTCGTGCTGGAGGTGAAGCGCCTCGGCCGGCCGGTAGTGCTGGCGCTGAACATGATGGACACCGCCCGCCAGCGCGGCATCGTGATCGACGTGCCCGAATTGCAGCGTCGGCTGGGTTTGCCGGTGGTCGAAACGGTCGCAGTGAAGCGCGGCGGCGCGCAGGCGCTGATCGAGCGTGTCGATGGCGAGGTTCCCGCGGCCGCGCCGGTGCAGCCCGATGACGCGGCCAGCCGCGCCGACCTGCACGCGCAGGTGCGTGAACTGCTGGCGGCCACGGTGACCATGCCGCGCGCCACCGCCGCGATCGACGACACGCTGGACCGCTGGGCGCTGCATCCGGTGTTCGGTCTGGCGATCCTCGCGGTGGTGATGTTCCTGGTGTTCCAGGCGGTGTACTCGATCGGCAAGCCGATGACCGACGCGATCGCCGACGGCTTCGACTGGATGGGCGGACACGCCGCCACCCTGATGCCGGCCGGGCCGCTGCAAAGCCTGGTCACCGATGGTCTGTTCGGCGGCCTGGGCACGGTGCTGGGCTTTCTGCCGGAAATCCTGGTGCTGTTCCTCTTCATCATCGTGCTGGAGGAATCAGGCTACCTGCCGCGCGCCGCGTTCCTGCTGGATCGGCTGATGCTGTCGGTGGGGCTGACCGGGCGCTCGTTCATCCCGCTGCTGTCCAGCTTCGCCTGCGCGATCCCCGGCATCATGGGCACGCGCAGCATCACCGATCCGCGTGACCGGCTCACCACCATCCTGATCGCGCCGCTGATGACGTGTTCGGCGCGGCTGCCGGTGTATGCGCTGCTGATCGGCGCATTCATTCCGATCCGCTACGTGTTCGGCGTGTTCAACCTGCAGGGCGTGGTGCTGTTCGCGCTGTACCTGGCCGGCATCCTGGGCGCGATGCTGGTGGGCTGGGTGATGAAACACATCCGCCGCGACAAGAGCGAGCACGCGCTGATGATGGAGCTGCCGTCGTACCGCGTACCGAAGCTGCGCGACGTGGCGATCGGCCTGTACGAGCGCGGCATGATCTTCCTGAAGCGGCTGACCGGCGTGATCCTGGGCCTGACCGTGCTGATGTGGTTCCTGTCGACCTTCCCCGGCGCGCCGGAAGGCGCCACCCGGCCGGCGATCGAATACAGCTTCGCCGGTTACATCGGGCGCGGCCTGCAGTACATCTTCGCGCCGATCGGCTTCAACTGGCAGATCAGCCTGGCGCTGATCCCGGCTTTCGCCGCCCGCGAAACCGCGGTGGCGGCGCTGGCCACGGTCTACCTGGTGGGCGGCGAAGCGGCCGGCGGGCTGGGGCATGCGCTGGCCGGGCAGATCTCGCTGGCCAGCGCGCTGTCGCTGCTGGTGTGGTTCGCGTACGCGCCGCAATGCATGTCCACGCTGGCGATCATCAAGCGCGAGACCGATTCCTGGCGCAACGTGGCGATCTCGTTCGGCTACATGTTCGTGATGGCTTACGCCGCGTCGTTCATCGTCTACCAGGTGGCGAGGGTGCTCGCATGAGCACGAGTTTGCTGCTGCAGTACGTGGTGATCGGCCTGGCCGTGCTGGCCAGTGTGTGGATCGTGCTGCGCAAGCTGGCCCGGAAGACCACCAACCGCTGGATGGCCGCCGCGTCCATCCACTTCAGCCAGCCCGGCCGCAGTGCCCTGGCACGGGCGTTCGGCCGCCGCCTGCAGCCAACCGAAGCCACCGGCGATTGCAGCGATGGCTGCAGCACCTGCGGCGCCTGCGGGCCGAAACCGCCGGCCGCGGCGCGTCCCGGCGAGCCGATGCCGCTGGAGTTTCGTCCGCGGCAGTGACGCGTTTGGCGTCTTGCTCCCTCCCCTGCGAGCAGGGGAGGGTTGGGGTGGGGTCGCTCTTCGCCGAAGTCAAAAGCGAAAC
>NZ_LMHR01000021.1:0-14155 GCF_001428465.1 Rhodanobacter sp. Root179 | reverse complement strand
GCGTGCGGCGCGACGCGCCGCACGCCCGACCGTTCCGGTCAGCGTTCCGAACCGACCGTTCAGGCCGGCAAGGCCGCGGCGGCGTGCTGCAATGACAGGCCGGTTTCCCGCTTGAAGCGCAGGGCCAGCTGTTCGCGCAGGGCCAGACGTTCATCCGCATCGCGCCCGGCCCCATGCAATTCCACATGCCGCCATACCGCCACACTGGCCAGTTGCGCACCGGGCACTTCGGAATGGCGGCGGCTGTCGCCCTGCCAGTACACCGCGACCCAGCCTTCCGGCTCCGCCGAGTGGGTTTCGTCCACCGGCAGGATCAGCGAGCCATCCAGCAAGGACAGCGCGCATTCGCGGCCGTCGGCGTGCTGGCAGGTGTACAGCGGTTGCAGGCCGGCGATGAAGTCGACGATGGATTGGCTCAACTGACTCATATTCCTTCCTTGTCATGGGCGTTGATCACGCGCTGCACCTGACGGTGCACTCGGCCGGCACTTGCCGCGCCAGCCGGCGCATTCTGGCATGGCTACACGCTCGCGCACCGCCTGCGGTGGCCGGGGACGGGCATTCGCGCGACAATGGGCAGTCATCTGTCGCGGTTATGCCGCCCTTGCCAGGGAATCCCCGCTCGCCATGTCCCAGACCCCGAAGATCATCTACACCCTCACCGATGAAGCGCCGTTCCTGGCCACCCAGTCGCTGCTGCCGATCGTCAGCGCGTTCGCCGGCACCGCGGGCATCCGGCTGGAGACGCGCGACATCTCGCTGGCCGGCCGCATCATCGCGCTGTTCCCGGAAATGCTGAAGGAAGACCAGCGCATCGCCGACGACCTCGCCGAGCTGGGCCAGCTGGCCACCACGCCGGAGGCGAACATCATCAAGCTGCCGAACATCAGCGCCTCGATGCCGCAGCTGAAGGCCGCGATCAGGGAATTGCAGGGCCAGGGTTACGCGCTGCCGGACTATCCGGATGCGCCGAAGGACGATGCCGAAAAGGACATCAGGGCGCGCTACGACCGGGTCAAGGGCAGCGCGGTGAACCCGGTGCTGCGCGAGGGCAATTCCGATCGCCGCGCGCCGGTCTCGGTGAAGAACTATGCGCGCAAGCACCCGCACAAGATGGGAGCCTGGAGCGGCGATTCGCAGACCCATGTGGCGCACATGGACGGTGGCGACTTCTACGGCAGCGAGAAGTCCGTCGTGGTCGGGAAGGCCGGCAACGTCAGCATCGAATGGTTCGGCAAGGACGGCAGCCACAGCGTGCTGAAGCCGAAGACCGCGCTGCTCGCGGACGAGATCATCGACGCGTCGGTGATGAGCCGCAAGGCGCTGGCCAGCTTCATCGATGCGCAGATCGCCGAAGCGAAGAAGCGCGGCGTGCTGTTCTCGCTGCACCTCAAGGCCACCATGATGAAGGTCTCCGACCCGATCATGTTCGGCGTGGCGGTGGGCGAGTTCTACAAGGACGTGCTGGCGAAACACGCCGACGTGCTGAAGCAGGCCGGCTTCAACCCGAACAACGGCATCGGCGACCTGTACGCGCGCCTCGGCTCGCTGAGCGAGGCGCAGCAGGCGGCGATCAAGGCCGACATGGATGCCGAGTACGCGCAGCGCCCGGGCGTGGCGATGGTCAATTCCGACAAGGGCATCACCAACCTGCACGTGCCCAGCGACGTGATCATCGACGCCTCGATGCCGGCGATGATCCGCGACTCCGGCAAGATGTGGAACGCCGAAGGCAAGCTGCAGGACATCGTGGCGGTGATCCCCGACCGCTGCTACGCCGGCGTGTACCAGGCCACCATCGAGGACTGCAAGGCGCACGGCGCGTTCGACCCTGCCACGATGGGCAGTGTGCCGAACGTGGGCCTGATGGCGCAGGCGGCCGAGGAATACGGCTCGCACGACAAGACCTTCCAGATCGTCGGCGACGGCGTGGTCAAGGTGATCGACGAAGCGGGCAACGTGCTGCTGCAGCACGACGTGGAGGCCGGCGACATCTGGCGCATGTGCCAGACCAAGGATGCGCCGATCCGCGACTGGGTGAAGCTGGCGGTGGGCCGCGCCCGGCACACGCCGGCGGTGTTCTGGCTCGATCCGCAGCGCGCGCATGACGCGCAGGTGATCGCCAAGGTCGAGCGCTACCTGAAGGATTACGACATTAGCGGGCTGGACATCCGCATCATGGATCCGGTCGCCGCCACGAAGTTCTCGCTGGAGCGCATCCGCCAGGGGCTGGACACCATCTCGGTCACAGGCAACGTGCTGCGCGACTACCTCACCGACCTGTTCCCGATCATGGAGCTGGGCACCAGCGCGAAGATGCTGTCGATCGTGCCGCTGATGAACGGTGGCGGCCTGTTCGAGACCGGCGCCGGTGGTTCCGCACCGAAACACGTGCAGCAGTTCCTCGAAGAGAACTACCTGCGCTGGGATTCGCTGGGCGAATTCCTGGCGCTGGCCGCCTCGCTGGAACACCTGGGCAGCCGCTATGGCAGCGCCGAGGTGGACGTGCTGGCGAAGACCCTGGACCAGGCCAACGGCAAGTTCCTCGACACCGACAAGTCGCCCTCGCGCAAGGTCGGCGGCATCGACAACCGCGGCAGCCACTTCTACCTGGCGATGTACTGGGCCCAGGCACTGGCCGCCCAGGACGTGAACGCGGAGCTGAAGGCGAAGTTCGCGCCGCTGGCGAAGCTGCTGACCGAGAACGAGCAGAAGATCGTCGCCGAACTTGCGGAAGTGCAGGGTCACGGCGTCGAGATCGGTGGCTACTACCATCCCGACATGACCAGGGTCGGCCAGGCGGTGCGCCCGAGCGCGACATTGAACGCGGCGCTGGCGCAGCTGTCGAAGTGACGCACTGAGCCGGTCCGTGCCGGAAACGGGGCGCCGATCGGCGCCCCGTTTTTCTTTGCGGTCGCGCCCGCCTTCGGGTCGCGCGGCATCGCCGGTCATCATCTGGAGAGGGAGTTTTCGCGATGCGTGTTTGGCAAGGGCTGTGTCCGCTGCTGCTGATCGTCACCCTGCCGCTGTTCGCGCAATCGGCGTCCGCGCCGGCGCCGGCGTCATCCGCCTCGTCCCCGGTCGCCGACCTGCCGATGGTGGTGGTCAGCGGCGTGCAACCCGGGCCGGGTCTGTGGAAGGTCAGCAAGGGCGATCACGTGATGTGGGTGCTGGGCACGCTGTCGCCGTTGCCCCGCGACATGCAGTGGCAGGCGCAGGAGGTGGAGCAGGTGATCGCCGCCTCGCAACAGGTGCTGCTGGCGCCTGCGGTCAGGCTCGAGGCCAAGGTGGGCTTCTTCGGCAAGCTCTTCCTGCTGCCCTCGGCGTACAGCGCGCGCAAGAACGATGACGGCCGCCGGCTGCAGGACGTGCTGCCGCCGCCGGTGCATGCACGCTGGCTGGTGTTGAAGCAGAAGTACATCGGCCGCGATCGCGGCGTCGAGCGCTGGCGTCCGCTGTTCGCCTCGGAGGAGCTTTACCACAAGGCGCTGAAGGCGAACGGCCTGAGTCGTTCCGGCGGCATCCAGGCGAGCATCGACGGCCTGGCCAAACAGCACGGCGTGGCCGAGGTGCCGGTGGACTATCGCGTGGTGATCGAGCATCCGCGCGAGGCGATCAAGGCCTTCAGGCAGGCGGCGCCACACGACACCACCTGCTTCATCCGCACCCTGGACAGCGTCGAGCACGACATGCCGGCGATGACCGCACGGGCGAACGCCTGGGCCACCGGCGACCTGCAAACCCTGCGCCGACTGCCCGACAGCGATCGCCGTGACGCCTGCGTGGCGGCGGTGACCGGCGCCGGCTTTGCGCAGACACTGGGTCTCGGCGACGTGCCGGCACGCCTGCGCAGCACCTGGCTGACGGCCGCGCGCAAGGCGCTGACGGCCAACACGCAGACCTTCGCCTTGCTGCCGATGGACGAGCTGCTGAGCCCGGACGGCTACCTGGCCACGTTGCGCGCCGAGGGCTACCAGGTCGACGCGCCGGAATGATCCGTACGGACGGTCAGGTGCTGGCGACATCCAGTCGTGCGGTCTCGCCGTCATCCAGCTGCAGCCCGGTGGCGCCGAGCAATTCGCGCAGCTGCTCCACGCTGGTGGCGCTGACGATCGGCGCGGTGAGGCCGGGGCGGGCGATCAGCCAGGCCAGTGCGACCTGGGCGGGAGTAGCGTGGTGGGCGGCGGCCACCGCGTCCAGCGCGGCCAGCACCTGCAGGCCGTGCGGGTTCAGGAACTTCTTCACCGCGCCACCGCGCGCCGAACTCTTGGCCAGGTCGGCGGCGCTGCGGTACTTGCCGCTGAGGAAGCCGCTGGCCAGCGCGTAATAGCTGATCACGCCGATGTTCTCGCGGCGGATCAGCGGTTCCAGTGCCTGTTCGTAGCCGGCGCGGCTGACCAGGTTGTACTCCGGCTGCAGGCTTTCGTAGCGAGGCAGGCCGTGCCGTTGCGACATCGCCAGCGCGTCGGCGAAACGGGCGGCGCTGAAGTTGGACGCGCCGATCACGCGCACCTTGCCGGCCTCGATCAAGCGGGCGAAGGCGCCCAGGGTTTCTTCCATCGGCACGCTGGCGTCGTCCTCGTGCGCCTGGTACAGGTCGATGCAGTCAACCTGCAGGCGTTGCAGCGAACCGTCCACTGCCTGCTGGATGTTCACAGGCGACAGGCCCGGCTGCTCGGCCCACTTGGCCACCTTGGTCGAGATCACCACGCGGTCGCGCTTGCCGCTCTGCTTCAGCCACTTGCCGATGATGGTTTCCGATTCGCCGCCACGGTTGCCCGGCACCCACGCCGGATAGACGTCCGCGGTGTCGATCAGGTTGCCGCCGGCGTCGACGAACGCATCAAGCAGTTCGAATGAACGCTTCTCGTCGGCGCTCCAGCCGAACACGTTGCCGCCGAAGGCGAGCGGGGCGATGGAAAGCGGCGAGTTGCCGAGTGGGCGCTGGTGCATGGAATACCCCGGATAGCGATGAGCGATGCAGCCGAAGTGGCTGCATCTCCGCGGTATTCAAGCCCGGGCCGGGTTCAGCGTGGACTCGCCATGCGCGGCCACACGTGCGCGCAGCAGGCCATCACGGTGCGTTTGGCCAGGGTGACTTGCTTGCCATCTTGCGGGGGTTTGGCCGGCGCGTCGGGCTGCCAGTCCAGGTCTTCCTTGCGCACCAGATGGCCGTGCAGGAACAGCAAATCTTTCCACAACGAGTTCATGGGAAGCCTCCTCGGGAGGATTGCGTCTTGGGGAGAGCTCAAGATACGCACGTCACAGATCGCCAAAAAGCGATATATTCGCAAGCCAGGCTTGAGGGAAATTCAAGATGGGAAAGTTGCCGCTGGGCCTGTTGCAGCAGTTCGTGCTGGTTGCCCGGCAAGGCAACCTGTCGCGCGCGGCGGCCCAGGCGAATCTCACCGTCAGCGCCCTCAGCCATCAGATGCGCCAGCTGGAAGAGCGACTGGAACAGCGCCTGTTCGAACGCGGGCCGCGTGGCGTGAAGCTGACCACCGAGGGCTGCAGCCTGCTCGATGCGGTGGGCGAGCACCTCGATCGTATCGAGCATGCGCTGTTGCGTTATCGCAAGCAGGCGCATGACACGTTCACGCTGAGCGCCAGCGCGGGAATCATGTCGGGCTGGCTGGTGCCGCGGCTGCCGCGACTGGTTGCCGCGCATCCCGAACTGGAGCTCAACCTGCAATCGGGCTCCACCCTGGTGAATTTCGAGCGCGAGCCGGTCGACGCCGCGCTGCGCTACGGGCGCGGCAAGTGGGAAGGCCTGCACAGCGAACGCCTGTTCGGTGAATGGATCGCGCCGGTCGTCGCGCCGGAACTGGTGGCGAAAATGGCCGGCGCCGATCCGCACGACCTGTCGCAATGGCCGCTGCTCGGCGATCCCAATCCGTCCAGTCGCTGGAAGGACTGGTTCGCCAAGGTCGGCGGTTCGCCGCCGCGCCGTTACGTGGCGAATTTCGACAGCTTCGATGCGCTGCGACATGCAACGCTGGAAGGTCTCGGTGTGGCGATGGGGCGCATGGTGATGTCGAAGTCGCTGATCGACGCCGGCCGGCTGATGGTGCTGGGCGAGCGCTATCTGGCGGTGGAGGATGCGTACTGGCTGGTGTATCCCACGCGCTCGAAGGACCATCCGGGGCTGCAGGTGTTTCGCCAATGGTTGCTGGCCGAAGCCGACGATTATTGCAGCAATCTGCCGGTGCCCGGCAACGACGGTGCTCCTTGATCAGCGTTGCCCCGGGCTGAAACGGTTTCGAAAACGCTCTGCGCCAGTCATCATTCTTCGTTGTGCATTCGACTGTGAGGAGCTGAAACCATGAAGTCACGCGCCGCCGTCGCCTGGGAAGCAGGCAAGCCGTTGTCGATCGAGCAAGTGGATGTCGCCGGCCCGAAGGCGGGCGAGGTGCTGGTGCGCATCGTCGCCACCGGCGTCTGCCACACCGACGCGTTCACCTTGTCCGGCGCCGATCCGGAGGGCATGTTCCCGGTGATCCTGGGCCACGAGGGCGGCGGCATCGTCGAGGAAGTCGGCGAGGGCGTCACCTCGCTGAAGGTCGGCGACCACGTGATCCCGCTGTACACGCCCGAATGCGGCGAGTGCAAGTTCTGCCTGTCCGGCAAGACCAACCTGTGCCAGAAGATCCGCGTGACCCAGGGCCAGGGCCTGATGCCCGACGGCACTTCGCGCTTCTCGTTGAACGGCAAGCCGCTGCTGCACTACATGGGCACCAGCACGTTCAGCGAATACACCGTGCTGCCGGAGATCTCGCTGGCGAAGATCAACCCGGCCGCGCCGCTGGAAAAGGTCTGCCTGCTCGGCTGCGGCATCACCACCGGCATCGGCGCGGTACTGAACACCGCGAAGGTGGAGCCGGGCGCATCGGTGGCGGTGTTCGGCTTGGGCGGCATCGGTCTGTCGGTGGTGCAGGGCGCAGTGATGGCGAAAGCCGGGCGCATCGTGGTGGTCGATACCAACCCGACCAAGTTCGAGATGGCCAGGCTGCTGGGCGCCACCGACTGCATCAACCCGAAGGACTACCCGGACACGCCGATCCAGCAGGTGATCGTCGAGCTCACCGACGGCGGCGTCGACTATTCGTTCGAGTGCATCGGCAACGTCCACGTGATGCGCTCGGCGCTGGAGTGCTGCCACAAGGGCTGGGGCGAGTCGATCATCATCGGCGTGGCCGGCGCCGGCCAGGAGATCAGCACGCGGCCGTTCCAGCTGGTCACCGGGCGGGTCTGGCGCGGTTCGGCTTTCGGCGGGGTGAAGGGCCGCTCGCAGCTGCCCGGTTACGTCGACCGCTACATGGCCGGCGAGATCCGCATCGACGAGATGATCACCGAGGTGCTGCCGCTGGAACGCATCAACGAGGCGTTCGACCTGATGCACGAGGGCAAGGTGATCCGCTCGGTGATCCACTACTGACGTAGAATGTGCGGGTGCCGCCAGCCACGCTGGCGGCGTTCGCCGTTTCCATGTCTGCACACGTCATGCCCAGGGTCGTTCCATGAGCCGCACTGCCATCCTCGTCGACGGTGCCTTCTTTCTTGCCCGCTACCGCAAGGTCTATGGCGAGCGCGATGCCGGTGATGCGCGCGCGGTGGCCAAGACCGTGTTCGGCATGGCGTTGGAGCACCTGAAGGCGGTCGACCGCCCGCGCGAACAGCTGTACCGGATCTTCTTCTACGATTGCCCGCCGCTGGAAAAGAGTTTCATCAAGCCGGTCAGCGGCGACAGTGTCGACTTCGGCCGTACCGGCGCCGCCGCGTTCCGCCGCGAGCTGCACGACCAGTTGCGTCGCCAGCGCAAGATGGCGCTGCGGCTGGGGCGCCTGTCCGAGCGCGGCGAGTGGCAGCTGAAGCGCAGTACCTACCAGCAGTTGCGCGACGGCAGCCTGCGCTGGGACGATCTGGACGATGGCCATTTCGAGCCGGACATGCGCCAGACCCAGGTCGACATGAAGATCGGTATCGACATCGCGGCGCTGACCTACAAGAAGCTGGTCGACCAGATCATCCTGATCGCCGGCGACGCGGATTTCATCCCGGCCGCGAAGCTGGCTCGCTACGAAGGCATCGACTTCATCCTCGACCCGATGTGGCAGGGCATCGCGCCGGACCTGCACGAACACATCGACGGCCTGCAATCGGTGTGCCCGCGTCCGTCCTGAGGTCTCCACCGGGATTGCACATGGTTTTCGTGATATTGGAAATTCGTACGTTCCGCCACACGCCAGGGAGTTGACCATGATTCGTGCAACCGCAGCGGCGAAACCTGCCGGGATCGGCATCGCGGCAGTCTTGCTGCTGGCATCCGCGCTGCTGCTGCCCGGGCCTGCCCGCGCGCAGGCCGCGTCGGCCGGATCGGTGGAGTCGGACCAGCCCGTGGATGAACTGGTGCCGCCCACCAGCGCCAGCGACTTCACCGCTTCGCAACTGGACAGCGTGCTGGTCGGCAGCTGGCGTTCGCCCGCCAACCGCGCGCGCGACGCCTACCGCCATCCCAAGGCCACCCTGCAGTTCTTCGGCGTGCGGCCGGACCAGACGGTGATCGAGATCACGCCCGGCGGTGGCTGGTACGCGGAAATCCTGGCGCCGCTGCTGAACGACAACGGCCATTACATCGCCGCGGAGAAAGCCCCGTCCGCCGACAGCGAGGCACGCAGCGACGACAGCGCGTTGCGTCGGAAATTCGCCGCCGACCCGGCGCATTACGGCAATGCCCGCATCGTCGAATTCGATGCCGCCGCGCCGAAGTTCGGGGCGCCCGGTTCGGCCGACGTGGTGCTGACCTTCCGCAACGTGCACAACTGGATTGCTGCCGATAAAGGCACGGCCGGCACCGGGCCGGCCATGTTCAAGGCCTTCTTCGACGTGCTCAAGCCCGGCGGCGTGCTCGGTGTGGTCGATCACCGCGCCAGCGAAGGCGCCGTGATCGATGCGGTGAAAGGCAGCGGCTACCTGCCCACGCCGTACGTGGTGAAGCTGGCGACCGATGCCGGCTTCGTGCTGGAGGAAAGCAGCGAAGTCAACGCGAATCCGAAAGACACGAAGGACTATCCGAAGGGCGTCTGGACCCTGCCGCCGACCCTGACCCTGGGCGACCAGGACAAGGCCAAGTACCAGGCGATCGGCGAGTCGGACCGGATGACGCTGAAGTTCGTCAAGCCGACGGCGCCCGCCGGAAATGAAGCGCATTGAGCATGGCCTGATGCGCTGCGCTGTCACGCCCACATGCTGATCGCCCTCAACAAGCCTTACGGCGTGCTCTGCCAGTTCACCGATGATCGCGGTCGCCCGACGCTGGCGGATTTCGTCGTGCAAAAGGACGTCTATGCGGCTGGACGGCTGGATCAGGACAGCGAGGGCCTGCTGCTGCTGACCGACGACGGGCGCCTCGCCCATCGACTCACCGATCCCCGCCACAAGCAGGCCAAGACCTACCTGGCGCAGCTCGACGGCAGCGTCGACGAGGCGGCGCTGCATAAGCTTTCGCGTGGCCTGGTGCTGAGCGATGGCCCGACCCTGCCGGCCGAGGCGAAGCTCGTCGACGAGCCGACATGGCTGTGGCCGCGCAACCCGCCCGTGCGTTTCCGCAAGGCGATCCCGACCAGCTGGATCAGCCTCACGCTGCGCGAAGGACGCAACCGGCAGGTGCGCCGGATGACCGCCGCGGCCGGGTTCCCGACCCTGCGCCTGATCCGCGTGCAGATTGGCGAACACCGGCTGGCCGGCCTCGCTCCGGGCGAGACGCGCGTGCTGGCGGACTGACCCGCCGCGCCGCTGCGCAGCCTGTCACGAGCTGCGCGGCAGGCCGAAGAACGCCTCGGCCGTCGCGGTGCTGTTCGCCGCCGTCACCGCCACGCTTTCGCCGCGATCACGGGCGATTTCCTCGCAGATGTGTTTCAGGTACATCGGCTCGTTGCGCCGGTGCGCGGGTTGCGGGCGCACCGTGCGCGGCAGCAGGTAGGGCGCGTCCGTTTCGATCATCAGCCGGTTGGCCGGGATCTCGCGCACCAGTTCGCGCAAATGCGTGCCACGGCGTTCGTCGCAGATCCAGCCGGTGATGCCGATATGGCAGTCCAGCGCCAGGTAGTCACGCAGCGCCTCGCCGGTATCGGTGAAGCAGTGCACCACCGCCCCCGGAACCTTGTCGCGGTAGCGGGCGAGCAGGGCGACGAAGTCGCCGTGGGCGTCGCGCTGGTGCAGGAACAGCGGCTTGCCCGCGTCCACCGCCAGCTGCAGCTGCCGTTCGAACACCTGCAGCTGCACCCCGCGTGGCGAGTAGTTGCGGTTGTAGTCCAGGCCGGTTTCGCCGATGGCCACCACCGCGGGGTCCTGCGCGAACTCGCGCAGCGCCGCGTCGGTCGCATCGTCGTATTCCACGGCGTGGTGGGGATGGACGCCAGCCGTGGCAAACAGTCGGGCCGGATGCCGGGCCGCCAGCACGCGGGCGCTGGCACTGCCGTCGCGCGACGCGCCGGTGACAATCATCCGGTCCACGCCGTGCGCATGCGCACGTTGCATCACAGCATCCAGGTCGTGATGGAAGGACTCGTGGGTGAGGTTGGCGCCGATATCGATGAGAGACATGCGTTTTTCCGGGACATTCGTCGATCATGTTGCCAGAACCGCGTCGCCGGGTCCCTGTTCGCGTACCTCCATCCGGTACGTTTTGCCTCAATGGATGAAGGTCCGCCGTCCGGGAAGGTGCCGAGTCGGGGTTTCTCGGCGCAACGCAGCATGCGATCAAAGGCGGATCGCCCGCGTAGTCGCGCTCGCGTGCGGACGATGGTCTCGCGCATCTGCCCAGCGAGTCCCCGGTTACCCGGAAAAAGTCGCGTTGACCACCGCTAGAACTTGCGATAGTTTCAAGCGACGGCGTCACATTCCTGACGTCGTGGGGCAGGTGTCGTGCGAAGGGGGAGCTTTCGCATGATTCCGTCAATCCCCAACCAGGACATTCAACAACGCGCGCGTGGAAATGCGCGTGACGGGCTTTTGCACGCCTCGAACGAGGTGCGGCTTTCAACGGGAGGGATTGCATGGACAAGAAATGGGTAGCGCGCGGTTCGGGTCTGGCACTGGCTGGACTGCTTATCGCCACGGCGGCCACCGCGGCCGAACCACAGACGGCGGTGCAGGCAACATCGGTAACGGTGCAGGGCGTGCAGGTGGCGATTTCGCCGACCGGTCAGCTCGTGGCCCCCACGCCGGAGCAGCGCGCGGCTTTGTCGCGGGCGATGCTGCAGCAGTCCGCGACTGCGTCTTCGAAGCGCACCCTTGGCCAGCCGGCCGCGCCGCGTAACGAGGCCGAGGCTCGTGCCACCTTCCATACCTTCAAGCTCAGGAATGGGCATGCCGCGGTGGGCATGGCCTTGCCGGAGAATCTCATGAGCAGCCTGGTCGCCGAGCGTCGGGCCGACGGCAGCCTGAGCATCCATCACGAGGGTGACACCCAGAGCGCCCCGGCATCGGTGGAGGTGACGAAATGATCCGTCGCAACCGCATGTTCAACGCATTCCTCGGTCTCGGCCTGATCTTCATGGCTGGCCAGGTGTCGGCCGCCGACATCAAGATCTCCAACCAGGATGTCGGCACTGGCCAGGGCCTGGATGATCCGACGCCCGCCACGCCGGTCGGTGGCAATCCGGGTACCACGCGCGGCGAGCAGGCACAGATCGTGTTCAAGTTCGCGGCCGACATCTGGGGCGCGGTGCTGCAGAGCGACGTTCCGGTCACGGTCAGCGCCAGCTTCGCCAAGCTCAGCTGCGACGCCACTTCGGGCGTACTTGGCTCGGCGGGCACCACCAACATCTACTCCTTCGCGGCACCGGCGCCACAGGGCGCGGTCGCCAATACCTGGTATCACTCGGCGCTGTTTGATTCGCTCGCCGGCGAGGATGCGGGCGACGGTGCAGCGGACATTCGTGCACGCTTCAACGGCGCGCTCGGTTCCACCGGTTGCCTCGAGGGTTCCAGCTGGTACTTCGGTCTGGATGGCAAGCAGCCGGCCGGCAGCATCGACTTCCTCAACGTGGTGCTGCACGAGATGGCCCACGGCCTGGGCTTCTCCGGTTTCGGCAGCCTCACCACCGGCCAGCCGCTGCAGGGCAACGATGGCGTCGGTCGCCAGGACATCTACACGACCTTCGTCTACGACGATACCCAGCAGATGAGCTGGTATGCGATGACGCCGACCCAGCGTGTCGCCTCGGCGCTCAACGACGGCAACCTCGTGTTCACCGGCGCCAACGTGAAGGAACAGGCGCCGCTGGCACTGGGCAAGGTGACCACGCTGCGTGTCTCCGCACCGGCGGGTGCCGCCGGCGACTATACCTTCAACCAGAGCAGCAGCCCGATTCCGGCAACTCCGGCCAATTTCAGCGGCTCGATCATCGGGGCGATCAGTCCCCCGCTTTCGCCCAGCACCAGCAACCTCGAGGGCTGCAACCCGTTCACCAACGCAGCCGACGTGGCCGGCCATCTCGTGCTGGTCAATCGCGGCACCTGCTCTTTCGACATCAAGGCAGGCAACGCCATCGCCGCCGGCGCGACCGGCGTCATCATTGCCAACAACGCCGCCGGCACCATCGTGCCCGCCATCACGGCGAGCATCCCGGTGATCTCGGTCAGCCAGGCTGACGGCAACACGTTGCGGGCGAATCTGGCGGGTCTGACCGGTGCTCTCGTCCTCGGCGACAAGATGGCCGGTGCCGACGCGGCCGGCAACGTGCAGCTGTACGCACCGACCGTGCTGGCGCAGGGCTCGTCGTTCTCGCACTACGACACGCGCCTGACTCCCAATGCGCTCATGGAATACGCCATCAATGCGGATCTGGCGGGCCATATCGACCTCGACCTGACCCCCGCGTTGTTCCAGGACGAAGGCTGGCAGTTGAACGAGGGTACGCAGAGCCTGCTGGGCTGCGACAGCGGTATCCCGACCTGGCTGCCCGGTGGTGTGGTGATCGGTGCCAACGTGGTCGCCAACGCCAGGATCATCGCCGGTGCTGCTTCGACGGTAGGCGATTATCGCCCGGCGGTGCGCGCCTACGCGGCTGGCCTCGCTACTGACGGCCTCATCACCGGCGCTCAGGCCAGCAGCCTCAATGCCTGCCTCAGTGATGCGGAAACCCTGAACCAGTGGAAGGCGTGGAGTGCGTTTGCGCCGCAGGAAATCTCCGCCGGTGTCACCGTGCCGGGGCAATCCGGTGCGGCGGCTTCGAGCAAGGTGTACACGCTCGAGGTACCGGCCGGGGCGCTGGGCTTGAGCCTGCGCACGCTGGGCGGCACGGGTGACGTGACGGTCTACGTGAAGCTCGGTTCGCAGGCTTCGCCGGCGGACTACGGCTGGAAGTCGGTGCATGCCCGCACCAACAGCGAAGCGGTGATGATCACGCGTCCGGTGGCGGGAACCTACTACCTCACCGTATACGGCGAGACCGACTACAGCGGCGTGACGGTGCTGGGCAACTTCACCCAGCGGTAAGCCACAGATCGCCTGGCAGCGACGACTCCGGTCGTCCTGCCAGGCTCCTCTGGATCGGTGTTCTGTCGCGGCCAGGCAATCCAATGCTTCGCATCGTGGCAGGCGCATCGTTCCGAGGCGTGGCATCGCGTCTGCCGGCGATCGGCAAATCCGAATTTTTCGCACCAGCGGCCGGGCCATCGCGGCAGGCCATGGCTGGTGCCATCCATAGAGTTGCATGTCATAACCGCCGAGGTGTTGCATGAACAAGATTTACAGGAAGGTATGGAGCCGCACGCTGGGCGCCATGGTTGCCGTTTCCGAGCTGGCCTCGACGCGCGGCAAGGCAGGGTCCGTCGGGCTGGTTTGCGGCGCGGTTGCACTGGTCGGTGCGTTGGCGCTGGCTCCCGTCGCCACGGCCTCGGCCCAGAACCTGCCGGCAACGTGCCAGCTCGATGTGGGCACGCCGGGTGCGGTATCCGGTGACGACGCCTTCGTCTGCGGTCCGGATGCTTCCGCGACCGGTGATCGTGC
Organism: Rhodanobacter sp. Root179; assembly: GCF_001428465.1. Taxonomy (NCBI): domain Bacteria; kingdom Pseudomonadati; phylum Pseudomonadota; class Gammaproteobacteria; order Lysobacterales; family Rhodanobacteraceae; genus Rhodanobacter; species Rhodanobacter sp. Root179. The sequence continues at coordinate 141 of NZ_LMHR01000021.1, read as the reverse complement.
GACGGCGGTGGGCGCACTCAGCTTCGCCGGGTCCGACGACAGCGCAGCCTTTGGCGCCGGTGCGCTGGCGCTGGGCATCGGCTCTTCGGCGACGGGCAGCAGCAGCGTGGCGATCGGTCAGGAAAGTTCGGCCTACGGCTT
>NZ_LMHR01000020.1:0-13008 GCF_001428465.1 Rhodanobacter sp. Root179 | reverse complement strand
CCGCTGCAGAGGGGCCCCGGGTAGAGCAGCGGGCCATCGTGGCCCGCACTTTTCAGAAGAGCCACGGCAAAAGCAACGGGCCCCGCCTGTGGCGGCGCTATTCTTCGTGAGATTAAGGAACGCTAGGCAAGCCGAGCCGAATAGGCTGCTGTCGACCCAAAATGGACGCAAAGCCGTCGCGATAGACTGGGCAACTCATTTTCGGTTGAATTCTATCTGCATAATCGAAAAATGCAGTGGCGTGACGAGTGTTCAAAATACCTGAGTGTTAAAGGCGAAACTTAAGAAGGGCGTGATCGGTCACGCCTTCATGGAGCTACAAAGGCGAGGTGTTGTCGTGTCATTCAAAGCCCAGATTAAATAGGGATGGCGATAGCCGCCTGATCAACGAAACCTCTTGGAGTCGGACGTGAACAATAGTCGGTCGATCGAACTGCAAGGGGTTCCTGGAACCGATGCGGTTGCCAGCAAGCGCGGGTATTACTATCAGGATGTCGTCACGGCTTTGGCGTGGATCAGGCTCCAGCCGGGCGAAGTCCTGAGGGTAGAGGATCTGGAGGATTTCGCCGTCGACGACGGGGCCACGGTCAATGTGGAACAAATTCGCCACGTTTCCGCGAACCTGACGCTGGCCAGTGCCATCACGTACCTGGAGCGCGTCCTTGATATTGTTGCCCGAAATCCCGGGGTCGATTTTTCATTTGTTTACAGGACCACGGCTGCCATCGGGAAGGAGAAGTCACCCGCCCATCAAGTCAACGGCCAGGCGGCACTGGAATATTGGCAAACGGTTCGGGAGGGCGGTGATTCGGGCCCACTAATATCGGTTCTAGAAGCCCTCGCCCCAGCAGGTGGACATTTGTCGGAATTCTTGGCGCAGAGAGCGTCCAAGGATGTTGTCGACGGTTTGATTTGCAAGGTCACCTGGGCGGCGAACGCGCCATCCTCTGCGCCGCTCGAACATGCGCTGGCGGAAGGACTGGCAGCGATCGTCCAGCAAGAGATCGGCGGCACTTGGGCCGAAAACAGGCGATTTTTGCCTGCGGTCATTGTCGCAGTCCAACGCGCGTCGATGGAACCTGAATCCGAGCACCGCCGGCTGACGTATGGCCAACTGCGCGACCTGCTGACGACCCTGACCAACAAGGTTCTCCCCATCGAGGTGTATGACCAACTTGTCAGGGATTCGGTGATCGCGAGGAATCCGCCGATCGAGGCGATCAACAATGACACCGAGCGTCGACTGCAGGCGTTGCGCGTTACGCGCTTCTTTCCAGAAGCGTTGCCGCAGGATACGGCGAAGCAACTAGCAGGCGATGTCAGGAACGGTGGAAAGAACCAGATCGCGAGCAAGGAGTTGAGGGCACTGGCGTTAAGTTGGGCCGCGAGGGTGCTCGCGGAAGATGATACGGGCGCTGCGCGCTCCATGCTCGAAGAAGCGCAGTCGCTGGCGCCACAGCAACATGTCACGCTGATATCCGCCCTGATCCAAGCCAAGGAGAATTCGAGCGACGCCCTGCGGAGCATCCAGGACGAACGCGGCGGGACATCCATGACCATTCGGTATGCCATCGCCAGAAAGGGCGAGGGGGGCGACGGATGGCCTTGGGTAACCGAAGGTGCGCTCACACCATCGGACTTCGATGCCGATGGAAGTTTTCTGATCCTCTGGGATCATCTTCAGCGCAGCCGGTGGCAAGAGGCGCTGGCATGGTGGGAAGAGATGCCAGAGGAAGCACCGTCGGCATTCCCGGCGTTGTTATGGGCTGGAGCGCACGTGGCCTTGGCGTATGGCGTCCCGGAATCTATACGTTGGATCGTGCTGAATGGCCCGCCGATTGCCGACGAAATGCCGTTGGTCGACGACCCGAATGGACTCAAAGCGCGCCGCAGAGCGGCTAAATTGTTTGCTCAGTTCCAGGGCCGTGCCAACGAGCTTGGAATGAACAAGATCGCAACAACGGCTCACGAGTACGGGTTGTGGCTGCGGCTGCGCGACCGGGTAAGCCAAAGCGCTGCGGCCACGGAGGTGGCTCAACTATGGGACAGCTCCGATCACGACATGCGGTGGATTCCCTTGGCTATCCTGGCGGGCGTTCAGATCGACCGATCCGGGCTAGTCCAGGAACTCGATAGGCGCGGGAAGCTGTACGGTAGTCTGAATTATGAGGACGCCAGGGCGCGGCTGGCATTGTTGTTGTCGAGCAACGCGAAGGAATGGATCGATCTCTGGCCTTCCCTTCACGACCAGTTCAAGCCGTATTTCTCGGTGCCATTTCTCCAGCATTGCGAGATCCAAGGACTGATCCAGTCCGAGCGGTTGGAAGAAGCGGCAGGTGCACTCGGGAAGGCCTCCGATTTGCCCGATTTTGTTCGGACCCAGTTGCAGTTGGAAATTGGGCCCGTAGATGACGACGCATCATTGGCGAGCCTCCGTGCCGCGGCCGCTGCAGATGGCTCCCCCGGTTCCATGCACAATCTGATTCGGGCGTTGGTGCGTGCCAAGAAACTGGAAGAGGCGACTGAACTGGCGGGGTCGCTGTTCAAGCAAACGCGAAACCACGACCATGCCGAAGAGTGGCTCCGATTGCTGGCCAAGCAAAACCAGTGGGACCAGATCCTCGACTTTCTCGATACGAATCCGACACTGGTCGAGCAGTCACAGATGCTTTCCGGGATGTATTTCGATGCGGTCTTCCGACGAGGAAGGTGGGAGGATGCACGGGCTCTGGCCGAGAAGGCCCCAGAACCGGCCGAGCGCTCCAGTGAAATGGCGCTGCAACTGGCCTTGTACTCCTGCGATTGGGACCAAGTGGGACTACTACTAGAGCAGGCACAGGCCAATGCATCGCTCTCTGCAGAAGATCAACTCCGATTCGCGCAATTGGCTACCGCGTTCAATCGAGTCCCCATCGCCAAGCGCTTGGCGACAGCCGCCGCGTCGGCCAGTCCCGGCGATCCCAATATTTTGTTTGGCTGCTATGTGGTCGCCATGCGTGGTCGCTGGGACAACGAGACCATCGTTGCGGACTGGTTTCGATCCGCTGTAGATCTGTCGGGCCCTGATGGCCCAGTACGTCAAGGTTCGCTGTCTGAGTTGATCGAGATGATTCCGGAGCAGCGCAAGCGCTCGGATGAATTGTGGAGTGGCGTCGTCGATGCAAAGATGTTCCTTGCGCTGGCGGCACAGCAAGTCCGGCGACCTCTTTCCACACTCATGCTGGGTCAAGCGGAGGCGAACCGCCTGGCGCGTGAGCCACGTTTCCGTGCCGTGATCAGCGCTTTTTTTGGCTTGGCGCGCCCATTTGCTGCTCCTCGGCCCCAGATTATCGCGCTCGATCAGACGGCGCTCCTGACGCTCGCGTATCTGGAACTTTTGCCGCGGCTGCTTAATGTCTTCCCGCGCATATACCTACCTCATTCCACGGGACCATGGCTGTTCAATGAACAGAACGAGATCCAATTCCACCAGCCCAGCCGTATTTACGACGCCCAGCGCCTATTGAGCGCTATTGCACGCCGAGAGGTACAGGTCACCGCAGCAGATGGCCCGTTCGCAAACGCGCTGGCGTCGGAAATAGGGCAGGACTTGGCGCAATTCGTCCATGCGGCACAAGAAGACGCACAGGCGGATCGTACGGCTTACATCATTCGGCCGGCGCCACTACACCGCCCCGGCTCGTTGGCGTCGCAGAATGCCAATCTTGGCGAGCATGCTGCCCTGTTTCGCAGTGCCATCGGGCTGCTTCGAAGCCTCAAGATGCACGGGGCGATCGACGAACTGGCCTATGAGCGTGGCGAATCGTATCTCGAGCGAAACGATGAGGGTTGGTCGCACGATAGCGAAATTCCTGTTGGCGCGACCCTTTATCTCGACGACGTCAGCGTCGCGTACATCCAGTGGCTCGATCTCTGGCCGTCACTGGTCAGGGCCGGGTATCGGCTCTTTGTGCATCCTGACACGCAGGCCGAGGCATCTGAACTCGATCAATCCGATTCGACCAGCCAAACCGTAGCCAAGTCTATCGACGTGGTCAGAAAATTCGTCCATGAAGGCCAGTCCCGCAAGATAGTGCGCAGCCTTCGTCGCCCTGATCGGGAGGTGGGCCGGGAACTGGGAGACGATGACGCGCCGCGTTTCCTTCTCCCGCAATTGCTGGAGCACGAAGAAGGTCTGGAAGCCATCGTCGTGGATGATCGTGCGGCGAATCGACATCCACTGATCGCCGACAGCCAGAATAAGAATGTAGCTTGCAAATCGACCTTGGAGGTACTGGATTGGCTGCTCGATGCCAGAAGCATCGACACCCGGGAGTGGCAGCGCGCCCGGATCCGACTACGGCAGGCAGGATATCAGTTCATTCCCGTTACCTCCGAGGAGCTCATCGCGGCGCTGGATGCCTCCGTCATGCGAGAAGGAGTGTTGGTTGAATCGGCCGCCGCCCGTGCAATACGTGAGAGCCATCAACTGGCCCAGGTTGCGGAAGTCGTCGTGACACCCGACGAGGCGCCTTGGCTGTCCAATCATGGACAGCAAGTAAACGAAGCGGTTGTAGCGATATGGGAGCGCTCCCGGGATGACGCGGAATCTGCGGCCAAGTCCGCTTGGCTGGTCGAACTAAGCCGTCTCGAAGGATTTTCCGCGCGCTTGCCAGGTGAATGGAATGAATCTAGGTTCGTCACGCTGGATGCGATGACACTGGCGCGATTCCTGATGCTGTCCGTGCCGAAGTCGAGGCGGAAAGCCTATAACGGTTGGCTGGAAGATCGTTACTTGAAGGGAATGAAAAACGATCGCCCCCAAGTGTTCGATGTCCTGTGTGAAAACGTGATCTACCACCTGGGACGAATCGACTCCATCATCGAGGAAAAGGATGTGGAGTACGTTGATCGCGAAGCCACTATCGCGTTGCTTGCCAAGGACATGGTCAGCGGTTTGCCGCCATCCGTACGAGAACGGGTCTTGGACAACGACGATTTCCTCGGGAGGCTTGGCCTCAACCGGGCGACGCGAGTCACCGTCCATATCGAGGGAAGGCCGAGTTTCGACACTCAGACGCTGTATGACGCGGTGAGACGGCTCTATTCCCAACGCAATGAAGTTACGGTCGATGACGTCGATGGGCAGGTGTGGAACCTGTCGATTGCCGAGGGGAGTGAGGTTGTTTGCCGCCATCCGGTAGCCGCAAAGCATTTTATTGTGCGCTATGCGCCACTGGTGTCCGGCGATACTCAAGTACGGGACGCATATTTCGCTGAACTGCTTGGCCTAGTGCGCCTTGAGTCCGGTGATGTATCGGACTGGGCCGAGAAGGTACACGCTGGCCCCGTCAATCCCTTCCACTTCCCGCGCATCGAACTCGATCTCAATGATACGCCCAGCGCTTTTGTTGAAAGGTTTCGAGACTCCATAGAGCAGGGCAGCACTAAGCGTGCGGTACTGATTCCGCTGAGGCGCCGGTACTACGAGCGACTGGTCCCGCCTTGGTCGGGGCATGGGTCACTGGAAACTTTCTCCCATTCCGTCCGATCGCTGCCGGCGACCAGCGACCTCGAACAGATCGGCTTCGACCTCGTCTGCTCCTCCCACGCCTGGCTTACCCCGGTAGATACCATCGCAGGTCTTTCGTCGTCCTGCCTGCGGAAGCTGGCGGAGTCCTTGTTGCCGAGCATCGATCTATGGTCGCTGACCGGACTACTCGAAGCCATTGCGACGCGCGACGACGCATTTGCCGACCTTCAAGATTTGACCAAAGAGTTGCTCGAACACTTCATTCGTCTTGTCGACGATCAATCCCATCGATTGCGGCTCACGGTGGCGGTCGTCGCCGCTGTCGATGGCAGACTCAATACGTCCGGCCTGTTCACTGACGTCCCAGTGTATTGGCGCCGGTTGGCATCCATTGCGCACGCAGCACTTATCGAACGTACCATTGTCGAAACAGGCATCTCCAGTGAGGAGTTCGCTGCCTGGGCCGAGCAGACGCTTGGCCAGTTCCAGAACGCAACGCTCGCCGACATGTGGCAAGAACCGCGGTGGGGCGGTTTCATGTTGTCAGTCGAGCAGCTGAAACAAGAACTAGTCGGTCGCGTCTTGAACGCATTTGCGCCGAAGCGCGAAGAAGTCGGAGAAAGCGACAGCGGCAAGCTACTGTTTGGCCCAGATCACGAATCCCTGTTCTCGTGTGGTATCAGCATGTTCAGCGGGTTGCCTGGCCCTTTGGAGGGAGCTTCTGAGGGCGTTCAGCAGCTGCCAGAAGAGTTCCTGGACTCCATGGTGGCAAACCTCGAGGACGCCGCCCTGCCATTGTGGAAAAGGGTGCTGACGGTGGCGCACTTGGCTGGACTGGGTGGACTACCCCAGACACATATCGAACTCCTGAAAAATGTCGTTAAGGAGCTCGATCAATCCGACGTGCCGTTTGAGTCAGAACAAACGCAGTATTTGCTGTTGCGCCTGTCTCTGACTGCTGCAAGTTCACGCAACACCGAATTTGCAACGGCAGTGAAGAATCTGCTTGCGCGACATACTTCTACGCCGCTGCCACTACGCCTCCATGCGGGTCTGATGGCCTGCGGATCCAATGCAGTTGAGCAAGAATGGGCAAGGGACGTCAAACAATGGACAGAGCGCCTCATGCCTCGGGATCTCTCGCGAAACGATGCCGAGCACATCCTGCATATGATTCGGGTGGTGTGCGATGCACGCCCGATGTTGCGACGTACCATGGCGAGGACAATCGCTTGCCTTCAAGGGTCTGCGCAGCGACTAGGTTGATCCTGGAATCAAATCTCCCACTTCATGCGAGTGAGTCGACCACTCACACATGTGGACGCGCAGTTGGCAAAGGGCGTGCCGGGCAAACCGCGCTGAAGCCAGGCCAGGTCGCGCGCAGGGCGGCGATGCTTCTCAGCGGGTGAGGTTGCGGTGGAGCGCCTTGGGCTTCGGTGCCAGCGTGATCCGCAATTCGCAACCGACGGCGTCGGCGTAGCGGCGCAAGGTGGCGATCGAGGGTGCATGCTTGCGGCTGCCGGCGCTGGATTCCAGCCGCGCCACGGAAGCCTGTGCGATGCCCATGCTGGCGGCGACGTCGGCCTGGGTCATTTCGGCAAGTTGACGTGCGCGCACCAGTTCGCCCAGCGCGGCGAATTCATCGGCAAGCGCGTTGTAGGCATCGGTGAACGCGGCGTCCTTCGACCAGCGTTTCTTCGTGACCGGGACGTTCAGCGGAACCGGTTTGTAGTGTTCGCGAGTCATGCCTGTACCTCTTTTTGCCGCGCACGTGCCTTGGTCAGTTCATGCACGGGAGTCTTGTCGGTCTTCTTGATGATGGCGTGCAGGATCACGATGCGTTCGCCGACCAAGGTGCAGTAGAACGCTCGGCCGATGCCTTCGCGACCTTTTGCGCGGATTTCGAACAGGCCTGCACCCATGGCCTTCGTGTGCGGCATGCCGACATCCGGGCCATAGACCTGCATCAGTTCGACAACGCGCAGGAATCCGGCGCGAATACCGGTGGGCCACGCTTCTATCTGCGCTGCCACTCTGGCGTTGTAGTAGTCGAGCTGCCATGACAAGACTATAACATCCTTGTTATTATGAATGGGATCGCATGTAGCGCGTGGCCGTGGATTCCTTTCCTGGCGTCTACTTTGCGTGGAACATCGCCAGCTAGCGGGCTCCTACGGATGAGGGCTCAGCACTCGATGACGTTGACGGCGAGGCCGCCGCGGCTGGTTTCCTTGTACTTGTCCTTCATGTCGCGCCCCGTATCGCGCATGGTCTTGATCACCTTGTCCAGCGAGACGCGGTGTTTGCCGTCGCTCTTCAGCGCCATGCGGCTGGCGTTGATGGCTTTCACCGAGCCCATCGCGTTGCGTTCGATGCAGGGGATCTGCACCAGGCCGCCGATGGGGTCGCAGGTGAGGCCGAGGTTGTGTTCCATGCCGATCTCGGCGGCGTTCTCCACCTGCATCACGTTGCCGCCCAGCGCGGCGGTGAGACCGCCGGCGGCCATCGAGCAGGCCACGCCGACTTCGCCCTGGCAGCCGACTTCGGCGCCGGAGATCGAGGCGTTTTCCTTGTACAGGATGCCGATGGCGGCGGCGGTGAGCAGGTATTCGATGATGCCTTCGTCGTCGGCCTTGGGACAGAAGCGCAGGTAGTAATGGCCGACGGCGGGGATGATGCCGGCGGCGCCGTTGGTGGGCGCGGTGACCACGCGGCCACCGGCGGCGTTTTCCTCGTTGACGGCGAGTGCGTAGAGGTTGACCCAGTCGAGGATGGTCAGCGGATCTTTCAGCGCGGCCTCGGGCTGGTTGCGCAGATCTTCCAGCATCGCCGGCGCGCGACGGGTCACTTTCAGGCCGCCGGGCAGGGTGCCGGGTGAGCGCAGGCCGCGTTCGACGCAGTCCTTCATCGCCTGCCAGATGGTCAGCAGGCCGGCGCGGGTTTCCGCTTCCGGGCGCCACACGCTCTCGTTCGCCATCATCAGCTGGGCGATGGTGAGCTTGTGCTGCTTGCACAGCGCCAGCATTTCGTCGCCACTGGTGAACGGGTAGGGCTGGGCGGTGGTGTCCGCCACGATGCGGTCTTCGGCCGCTTCGTCGGTGTTGACCACGAAGCCGCCGCCGACGGAGTAGTAGTCGCGGCTGGCCAGTTCGTTGCCGTCGGCGTCGTAGGCGGAGAAGCGCATGCCGTTGGTGTGGAACGGCAGCTTCTGGCGCTTGTTGAAGACCAGGTCGGATTTCTCGTCGAACGCGATCTCGTGGCTGCCGAGCAGGCGGATGCGACCGGTGCCGCGGATGCGCTCCAGCGCCGCAGGGATCTGGTCGGCGTCGACGGTGTCCGGATGCTGGCCCTCGAAGCCCAGCAGCACGGCCTTGTCGGTGCCGTGGCCGCGGCCGGTCATCGCCAGCGAGCCGTACAGCTCGGCGCGTACCCGGGTCACGCGGTCGAGCACGCCCTTCTCGTCCAGCCAGCGCTCGGCAAAGCGCGCGGCGGCGCGCATCGGGCCCACGGTGTGCGAGGAGGAGGGTCCGATGCCGATCTTGAACAAGTCGAATACGCTGACGGCCATGAGTGCGCTGCTTGGGTGTGGGTTGACCGGTTATTCTACGCGGCGTCCCCAGCCATTCGCAGCCGCATGTCCGACCTGATCCTGTACCAGCGTGATTATTGTCACTTGTGCGACCTCGCCCTGGCGGTGATGGCCGAGGCGCGCGCGCCGGAGTTCGACAGCGAATGGGTGGACGATTCGGCCGAACTGGAGCAGCGCTATGGCACCCGCGTGCCGGTGCTGCGCGATACGCGCGACGGGCGCGAGCTGGACTGGCCGTTCGATGCGGCCGCGGTGCGCACGTTCCTCGCGAAGTGAGCTCCCTCCCCTGCGCAGCAGGGGGAGGAAAAAAGCGGCTACCCGCGCCGGCTTTTCAAGCGCTTCAGGATTTCCTCGCGCGCCTCGCGCAAAATCGAATCACGATCGAGGCTGGCCACGATGTCGGCGACGGCGCGCTTGGCGCCCGCTTCGCCCCAGGATTTTCCGCCGACCAGATAGCGCTCCGCGGCGCGGCCGATCAGCACGGTGGCGTACCAGCCCAGCGCGCCCTGCGCCGCGGCGGTGACCACGACGGACAATCCGGCGCTGACGCCTTTCAAGGCCGAGGCGACCAGTTGCATGCCCCAGATCGCGCCCATCAAGGCGGCCAGCTGGGCGGAAATCACCGCGACCAGCCGGCCGGATTCGGCTCGGGTCAGCGGCAGGCCGTAGACGCGCGACAGTTGCACCACCATCGCCGCATCCAGCCCGGCGGCGGCCAGCAGGTCCGCGACCGGGATCGGGTTCAGCGCCACCGCGACGCCCTTGGCGATGCAGTAGTGATGGATCAGTTTGGCCGCCACCGCCTTGCGGGTTTCGGCGATGCGCGCGCTGACCTGGTCGGTGAGCCGGCCGGCGTACAAGCCGGCGTTGATCGCCGACAGCGCCTTGCCTTCGCGGGCGGCGATCGCCAGCAGGCGCTCGCGCAGCGCGGCGACGTCCGGCGTGCGCGCCTGTTCGCGCTGCTGTTCGTGGCCGCGGGCGTCGACTTCGACCACGCGTTGCGGGGCCGGGTGGGCCGCCACCGCCAGCACGTCTTCGGCGCGCACCAGCCCGGCCACGCGCAGGCGCAGGTGTTCGAGCAGGCCGTCCAGTTCGTCGCGGCCGTAGCGGTCGGCCTTGTTCAGTGCGAGCAGCAGCGGGCGCTGGGTCGCGGCGAGATTTTTCAGCGCATCGAGTTCTTCGCGGGTAAGGTCGCCGTCGCAGACGAAGATCACCAGGTCGCTGACCTCGGCCACCTCGAACGCGAGTTTTTCGCGGGCCTCGCCGTCGAGTTCGTTGATGCCGGGCGTGTCGATCAGCACCAGGCCGTCGTGCTGGGCCTCGTCGAGCATGGCGTGCTCGGCATCGGTGGTGGTGCCGTGCAGGACGCCCACGGTGAACGCCTCGCGGCCCAGCAGTGCATTGCCCAGCGCCGACTTGCCCGCGGAGACGCGGCCGAACACGGCCACGTGCAGTTCGCCGCGCTGGAGCTTGTCCAGCATCTGCTCGATGCGGCTGAAATCCGCGGCCAGTTCGCTGCGTACCGACGCCGGAATGCCCGGGTCATCCAGCAGGGCGCGCAGGCTGTCGGCCACCTTGGCGGAGCCGGCGTTCGCGCGCGCGGGCGGCGTGGTGGCCCGTTCGGCACGGCCGCTGCCGACCCATCCGCGCAGGCGCCGCCACAGGCTGTCGTTCGGCATCGGGCGGCTTACTTCGCCGCCAGCTGCAGATGCGCGGTGACCTTCACGTCGCCGCCGATCACCGAGGTGTCGGCGTAGTCACCGGTGCCCACGTCGAAGTCCAGCCGCCTCACCGTGCCGGCCACGTCCAGCGTGGCGCCGCTGCCTTGCGGCTTGAACGTCACGTCCAGGCTCACCGGTTTGCTGATGCCGTGCAGGGTGAGCGTGCCATCGGCAATCACCTTGCCGCCGACCTGGCGGAAGCCGGTGGTGACGAAGTGTGCCTTGGGAAATTTCGCCACGTCGAAGAAATCCGAGCCGGGCAGCGCGCTGTCGCGATCGCTGTCGCCGGTCTTCGCGCTGGCCAGGTCCACCTCGACGTCGAACTTCGAGCTGGCGAGGTTCACGGCGTCGTAGCTGATTGCGGCGGTCCACCGTCCGAACTTGCCGTCGAACGATTCGCCCTGGAAGGTGTTGCTGAAACCGAGCGTGCTCGATGCCGGTTGCACGGTGTAGTCGGCGGCCGCGGCAGCGAAGGGCAGTGCGAGGGCGAGCAGGATGGCGAGTCGTTTCATGAGCGGTCTCCTTCGGAAGTCGGACGGCCAAATGGCAGCATCCGGCGCAGCACGTTGTCATTGTCGAACACATGATGCTTCAGCGCGGCGCCCACGTGGGCCACCAGCACCAGGATGAGGAACCAGAACAGGTACTCGTGCACGCCATGCGCGAAGTGGCGCAACTCGTCGTTCTTCGCCGCCAGCGCGGGCAGGTTGAACTGCTTGAACCATTGCAGCGGCTTGCCGGTGACCGAGTTGAACCACCAGCCGCTGAGCGGAATCGCCACGATCAGCAGGTACAACAGCGCGTGCACGATGCGCGCGCTCCATTGCTGCCAGCGCGGCGCCGCCTCTTCCAGTGGGCGACCGTCGCGCCAGCGCCAGAGCACGCGCAGCAGCACCAAGGCCAGCACGGTGAGGCCGATCGACTTGTGCAGGGCCAGCCAGTTGATCTTCTGCATCGGCGAGTGGGCCAGGTCCATCAGCAGGCCGAACGTGCCGTTGCCGAGGATCGCCAGCGCGATGGTCCAGTGGAAGAACTTCGCGACCGAGCCCCATTGGCGTTCGTTGCTGCGCAGGCTCATGGATTCTCCTTGTTGGATGGCATGGCGTGGTCATCACGGACGGCCTCCAGCTCCAGCCACACGCTGACCTGGGCGCCGATCGAGTTGGGGTTGGCGGTGATGCCGTAGTCGTTGCGGTCGAGCATCGCGGTGGCCGAGAAGCCGATGACTTCATGGGTTTCGTAAATCGTCCTGGCCGCCCGGTTGAAGGTGAACGCCAGGTCCAGCGGCCGGGTGACGCCGTGCAGGGTCAACTGGCCATGCAGCACGCCGTGCCGCTCATCCTTGCGCTCGACACCGGTGCTGACGAAATGCGCCTGGCGCCGGCGCGCGCAATCCAGCAGGGACGACTTGCACACGGCCTTGTTCCAGTCGGCATCGCCCATGTCGACACCGGCCAGGTCGATATCCAGCTCGGTCGCGGCGCTGCTCCAGTCCTGCGGATCGAAACGCAGCCAGCCATGTGCGATGTGCAGCCGTCCGAACGGCCGCGAGTAGCCGTTGTGGCTGATGCTGAAGACAACCTGGCTGTGCACCGTGTCATAGCGCCAGGTATTTTCCGCGGCACGCGCCGCCGCCAGCGGCAACAGCATTGCCGCGAGGCACCACAGCCAGCGGGTTGGGCGCAAGCAGGACATGGGGCGAAGTCTGGCCGATCGGCGGCGCGGCTGCCAGCATCAGGGGGTGAACGGTGGGTTTCTCTGGTGATCGTACGGAGGTGGGTGGGGGCGTTTCCTGCGCCCGGCTCTGGCTGGAACGAGGCGATGCCTGCTGCCCCCTTGTAACGGCGCCCCCGCGCGTTCGTCATTCCGGCGAAGGCCGGCATCGCACTTGCTGTTTTTGAGCGGAGCTTTTGCTCGCCCCTGTGCATCAGAGCAAAGGCTTTCGTCCTCCTTCGGAGGGCGAGTTACTTCTCTTTTGCTTGTCCAAAAGAGAAGTAACCAAGAGAAAACGACCCCCCGCTTGGCGCTTGCCGGACTCCTGTCCGGCAAGTCCGTGAGCCGGGGCCGGGCTTTTCGAACGGGCATCCTGCCCGTGCGAAAAGGCGTTGCCATCCTTGGCAACGCCCGCTGCGCGGCCTGTCGACCCCGCCTCACCGCCGCACAAGGGACCCCGGGTAGAGCAGCGG
>NZ_LMHR01000019.1:0-10600 GCF_001428465.1 Rhodanobacter sp. Root179 | reverse complement strand
TATTCGGTGGCCGGCGACGCGATGCAGGCGATGCAGATTCCCGCCACCATCCTGACCTCGCGCGATGACCCGGTGATCCCGGTGGGCAGTTTCGAAAAGCTCGAACTGCCGCCGAACATCGAACTGGACATCGCCGAGTACGGCGGCCACTGCGGCTTCATCCGCGACTGGGGCATGACCAGCTTTTCGGACGACTACATTGCCGGCCGCTTCAACGCGATTGCCGACGCCGGAGCGCCGGCCGAAGGCCTGGCGCCGGCTCAGGCATCCGCGCCCACGGCGCGCTGACGCATCCAGCTGGCGATGCTCATGCGGTCGCGCGTGGCCGGCAACACCTCGTGCTCGAACCTGCCGGACAGGAACAGCAGCAACTCGCCCGCGCGGGGGAGGATGTCGCGATGGCTGCCGTCGTCCAGATACAGGCGCAGCGCGCCACCATCCGTGTCCAGCCAGTCCTGGTTGAGATAGAACACCGCCGAGAGGACCCGGGTGTCGCTGCCGCGCAGGCGATCCAGGTGCCGCGCGTAGCCGGCGCCGGGCCGGTACATCGCGTAGTGCGATTCGCAATCGACCAGGCTCAGCATCAGTTCGCGCCCCAGCCTCTGGCGCAACGCGTCCATGCGGTCGGTGAAAACCCGCTGCGGCCCGGTCAGGGCATCCGTGGCAAACCAGTGGATGCTGTCGCCACGCAGCGACGATGTCGTGCGGCCGATGCCGGTGCGGGCGGGCAGCAGTTGCCGGGCATCGTGCAGCGCGGCGCATTCGAGCCCCAGCGCACGCGTCTGCGCGTCATCCAGCAGGCCGGGCAGCGTGCACCAGCCATCGGCCGCCAGCGCGCTGGCGGCGGCATCGAAACAGAAGGGGGAAGACATCGAACGCCCGGAGTGCGCGAAGCAGCGAAGTGGCCGTTCCGGTGCATGCCTGGTCGGGCGGCGCTGGGGGGCAGGCTGCCATGACCGGCAGCGGCGCAGCATACGATGATTCGTCAGCGCGTGCGCAACGGATCGAGCAGGCGGCCCAGGCCGTTGTGATCGAGCTCCAGCATCAGGGCCAGCAACTGGCCCAGCTGACCGGGCGGGAAGCCCTCGCGGGCAAACCAGGCCAGGTAGGCACCGGGCAGGTCCGCGATCAGCCGGCCCTGGTACTTGCCGTACGGCATGCGCACGGTCACCAGTTTCTGCAGATCGGCGGCGTCCATGTGATGGCCTCGGTGGCGGGGAGGAACGGCATGGCGGGAACGACACGACTGCATGCGGCAAGGCCGGTCCCGAAAGCGCCATGCGCGACCTGCTGGACTGAAACCGGGCGTCAGTCCGCCGCCACGCAACGCCCCTGCGCCCAGGCCCGCAGCGCGTCCACCTGTTCGCGCATCAGGACCGACAGCGGGCGGGTCTGCTTGAGGGCATGGAGCAGGGTCGGCTGGTCCGGTGGCGTGCCGTTGCCGGCCGCGTCGTACAGCGCGCTGACGATGGTCTGTTCGATTTCCGCGCCGGAAAAGCCTTCGCTCGCCGCCGCCAGCGCGGGCAGCTCGAAGCTGGCCGGGTCGAGCTTGCGGCGGGCCAGATGCATCGCGAAGATCTGTTCGCGCACCGCCGCGACGGGCAGGTCGACGAAGAAGATCTCGTCGAAGCGGCCCTTGCGCAGCAGCTCGGCGGGCAGCTCGTGCACCGCGTTGGCGGTGGCGACGACGAACACCTTGGCCTTGCGCTCGGCCATCCAGGTCAGCAGGTAACCGAGCACGCGGCGCGACACCCCGCCGTCATCGCCGCCGCCGGCCAGGCCCTTCTCGATCTCGTCGATCCACAGCACGCACGGTGACAGCAGCTCGGTGCTGGCCAGCGCCTCGCGCAGGTTCTTTTCGGTCTCGCCCTGATACTTGTTGTACAGCGTGCCGAAATCCAGCCGCACCAGCGGCACGCCGAAGCCGCCGGCGATCGCCTTCGCCGCCAGGCTCTTGCCGCAACCCTGCACGCCGAGCAACAGCACGCCCTTGGGCGGGTCGAGCGCGGGATCGGGCGTGGCGGCGAGGAACACCGCGCGCCGGCGCTGCACCCACTCGCGCACGCGGCTGACCCCGGCGATGTCGGCGAAGCTGGCGGTGGCGTACTCGTAATGCAGCAGGCCGGAGCGGTTGAGCAGGTCGAACTTGGACTGCATCAGCACCGGCAGGTCGCTCGCCCCCAGTGCGCCGTCGGCGTAGATCAGCTTGCGCACGATGCGCCGCGCATCCGGCGCGGACAGCCCCAGCAGGTTGCGCACGATGGTGCGCGCGGCGTCGTTGTCCACCTCGATCTTGCGGTTCTGTTCGCGCTGCCAGGCCACCGCCTCGGCGCGCAGGATGCCGGCCAGCTCCTTGATGTCGGGCAACGACAGCGGCACCCGCAAGGCCAGCGCCTCCAGCTCCTCGGGCAGCTCCACCTTGGCGCCGACCAGCACGATGGTGTGCGCGGCCGAACGCTGGCGCTGCACGATCTCGCGCAACTGGCGCAGGCTCATCGCGTAGCGCAGCAGGCTGTGGAAGTCGAACATCAGGTAGATGCCGCGCTCGCCCTGGGCGCGGATCGCGTCCAGCGTGGCGGTGGCGTCCGGCGCCACGTCGCCCTCGCGCTGGGCGAAGTCGAGCCGGTTCAGGCCGTCGGTGAGGGTCCAGCGCCACAGCGGATGCAGTGCCTGGGCAATCACGTGGCGGAAGCACTCGATCACCCGCTGCTCGTCTACCGTCTCGATCACCAGCAGCGGCGTGGCCGCGCGAACCAGCGTGGTGAGATCCTGCAATTCGCTCATGTTTCCCCCTCGAAGAGGAAGAGTTTACAGAGCGCCGACGCTTCTGGCTTCACGCGCGGCGATATACGCTGGCCTTCCGTCCACCGAAGGAGCGCCGCCATGCGCCTGCTGTTGTCGTTGTTGCTGCTTGGCTCGTCGTTGCCCGCGCTGGCGGCGACGAAGCTGGACAGGCTGGTCCTGCCGAAAGGTTTCCACGTTGCGCTGTATGCCGACCAGGTGCCGAACGCCCGCGAAATGGCGGTGGGCGCCAACGGCACCGTGTTCGTCGGCTCCACCGGCGCGGGCAAGGTCTATGCGCTCACCGACCGCGATGGCGACGGCGTGGCCGACCAGGTGCGGGTCATCGCCAGTGGCCTGCAACTGCCGATGGGCGTGGCCTTCCACGATGGCGACCTGTACGTGTCGGCGGTGAGCCGGATCGTGGTGCTGCGCGACATCGAGCAGCACCTGGACGCGCCACCGAAGCCCGAGCTGGTCACCGACAAGCTGCCCACCGAGACCCATCACGGCGGCAAGTTCCTCGCCTTCGGTCCCGACGGCAAGCTGTACGTGCCGATCGGCGCGCCCTGCAACATCTGCGATCCGGCGCCGGATCACGGCAAGCTGATCCGCATGAATCCCGACGGCAGCGATTGGGAAGACGTGGCCCGCGGCATCCGCAACACGGTCGGCTTCGACTGGCAGCCCGGCAGCGGCCACCTGTGGTTCACCGACAACGGCCGCGACCTGCTCGGCGACGACACCCCCAGCGACGAACTGAACCAGATCACGGCGACCGGCCAGCACTTCGGCTACCCGTACTGCCACCAGGGCGACACGCTCGATCCGGACTTCGGCAAGGGCAGGAGCTGCAAGGATTACGTGCCGCCCGTGCTGAAACTCGGTGCGCACGTCGCCTCGCTCGGCATGCGCTTCTACGACGGCAACCAGTTCCCGGCCAGCTACAAGGGCGCGATCATCGTGGCCGAACACGGCTCGTGGAACCGCACGCAGAAATCCGGCTACCGGGTGATGACGGTGCGCCTCAAGGGCGACAAGGTGCTGTCGTACGCACCGCTGATCACCGGCTTCGAACAGGACGAAAGCGCCTGGGGCCGCCCGGCCGACGTGCAGCCGCTGGCCGACGGCAGCGTGCTGGTCAGCGACGACCTAGCGGGCGCGGTGTATCGGGTGACGTACAAGCCCTGAGTTTCGCATCACGCTCGTCATTCGTGCGCCGGCAGGAAGCGCACTCCACACCCAACCAGGTGGACACACACCATGCAACTACGCAGCGACAACTTCGAAAACAACCAGCCGATTCCGGCCACCTTCACCTTTGGCAAGCGCGCCGATCCGTTCGCGCTGTCCGACAACCACAGCCCGCATCTGGCCTGGAAGAACGCGCCGTCGGCCACCCGTTCGTTCGTGCTCACCTGCATCGACCCGGACGTGCCCAGCCGCGGCGACGACGTGAACCAGCCCGGTCGTATCGTGCCCGCGGACCTGCCGCGAGTGGAGTTCGTGCACTGGCTGATGGCCAACATCCCGGCCGAGTGCGGCGAGCTTGCCGCCGGTGCGTGCAGCGACGGGATCACCCCGCGCGGCAAGCGCGAACCGTTCGGCCCGCCGGGCAGCGTGCAGGGCGTGAACGATTTCACCGGCTGGTTCGGCGGCGATGCCGACATGGGCGGCGAATACCTCGGCTACGACGGCCCGTGCCCGCCGTGGAACGACGCGTTGCTGCACCACTACCACTTCACCGTGTACGCGCTGGACGTGGCGGCGTTGCCGCTGGTCACCGGCTTTTCGCTGGCCGAGCTGCGCGCGGCGATGGCGGGCCACGTGCTGGAGCAGGCCGAGCTGGTCGGCACCTGCACGCTCAACCCGGACGTGGCTGGCTGAACTGTCGCGGCGCTGAACGTCGGCGCCGCGTGCATGCCCGCCCGTTTTCTCTTCACACCGGCAAGGCACGGGCTATGGGTGAATGGCTGCACGCGGTTGCACCGCGGGCACGTCTTCCCCCATACGAGGATTCCCCCATGCTTCACTACGCCCTGGTCTTCCTGGTCATCGCCATCATCGCCGCCGTGCTCGGTTTCGGAGGCATCGCCGGCGCCGCTGCCGGCATCGCCAAGATCCTGTTCGTGATCTTCCTGATCCTGGCGATCATCGCGTTCTTCCGCCGCGCCAGTTGACCCCTGCCGATCGCGACGCGGGCGCGCCATACTGAGTCTTTCCGGAGCCAAGCAATGAACAATCAAGTCAGCAGCAACGACCAGCCGGCCGGCGATCGCATCGACGAGCGCGCCGAGCGGATCAAGCAGGCCACGTCGGCCGCCGTCGCCAGCACCAAGGACAGCGTCGAGCGTGCCGCCGACCACGTCGAGGAAGGCCTGCACCGCGCCACCGACAAGGCGGCCGGCGCGGCGCACAAGGCCAGCGACAAGGCCGCCGAGGTCAGCGAGCGCAGCCGCGAGGTGTATGACCAGACGATGGATCGCGCCGATGCCTGGCTGGAGCAGGCGCGTGACTACGTGCGCGAGAAGCCGGTGCAGTCGGTGGCCATCGCGCTGGGCGCCGGCTGGCTGCTCGGCCGCATCCTGCGGCGGTGAGCCATCCGGACCAGACCGATCCCGTGAACGGCGACGGTGCATCGACTCATGCGACAGCGGCGCCGGACCCGGCGCCGCTGTCGTCTGGTCTGCTGGCCGAACTGGGCCAGTTCGGGCGCGCCATCCGGCATCTGTTCGGCGCCCAGCTGGCCTTGCTGGCTGCCGAGCTGGGGCTGGCGCGCAGCGCCGTTTCGTGGATGCTGCTGGCCGCGCTGGCAGCCACCGTCGCGGGCGTGGGGCTTGGCCTGACCCTGCTTGGCCTGGTCGGCGTGGCGCTGGCCGCGTGGTGGGGTTCGTGGTTCTGGGCGTTGCTGGGGCTGGCCGTGCTGCAACTGCTGTTCCTGCTCGGCGCGATCATCCTGTTCCGCCGCTGCATGCACTGGATGAGCCTGCCCGCCACACGCAGCGAATGGGGTGCGATGATGCGCGAAACGCTGCACGAGGACGCGGACAAGCCGGCCGCACCTTCCGGGCAGCGTGATGGGGGAACGCCATGAGCCTGTTCGACCGCCTGGCCAAAGTGAAAGCCGCCCAGCTGCGCATGCGGCTGGCGCGGCATGAACTCGCCGCGCCAGCCGCGCGGCTGCTCGCCCGCGGCCGCGAAAACCCGTTGACCACGGTGGGCGTGGCCGCCGGTGCCGGCGTGGTGTTGGGCACGCTGGACGTGCATCCGCTGCGCGTGCCGGGATTCGGCTCGCTGTTGAGCGGCGGCCTTGCCGAAGTGGTGGCGCAGGGCACCCGGCTGGTGGCCGACTTCGCCGAGGTCAGCATGGCGAAGCACGCCGCGGCGGACATCGCCGAGCCCGGCGAACAGGCATGAGCATGAGCGAACCCGAACCACTGCCGACGCTGGCGCCCGGCACCGCCGTTGGCGTCGTCGCCGAGGTCGCGGTCGCCGAAGAGCTCGAACCGCCGCCCGGCCCGGACACCCCGCTGCGGCGACGCAACCCGGTGCTGGGCATACGCCGCCACCTGCGTGCGATCCGCCTGGTCTTCAACGCCTTGCTGCTGCTGGCCCTGCTGTACACCATCACGCTGACCAAGGCCTTGCTGATCCCGCTGGTGCTGGCCGCCTTCATCGGCCTGGCGCTGAATCCCATCGTGGCTTTCGGCGCCCGTGTGCGCATTCCCCGCTGGCTTACCGCGATGGTGTTGATGATCGGCCTGATCACCGGCATCGGCAGCGGCGTCGGTCTGCTGGCCCAGCCGGCCATCGGCTGGTTCCACGGCGCGCCCACCGCGATCCGGAGTTTCGTGCCGAAACTGCGCAGCTTCACCAAGCCGCTGGAGGCAGCCAACCGCGCCACCCAGACCCTGGTCAGCGGTTCCAGTACCCGCGCGGCCGTGCCGCAGTCCGCGCCGATCTCGATCAGCGCCTGGGACGTGGTCTCGACCGCGCCGAAGGTGCTGGCGGCCGTGCTCAGCGTGCTGCTGCTGGTGTTCTTCTTCCTGATCTACGGCGATTCGATGCTGCGTCGGCTGGTGGAGATCACCCCCAGCTTCGCCTACAAGCGGCACGCGGTGACGATCGTGCGCGGCATCCAGACCGAGATCTCGCGCTACCTGCTCACCGCATTGCTGATCAACGCCAGCCTCGGCGCGATCACCGCCGGCATGCTGTGGCTGTACAAGGTGCCCGACCCGCTGCTGTGGGGCGCGGTGGCGATGTTCGCCAACTTCATTCCCTATGTGGGCGCGATCGTCACCACCACCTTGCTGGCGGTGGTGTGCATGCTGTACGCCAACGACGCCAGCCTCGAAGTGTTCCTGCCGGTGCTGACCTTCGCCGGCATCACCGCGGTGGAAGGCAACCTGATCACGCCGCTGATCCAGGGCGCCAGCATGCGGCTGAGTCCCATCGCGATCCTGCTGTGGCTGCTCGTCTGGGGCTGGCTGTGGGGCATCCCCGGCGCCCTGCTGGCCGTGCCGATGCTGACCTGCACCAAGCTGATCACCGAACGCGTGCGCGGCTGGGAGTGGTTCGCCCACATCGTGCAACGCTGAGCGCGATCCGCGTCGTGTCCGTCAGAGGTCATCCCGCGACAGGTTGAGCAAGGTGTAGGAGCGCTGCTCGCCTTCGAACCTGTCGCCGCTTGCGGATACCAGCGTCACGTGCCGCTGCACCATGATCACGTCGCTGACGATGATGCCCCGGCGGATCGTCGTATAGCCGCTCCAGCTGGCCTTGCCCGGGATCACCGACACCTCGATCGTCTTGCCGGCGGTGGTGGTGATCTGCATCGGCTTGCCTCTTTTCTCGCGCGACTGGTCGTCGGACGACGGGCCTTCGCCGCTGCCGGTGCGGGTCAGCGTGATGACCCCGTCGCGCGGATCGGCACGCAGCACGTGCACCTGTTCCGTTCCGGCCGGGCCGATTTCCCAGGGCCTGGGGATGGCGACGTCCCAGCTCACGCCGGCGCGGAGCTGCTCCGGCGCCTTGCCCCACAGCAAGGGATTGAAGATCACGCCGCTGGTCTGGTCGTTGATGCGGCACTTGCCCGCATGGCAGTTGGTGATGCCGTCGCGAAGGATCTCGATGCCGTGCACCGGCCCGTGGGCCGGATGGCCGTCGTAGCGATCGTCTTCGTCGAAGACGAAGGCCTTCGCCGTCACGCCGGTCACCGCGTAGTCGGCGGTGCCGCTGATGCGGTCGACCGTTTCCTCGAACCCCGCGCCCCGGGTCGAGACGGTCTTGGCGAACACGTCGGACAAGTGTTCGCCCACCTTGAGTTCGGGGCGCAGGAAGTTCGTGGCGGGTTCGGCATGGACCCATGAGATGCCCAGGCAAGACATCGAAACGCACAAGGCGAGAAGGCGGGCGGCGCGGAAGCGGCGGGTCATGACGGACTCCAGGAGTGGGTGCTGTCGACGGTCGTCCATCGACGCGGGCGCGATGGCTGGTCAGTGCGCGATGCCGTGGGCGCGCAACACCCCGGAAATGTCGAAGCGCCAGAGATTGCGCGAGCCGTTCAGCGGCGACTGCAGCCGCCGCTGCAGCGAGTCCGCGTCGTCGCGGGGCTTCGGAAAACGCACCTCGTCGCGGCGCGCGCTCGACACGAACAGTTCGCCGAACGCCGGACCCAGCGACGGCGCGTTTTCCAGCGTGCGGCTGTTGACGTCACCGCCCAGGTGCTCCGGCTTGCTCCAGCCACCATCCGGCTGGCGGAACACGATGTAGATGTCGGCGCTGCCCAGCGCATCGCCTTCGTTGCCCGCGTACAGCAGGAAGCGCCCGGCCGGGTCCACCGCGGGGTCCATGCGGTTGTTCGCGGGATCGCCCAGCGGCACCTGCTCCGGTATGGCATGGCCGTGATCGCGCGCCACGTAGATCTGGTAGGCCTTGCCGGAATCCGCGCGATGCGCCGAGAAATAGACGTCGCCGTTGGCCGCCACCGACGGGTTGTAGATCATCGCCCCGTCGTTGAGCGCGCCGTCGACGTGCACCGGCGCGGCCCATCCGCCAGCGGCCTGTCGTTCGACGAACCACAGGTTCGTGCCGGGAAAACTGCGTCCGTTCATCGTCGCCATCACTGGCGTGCCGCCGGGCTGCAGCGGCCGGTTGGAGACGAAGTACAGGCGCCGGCCATCGGGCGACAGCGTCGGCTCGGAGTCGTGCCACTCGCCGGAAAACCCGGCGACCTGCGGTGTCGACCAGCGATCGCCCGCGCGATGCGAAACCATGATGGTGTCGTCGGCTTCGGCAAGATCCGAGCGCATGAAGTACAGCGTGTTTCCGTCCGGCGTCAGCGCGACCGAGGTTTCCTGCAGGCCGGTGGAGATCACGCCTGCCCCCAGCAGCGCGCCGGCGCAGGCGACTGGTGATGCGAACGCGAGTGCGAGGCTGGCGACGAAGGCGAGGTTACGTGGCGTCATGGCCGTTCCTGGTCGAGTGATGGGGGCTTGCTGCGGCTTCGCGCGAGCGCGGCGCGTCGAGCCACGGTGCCAGCGACATTTTCCAGATGTGGTCGTTGCCGTTGTCCCACGCGCGCATCCGCGCCAGGTCATCCCGCGCCTGCGCGCCCGTGCGCGGGTAGCTCACCTTTGCCGTGTAGTTGCTGGTGAAGTACAGCGTGCGGGCATCCGGGCCGAGGTGCGAACCCCAGGGCTCGTAGCGGTTCACCGCATCGCCCAGGTCGATCGGCGCACCCCAGCCCGCGCCGTCGCGGAAGGCGATGTACAGCCGGTCGGGTTTGTCCTTGCCTGCGTAGTTCGCGTCGAACACGATGAACGACTGGTCCGGCGCCACCGCCGGATCGAGTTCGTGTGCGGCCGGATCACCCAGCGCGAGGCGCTGCGGTGCCTGGTAGCGGCCATCGCGCCAGGCCGTGCGGTAGAGATGGAATTCGTGGGTGGCCTCGTCGCGCCGCTGGTAGTACACGTCGCCGTTGGCCGCCACGCTGGGCGCGTACACGCTGGTGCCGACGTTCACCGCGTCGGGCAATCGCTGCGGCTCGCCCCAGCCGCTGCCGTGGCGGTCCACCCGCCACAGCTGGCCGCCATGCAGCGCGGTCCCACTGGCCACCGCGGCGCGGTTGGAGGTGTACACCAGGAACGAACCATCCGGCGCCATCGCCGGATCGTGGTCCTGCCATTGCCCGGAGAACGAGGCGATCCGCGGCGTCGACCAGCCATTGCCCACGCGATGTGCTTCCATGATGAAGCCGTTCCAGCGCGCCTGCTGGTCGAAGTAGACGGTATTGCCGTCCGGCGCGAAGGTCAGGCAGTCGACCCCGGACGGGCCGGAGATCGCGCCGGGGGCGAAAATTTCAGGCGATGGGGAAGTCATGCTGGCAGCGTGGGTCGCAGTGGTGCCGAAAATACCCAGCGCGACGAGGCTGCTGGCGAGCAGGGTGAGCGAGCGGTGGGCCATGCGTGTTCCTCGGCGCGATGATGTGCAACCGAGTCTGCGCAGCGGCGCCAGCGCATCGCCGCCGCTTTGTGACGAGCGGAAAGCCGTCGTGACCAGCGGTCATCAGCGCGGGACAATCGGCTCCGCTTGGCTGAGGAATCGACGCGCTCTACGCGTCGTGCGCCAAGTCATTGCAAGAGCCTGCTCACGCCCAGCCTCGTCATGCCTGCGAAGGCAGGCATTGCACCCAGTTGGTACGTCTGTGGCGAGGCTCGCACATAAAGCAAGAGCTTTCGTCTGCCTTCGGCAGCCGAGTCACTTTTCTCTTGCGTGGCCAAGAGAAAAGTAACCAAAAGAGAAGGCCACCCCGCTT
>NZ_LMHR01000018.1:0-10571 GCF_001428465.1 Rhodanobacter sp. Root179 | reverse complement strand
ATGAAGCAGTCATGCAAGTGACTGTTTCATGTGAGCGAGTCCGGGCGTGTACCGGACTCGCGATAGAAGAAAACCACAGGAAGTGGCTTTCTTCACAGGCGCTGAGCGCAGGACGATCGTCTCGTGCAGAGGGTGAGTCGGGGCCGATGGCGCCTCGACGGTTCCCGCGATGTTCCGTGCGCAACGGGTGGGTTCAGGCAGGCGCGCTGCGTCAGCGGGACGACGCTGACGCGATTTCCTTCCTGGTGAGGTTGCAACGCAGCGTGTCGTCGCTGCCGTCTTCGTAATCCTGGCGCGAACGGTAGCCCGTGGCATTCCAGTATTCCGGATGTTCGGCATCCCGCTCCAGCGAAATCACCGCGAAGGCGCAAGCGGAACCCGGCTTCAACAGGAAGACCCTGTGCGTCGCGCCGCCAACGGCGGGCTGGTCGAGAACTTCGTAGGATGTTTTTGCACAGCTCGCGAACGGGGTGTGCCACGCGATGATCTTGGCCTGCACCAACAGGACGCCCCGACATTGCCGGCCGCTTCCCTCGAACTGGCCAGTCAGCATGCCATCGCCTGCGTTGGCGCAACCGACCAGCAGGATCAGGCCCGCCAGCACGGCCATCCTGCGTCGGATCACGGCCGGCATGGCGGAACGTTCCCCTGCTGGATGACCGACAGGGCGAAATCCAGCTTTTTCGCGTAGGCCGCGTCACCACCGCCGTTGTAATACATGGCGACGTTTGCCGTGGTGGCAGCCCGCCACCCCGCGATGACCGTTTGGCGGGAGGCCTTTTGATATTTCAGAACCTGGCCTGGGTGCAGCACACGCACCCCGGGGTTCAATGCCTGCATGACCGCAACCGTGCTTCCGTGCGCATGCGCCAGCTTGTCGAAGCTGTCGCCAGCCTTCACGGTCAGCTGGTGGATCGTGTTGTCCTTGTCGAGCACGTCCTTCACCTCGAACCTTGCGAGTTTCAGCAGCAGATAACCCACGCCCGCGCGAATGTTGTAAAGCGGCGTCGTGCGCACGTCCTTCCTGGTCAGCGGCGGCTTCCAGGCCGGAAGAATCAGGCCCGACGCCGGCGCTCCCGACAGCAACTGATCCAGCCCTGGATCATTGAACATGCCGATCTGCATCGGGTTCGACTTCCACAAGCTTGCCGCCGCGCCAGTTTCCGTCCACGCCATGGCCTTGATCAACCGCCAGTCGAGCGGGACGTAGCCCGAGCTCGGTTTCAGGTGCGTGTTGAACTCCCCGACGGTTCTTCTGATGTCGGCGTCGTATTCGGCCCACTTTGTATCGCAGCGGGCACGACGAATCGTGTCCTGCCACTTCTGGAAACCCGACTTCGCATGGGGCGGCCCCGCCATCTGCGCATCTCCTCCGTCAAATCCGGGCGCCGAGCCGGTGCCGGATACCGGCCACGTCGGGCTGCACTGCGGCGTTGAACGCCAACGTCGAGGGTAGCGCTGGAGCTGCTGCGGGAATCCCGAAAAGTGCGTAGGCAGATACCGACTCGCCAGCTGCCCTGCAAGGGACCGGCCGGACAATCCGCCGGGGTCACATGGCGCGGCGGATCGCGCGTCGCTGCGGTCGGCACAACGCCAGCACCTGCCGCGGCAGCGTCGGCTCCAGCACCAGCACCACCATCAGTGGCGCACCGCCCAGCCAGAACGCCGGCGTCCAGCCGAGCAGCTCCGTATGAGCTGGCACCAGCATGCTCAGAAGCAACAGGGTTCCGCCCAGCAACCAGAGCACGGCGGCGCCGAGCAGGCGCAGGTGGCGCGGCGAGGGCAGGACGGGCATGCGCATGGGAGTTCTCCTCGGACAGGTTGTCCGCAAGTTGCCGGACCGCCATCTCATCACCTGCGACTTCGCTTCCCCAAAAATCCGGCTTGTAGAATGGTTGCCAGACATCCTGCGGGGAATCGCATGCCCATCGCCCAGTTCGCCGTATTCGGCCATCCGATCAGTCATTCGCTGTCCCCGCGCATCCACCAGGCGTTCGCGCAACAGTTCGGCATCGAACTGGAATACCGTGCGATCGACGCGGCACCAGCCGATTTCGCCGAGGCAGTGCGGCGGTTTTTTGCCACCGGCGGCCGCGGCGCCAACGTCACCCTGCCGCACAAGGCCGCCGCTTTCGCACTGGCTGGCCAGCGCAGCGCGGCCGCCACCCGCGCCGGCAGCGCGAACGTGCTGACCCGGCTGCCTGACGGCCGGCTGGCGGCGCACAACACCGATGGTGCGGGCATGGTGCGCGACATCACCGAACGCCACGGCCTGGACCTGCGCGGCCACACCGCGCTGCTGCTGGGCGCGGGCGGCGCCGCGCATGGCGTGGCGTGGAACCTGCTGGACGCCGGCGTAGAAACGCTGACCATCGTCAACCGTTCGCCCGAGGCGGCCGACGTGCTGGCCGACGCGATCGGCGACCCGGCGCGTGCGCACACGCGCTACTGGGACGACCTGGCCAATATCGGCAGCTACGACCTGATCGTCAACGCGACCTCGGCCGGCGTGCTGGGCGTGGCGCTGCAACTGCCGTTTTCGCTGATCGGCGCGCGTGCGCTGTGCTACGACCTGTCCTATGGCCCCGCCGCCGGCAGCTTCCTGGCCTGGGCGAAGGCGGCGCGCGCGCGCTATGCGGTCGACGGCCTCGGCATGCTGGTGGAAACCGCGGCCGACGCGTTCGAGTTGTGGCATGGCCGGCGCCCCGAGACTGAACCGGTCTATCAGTCCCTGCGTCAGCAAGCCGCGTGAGTTCGGTGATTTGCCGGGTCGGTTGCGGCGCCTGCTGCATCGCGCCGTCGATCTCCTCGCCGATCCCCGGCATGCCACAAGGCAAGCCGGCCGGCGTGCGCTGCGTGCAGCTCACCGACGACAATCGCTGCGCGATCTTCGGCCAGCCCGAGCGCCCGGCGGTGTGCAGCAGCCTGCGTGCCGAACCGGCGATGTGCGGTACGGATCGCGCCCATGCGCTGGCGTGGCTGGCGCGACTGGAAGCGGCCACGGCGACGACGTGAAGCGCCGCGCCACATGACTGCAACAAAGCGCCGCCAAGATACCGCCACCCGCCGGGAGCGCGTCGACGACGGAAGCTCCAGCGCGCGGCCATCGCTTGTGCAGCAGGTGTCATGTCCCGCTTTCTTTCCGCCGTATCGCATCGATACGCGCTTGTTCTTGTCTCATTGCTGGTGCTGGTCGCGGCCGCCGCGATTTTCTGGCATGGCCAGGCGGCGAATGCCACGATCGACGACACCACGTTGTCGGCTGGCGAGGTGAACGAGGCATCGACCGACGATGCGCAGAGCGGCAGCGCTATCCTGCTCGGGCTGGCCCGCGACGCGATGCGGGACGGCCGGCTGGTGGCGCCGGCCGGCAGCAACGCGTTCGAGTTTTACCTCAGCGTGCTGCAGCTGGAGCCCGAAAACCGGACCGCCCACGAGGCCCTGCGCGAATCCTTCGTGCGCGCCTCGGAAGAGATCGAACGCACCATCAACCGGAAAGACCTCGAAGAGGCTCGGCGCGAGATCGACCTGCTGCGCGAGTTCGACAGCAACAACTTCACGCTGGCCCTGCTTGGCGGCAAGCTTTCCGCGGCGCGCAACATCATGACGAAGCAGCACGAGGCGGAGGCGGAGCGCATCCGCCAGGCAAGGGCCGCGGGAAGCTGAACTGGCATGGGTGTCAACGCAGCAACGGTCCTGCCTTCCGCAGCAGCAAGGCGACCAGCTCCGGCTGCATGAACGCGTAGTGGTCGGGGATGTCGAGGCAGATCACCTTCTTGCCGCGCAGCCGGCGGCGATGGCGCGCCTGCAGACGCCGCCGATGGGCCGCCTCCATCACCACGATGAGTTCGGCCCAGTCCAGCTGTTCGGCGCTGAGCAGCGTTTCGGCATCGTCGGCGAGACCAGCCGAATCCACCTCGAGCTCCGGCCACGTGCCGAACACCTGTTCGGCGGTGGGACTGCGCAGCCGGTTGCGGCTGCACAGGAACAGCACGCGCCGTGCGCTCATTCGGCTCCGGCCAGGTAGCGGTCCTTCAGCCGCACGTAGTGGTCGGCCGAATAATGCAGCTGCTCGATCTGCCGGTCGCTGAGCAGGCGCACGAACCGCGCCGGATTGCCCAGCCACAGTTCGCGCTCGCCGACCACCTTGCCCGGCGCCACCAGGCTGCCGGCGCCGACGAAGCCGTATTTGTGGACGACCGCGCCGTCCATCACGGTGGCGTGCATGCCGATCATGCAGTAGTCGCCGATGGTGCAGGCGTGCACCACGGCGGCGTGGCCGATGGTGACGCCCGCGCCGATCAGGCAGGGAAAGCCCGGACCGTACGGACCGACGTGGGCCACGTGCACCACGCTGCCGTCCTGGATGCTGGTCCTTGCGCCGACGCGGATGTGGTGGACGTCGCCGCGCAGCACCGTGCCGGGCCAGATCGAGACGTCGTCGCCGAGCACCACGTCACCGATCACGCTGGCGGCCGGGTCGACGTAGACGCGTTGGCCGAGGGTGGGCGTGACGCCCTGGAAGCTGCGCAAGGAGTTCATCCGGGCATTCTAGCGGCGGGGGCCGCGTCGTCACGTCGCCGCGCTTGATTTCGCCCGTCCCGGTCGCCACGCTGGCGCATCGCAAAGGAGCGTTCATGAGTCACGACAACCCCCTGCTGGCTGACGACACCCTGCCGGCGTTCTCGCAGATCCGTCCCGAACACGTGCTGCCGGCCGTCGAGTCCCTTCTGGCCGACTACCGCGCCGGCATCGACGCCTTGCTGGCGCCCGCGGCGCCGCGTGACTTCGCCACGGTGATGCTGACCCAGGAAAGGCTGGAACAACGCCTGGCGCGCGCCTGGGCGCCGGTGTCCCATCTGCATTCCGTCGCCGACAGCGAGGCGCTGCGCGAGGTCTACGCGCCGGCCGAGGAAAAGCTCACCGATCACGCGATCGAACTGGGCCAGAACCGCGAACTGTACGCCGCGGTGCAGGCGCTGGCCGATGCCGCGGACTTTCCGTCGCTGCCACGGCCGGAGCGTGCGCTGGTCGAGCACGCCTTGCGGGACTTCCGCCTGTCCGGCGTGGCGCTCGAAGAGCCGGCGCGCTCGCGCTTCCGCGAGATCGGCGTCGAGCTCAGCAAGCTTTCGACCGAATTTTCCAACGCCGTGCTCGATGCCAGCGAGGCGTGGCACGAACACGTCACCGACGAGCGTGATCTCGCCGGGATCCCCGACTCCGGTCGCGCAGTGCTGCGCCAGTACGCCGAAGACCAGCAGCTGGATGGCTACCTGGTCACCCTGAAGCAGCCCAGCGTGCAGGCGGTGCTGACCTACGCCGACAACCGCGGCCTGCGCGAACGGGTGTACTGGGCGTACCAGACGCGCGCCTCGGACCAGGGCCCGAACGCGGGCAAGTTCGACAACAGCGCGCGCATCGAGCAGATCATGGCGCTGCGCCACGAGGCGGCCGGGCTGCTGGGCTTCGCCAACGCCGCCGAGGAGTCGCTGGCGACCAAGATGGCCGGCTCGCCGGCCGAGGTGCTGGAATTCCTGCACGACCTGGCCGCCCGGGCCAAGCCGGTGGCGCAACAGGAACTGGCCACCTTGCGCGCCTTCGCCCGCGAGGAATTGCAGCTCGACAACCTCGAACCGTGGGACGTCGGCTATGCGTCGGAGAAGCTGCGCCAGCGCGAGTACGCACTGGACGAGGAACAACTGAAGCCGTACTTCCCCTTGCCGGCGGTGATCGACGGACTGTTCGGCCTCACCGAAAGGCTCTACGGCATCACCCTCGCCGCGCGCGATGGCGTCGATGTGTGGCATCCGGACGTGCGCTATTACGACGTGCGTGATGCCGACGGCCAGGTGTTCGCCGGCGCCTATGTCGACCTGTACGCGCGCAACGGCAAGCGCGGCGGCGCGTGGATGGACGTCTGCCGCGCCCGCTTCGACGACGGCGACCGGAAGCAGCGGCCGGTGG
Organism: Rhodanobacter sp. Root179; assembly: GCF_001428465.1. Taxonomy (NCBI): domain Bacteria; kingdom Pseudomonadati; phylum Pseudomonadota; class Gammaproteobacteria; order Lysobacterales; family Rhodanobacteraceae; genus Rhodanobacter; species Rhodanobacter sp. Root179. The sequence continues at coordinate 4,607 of NZ_LMHR01000018.1, read as the reverse complement.
CTTTCCTCACCTGCAATTTCGCGCCGCCGACCGAGGGTAAGCCGGCCCTGCTCACCCACGACGACGTGCTGACCCTGTTCCACGAATTCGGCCACGGCCTGCACCACTTGCTGACCGGGATCGAGCTGCCCTCGATCGGCGGCATCGATGGCGTCGAATGGGACGCGGTGGAGCTGCCCAGTCAGTTCATGGAGAACTTCGGCTGGAACCGCGAGGCGCTGGACCTGTTCGCGAAGCATTACGAGACCGGCGAACGCCTGCCGGACGCCTTGTTCGACCGCATGCTGGCCGCGCGCCACTTCCACGCCGGCCTGTTCCTGGTGCGCCAGCTGGAATTCGCCCTGTTCGATTTCCTGCTGCACCTGGAGTACGAGCCGACGCAGGGCGCGCGCACGCTGGCGGTGCTGGAGCAGGTCCGCAAGCAGGTGGCCGTGCTGCATCCGCCGGCCTGGCAGCGTTTTCCGCACGGCTTCAGCCACATCTTCGCCGGCGGTTACGCCGCCGGTTACTACAGCTATCTGTGGGCCGAACTGCTCAGCGCCGATGCGTTCGGCGAGTTCGAGGAGCATGGCGTCATCGATCGCGCCACCGGCGAACGCTTCCGCGCCGAGTTCCTGTCGGTGGGCGCCAGCCGGCCGGCGCTGGAAAGCTTCATCGCCTTCCGTGGCCGCAAGCCGGAACCCGAGGCGCTGCTGCGCAGCCACGGGCTGGCCTGATCGACGCAACGCCGCGGCCACCGCCGCGGCGTTGTTCGGGCAAGGCCAAACGCCGGGCAAGAAAAAACCCGCCGAAGCGGGTTTCTTCAAGATCGCTCAATTCCCGGGGGAATCAGGCAACCTGGACTTCCTCAGCCTGCAGGCCTTTCTGGCCCTTGGTGACGACGAACGTGACGCGCTGGCCTTCCTGCAGGGACTTGAAGCCCGTGCCCTGGATCGCGCGGAAATGCACGAACAGGTCGTCACCGCTTTCCGGGGTGATGAAGCCAAAACCCTTGGCGTCGTTGAACCACTTGACTGTACCGCTCTGACGATCCGACATGTAACATTACCTTTGAAGCATGGATGATTTGCGGCCCTGGCGACGTGCGCCGAACCGCAATAGAAGCAAGGGGTCGCCTTTACGCGGTACTCTTGCTCGACCAGCATACACCGTATTTCGGCGGTTTGGTGGGTTTTCGGGCAAACATCTCCGAACCCGCGTTCCCGTTCATCGAAACCGCCCCTTTTTCCCCGAGACCGCGTCGTGGCGCGCCGTGGCGCTCGCCTGCGCTGCCTCGTGCCGGCGCTTCCCCTTACAATGACCCGATGAAAATCGCCTCGTGGAACGTCAATTCGCTGAAAGTGCGCCTGCCGCACCTGACCCAGTGGCTGGCCGACGCGCAGCCGGACGTGGTGGCGCTGCAGGAAACCAAGCTGGAAGACGCGAAGTTTCCGGTCGACGAGCTGGCCGCCGCCGGCTACCGGGCGGTGTATTCCGGCCAGAAGACCTACAACGGGGTGGCGATCCTGGCCCGCGAGGAACCCGCCGACATCGTCACCGATATTCCCGGCCTGGATGATCCGCAGCGGCGCATCCTGGCGGCGACCGTCGGCGGCCTGCGGGTGGTCGACCTGTACGTGGTCAACGGCAAGGCGGTCGGCGACGAAAAATACGCCTACAAGCTGGACTGGATGGCCCGGGTACGCGAGTTCCTGGCCCGCGAACACGAGCGGTACCCGAACCTGGTGGTGCTGGGCGATTTCAACATCTGCCCGGACGATCGCGACGTCTACGATCCGGTGGCCTGGGGCGAGGACATCCTCTGCTCGCCGCCGGAACGCGCCGCGCTGAAGGCGATCACCGACCTCGGCCTGCACGACAGCTTCCGCCTGTTCCAGCCCGAGCCCGGGCACTTCAGCTGGTGGGACTATCGGCAGGCGGCATTCCGCCGCAACATGGGCCTGCGCATCGATCTGATCCTGATCGGCGAGGCGTTGAAATCCGCTGCCACGGCGGCAGCGATCGACCGCGAACCGCGACGCTGGGAACGCCCTTCCGATCACACGCCGGTGACGCTGGAACTGGATATATGAACGACATGACGAAAGCCGAATGGCCCAGCTCGCTGGACGACAACGAACTGGAAGAACTGGACCTCTACCTGCGCGCGCACACCGGCGAAGGCGACCTGCTGCTCGATGGCGTCCACGGCCTGCTCAGCGCGCTGGCGGTGGGCCCGCTGCTGGTGCTGCCCGACGAATGGCTGCATGAAGTGCTGCACGAGCCGTTCACTGACGAGGACGAAGGCAATCGCGTGCTGGCCCTGCTGGCCAAGCTCAACGATTCGATCAGCGCCGAACTCGACGTCGATGCCTACGAGCCGATCCTGGGCGAGGTGGAGATGGAAGGCGGCCCGATGCTGTCGGCCGCGGGCTGGTGCGAGGGCTTCAGCCGCGGCATCGACCTGCGCGCTGCGCTGTGGGAAAACCGTCTGGCCGAAGACCCGCAACTGATGGAACTGCTGGGCCCGGTGATGGCGTTGGCCGTCGACGAAGGCATCCTCAGCGCCGACACCGAATTCGAGAAGCTCAGCGAAGAAGAATACGACGAGTGCCTGTCCCAGGTGCCGACCGTGCTTGGCGCGGTCAACCAGTACTGGCAGACCAAACCCGCCACCGAGGCCGAAGTGGAGACGATGGTGCTGCAACAACGCCCGGGCAAGCAGGAAGAAGCCACCCCGCCGCGCCAGCGCAGCGGCCACTGGGTGCACTGAACAGGGTCCTGCGGGAGGCTGCTGGCGCGTTACTGCGAAACGGAAGCTGCCATGTCCGAAGTCGGCCTGTACACCCCGCTCAACACGCTCAAGCCGGTCGCGTCCGGGATCTGGATCGCCGATGGCCCGCTGGTGCAGATGGCCGCAGTCGGCATGCGCGTGCCGTTTCCCACCCGCATGACGGTGGTGCGGCTGGCCGATGGCGGTTTGTGGTGCCACTCGCCGATTGCGCCTGACGAAGCCTTGTTCGCCGCGATCGACGCACTCGGCCCGGTGCGTCACCTGATTTCGCCGAACCTGCTGCATTACGCGCACATCGCGGCCTGGAAACGGCGCTATCCGCAGGCGACGGCGTGGGCCTCGCCAGGCGTGCGCCAGCGCGCCGCCAGCCAGCACATCGAGGTCGCGTTCGACGCGGATCTCGATGACGCGCCGCCGCCGGACTGGGCCGCCGCGATCGACCAGCTGCGCTTCCGTGGCAGCCGGGTGCTGCAGGAAATCGTGTTCCTGCATCGCGCCAGCGCCACACTGATCCTCACTGACCTGATCGAGAACTTCGAAGCTGGGAAGCTGCCCACGGCGATGCGCTGGATGGCGCGACTGGGCGGCGTGACCGATCCCGACGGCAAGGCGCCGCTGGACATGCGCCTGACCTATCTCGGGCACAAGGACGAAGCGCGCGCCTGCCTGGCGCGGATGCTGGCCTGGCAGCCGCAACGGGTGATCCTCGCCCACGGTCGCTGCTATCTGGAAAACGCGGAGGCCGAGCTGGCCCGGGCATTCCGCTGGCTCGACTGACCCCGGCGTTGCCCCTGCCGGAACGATCCGTTCCCGCGCCGGTGCTTGGACAAACGGTCAAACGGGGCCATCTTGGCGGGCAGTTCTTCCCTTTACCGGAGCAAGTCATGAGCGATCGCCACATCACCCGCCGCATCCGCGGCATGGACACCTCCGACGGCGCGGGCGTGAAGCTGAAGCGCGTGATCGGCCAGCCCGGGCTGGACATGCTCGACCCGTTCCTGCTGCTGGACGAGTTCCGCTCCGACCAGGCCGGCGACTACATCGCGGGCTTCCCGGAACATCCGCATCGCGGCTTCGAGACCGTCACCTACATGCTGGCCGGCCACATGCAGCACGGCGACAACCACGGCAACCGGGGCAATCTGGTGCCCGGCAGCGTGCAGTGGATGACTGCGGGCCGCGGCATCCTGCATTCGGAAATGCCGCAGCAGGAAAACGGCCTGATGTGGGGTTTCCAGCTGTGGGTGAACCTGCCGGCGGCCGACAAGATGACCGCGCCGCGCTACCAGGACATCGGCCCGGAACGGATCCCGGTGGTGCATCCGGCCGACGGCGTCGAGGTGAAGCTGATCGCCGGCTCGCTGGCCGGTGCCACCGGCCCGGTCGAAGGCATCGTCACCGCACCGGTGTACCTGGACATCAGCCTGCAGCCTGGCGCGCAGTTCACGCTGGATCTGCCCGCCGGCCATCATGGCTTCGCCTACGTGTTCGAGGGCGAATCGGCCCTGGTCGGCGGCGAATCACTGCAGCGCAGCGAACTGGGCGTGCTGTCCGAAGGCGGGCAACTGAAGCTGGCGGGTACTGACAAACCGTCACGTCTGCTGGTCGTCGCCGGCAAGCCGCTGAACGAGAGCGTGGCGCGCTACGGGCCGTTCGTGATGAACACGCCCGAGCAGATCCACGAGGCGATCGCCGACTTCCGCGCCGGCCGCTTTTAACCAAATAACGCGCTTCTTGCGCGTTGCTCCCTCTCCCTCCGGGTGAGGGTCCACGCGTCCAGCGTTGCCTGGGCGAAGCGCGCTTCCGTCGAAAGGGGCGGGCACTGCCCGCCGCT
>NZ_LMHR01000017.1:0-9694 GCF_001428465.1 Rhodanobacter sp. Root179 | reverse complement strand
GGGTTGGGGTGGGGTCGGCCCTTGATCTTCCCCGCCCGCCCGAGCAACCCCCTCCCAACCTCCCCCTGCACGCAGGGGGAGGAGCAAAGCTGCGGCGGAGTAAAGCCATGACAAAAGACATCTGGATCCTCGACGACGACCGCGGCGTGCGCTTCGTGCTGGCCGAGGCCTTGCGCGACGCGGGCCTGGCGGTGCGCGAGTTCGGCGAGGTGGCCGCGGTGCGCGCGGCGCTGCAGACAGCACGTCCCGCGTTGCTGCTCACCGACGTGCGCATGCCGGGCGAGGATGGCCTGAGCCTGCTCGGCGAACTGCAGGCGCAGGGCATCGGTCCGGTGATCGTGATGAGCGCGTACACCGACGTGGCCACCACGGCGGCGGCGTATCGCGCCGGTGCGGTCGACTACCTGGCCAAGCCGTTCGACCTCGATCACGCGGTGGCCTCGGTGCAGCGCGCGCTGGCCAGCGTGGCGGCGCCCACTGCGGCGGCCACCCACACGCTTGCGCCCGGTCATGCGCTGCTGGGCGAAAGCGTGCCGATGCGCGAGGTGTTCCGGCTGATCGGCCGCGTCGCCGCCAGCGACCTCAACGTGCTGGTCACCGGCGAAACCGGCACCGGCAAGGAACTGGTGGCCCGCGCTCTGCACGAGGAAAGCGCGCGCCGCGACCAGGCCTTCGTGGCGTTGAACACCGCGGCGATTCCCAGCGAACTGCTGGAGAGCGAACTGTTCGGCCACGAGGCCGGCGCGTTCACTGGCGCCACCCGTCGCGTCGCCGGCCGCTTCGAGCAGGCCGAGGGCGGCACGCTGTTCCTCGACGAGATCGGCGACATGCCGCTGGTGCTGCAGACGCGGCTGCTGCGCGTGCTGGCCGGCGGCGAGTTCTATCGGGTCGGCGGGCGCGAGCTGATCCGCTGCAACGTGCGCATCGTCGCGGCCACCCACCAGGATCTCGCGGCGCGTGTCGCCGCCGGTGCGTTCCGCGCCGACCTGATGCACCGGCTCGACGTGGTGCGCATCGAGCTGCCGCCGCTGCGCACCCGTCGCGGCGACATCGCGCTGCTGGCCCAGCACTTCCTGGCTGCCACCGCGCAGGAGTTGAAGCTGCCGCCGAAACGCTTCTCGAAGGCGGCGCTGAAACAGGTCGCCCAGCGCGACTACCCGGGCAACGTGCGCGAGTTGGAAAACCTGTGCCGCCGGCTGGCGGTGATCGCGCCGGGCAGCGAAATCCTGCCGGCCGACCTGGGCACGACGGAAGGCGCCAGCCGCGGCGGCGAATGGACCGACGCGCTGCGCGAGTGGGCCACGCAGGCGCTGGCCGACGGCGAGGCGGACATTCACGCCCGCGCCCGCGAGGCGCTCGACCAGATCCTGCTGCAGGCCGCGCTGCAGGCGCACGAAGGCCATCGGCAGAACGCCGCGCAGGCGCTGGGCGTGGGCCGCAATACGCTGACCCGCAAACTGGGGGCTTCGCGTACGCGGCGGCGCTGAGCCGAATCCAGAACGGGCCCGCTCGCCCGGTGCCGGCGCCTACGCGGCCACCCGTCCCAGGGTAACGCACAGCCGATGCGCCGCGCCGTCGGTCGCCAGCGCAATGGGCTCGGCCGCATCCAGCGTTTGGCCGTCCATTTCAATCCGCGACACGCCGCGACAGACATGGTCCGGATTGCGCACTTCGATCTCGTGGATCGTCCCACGATGGCGATAGCTGATCCGGAAGCCGGGCCATGCTTTCGGAATGCATGGCTCGATACGCAACTGATCGCCATGCAGGTGGAAGCCCAGCACTGCTTCCAGCCCCGCCCGATACAGCCACGCGGCCGAGCCGGTGTACCAGGTCCAGCCGCCGCGGCCGATGTGTGGTGTCACCGAATAGACGTCCGCACAAACGACATACGGTTCCACCTTGTAACGCGCAATCGCCGCGGCGCTGTCGCCGTGGCTGAGCGGATTGAGCAATTTGAACTGATCACCGGCGCGATCGCCGTCGCCCAGCCCGGCCCAGGCGAACACCGACCAGGTCGCGCCGTGCGTGTATTGGCCGCCGTTCTCGCGCACGCCGGGTGGATAGCCCTTGATATAGCCGGGGTCTTTCTTGCCGTCCTGATCGAATGGCGGGGTGAACAATCGCGCGAGTTGATGGGGATGATCGACCAGCAGGCGGTCGACCGAGGCCATCGCCTGGGCCGCGTGGTCACGATTGTCGTGGCCGGCGATCACGCTCCATGACTGGGCGATGGTGTCGATCTGGCATTGCGCGTCCTGCGCCGAACCCAGCGGCGCGCCGTCGTCGTAGTAGCCGCGGCGATACCACGCGCCGTCCCACGCCCGTTCCAGCGCGTCACGCAGCGCAGCGGCGTAATCACGCCAGTGTTGCGCGCGTTCGTGCTCGTGACGTTGTTCGGCCACCGGCGCCAGCCGGGCGATCGTGTCGAGCAGGAACCAGCCCAGCCAGCTGCTTTCGCCACGTCCCTTGGCGCCCACCGCGTTCATGCCGTCGTTCCAGTCGCCGGTGCCGATCAGCGGCAGGCCGTGGGCGCCCCGGGTCAGGCTGGTGTCGATCGCCCGCGCGCAGTGCTCGTACACGGTGGCGGTTTCGTCCGAGACGCCGGGCTGGAAGAACGCGTCGGTGGCGTCGTCGGGAATGGCTTGGCCGCTGAGGAAGGGCAGCACCTCGTCGAGCACCGCGGAGTCGCCGCTGACCTCGACGTAGTGCATCGTGACGTAGCCCAGCCAGACGCGGTCGTCGCGGATCTTTGTGCGGATGCCCTGGCCCTTCGGCGGTAGCCACCAGTGCTGCACGTCGCCTTCGGCAAACTGGCGGCCGGCGGCGCGCAGCAGGTGTTCGCGGGCCAGGTCGGGCCGCGTCACGCACAGCGCCATCACGTCCTGCAACTGGTCGCGGAAGCCGTACGCGCCGCTGGCCTGGTAGTAGGCGGTGCGCGCCCACAGCCGGCAGGCGGTGACCTGGTACAGCGCCCAGTCGTTGAGCAGCAGATCCATGCTTCGTTCCGGCGTGCTTACCTGCACGGTGTCGAGCACGCCGTTCCAGCGCGCGGCGACTTCGTCCAGCACCTCATCGATGTCGATGCCGCGATACTTCGCGACCAGCGCCTGCGCCGCCGCGGCATCGCCACCTTCGCCGAGCAGGAAGTGCAGCTCCAGCGACCTGCCCGGCGGCAGTTCGATGCGGGTCTGCAGCGCACCGCAGGGGTCCAGGCCGGCGCCCACGCGTCCGTCCAGCGGCGCCTCGTCCTGCAACGCGGCCGGGTTGGCGAGGCTGCCCAGCGCGCCCAGGAAATGCGCGCGGTCGCCACTGATCGACTGCTGCATACCGCCCATGTCGAAAAACGCCACGCGCTCGCCGAAATCCGCGCGCCAGCGATTGCGGGCGAACAGCGCGCCGGTGTCGTCGTCGCGCGAGGTCACCACGAACGGGGCCGGCGTGCTGCCGTTGGGGCCCAGCGCCCATTCGACGTAGCCGGTGATCGCCAGTCGCCGCTTGCGGGCGGAGCGGTTGCACAGGCGCAGGCGCGACAGCTTGATCGTGTCGTCGACCGGCACGCACTGGACGAGCTCCAGCGCGACGCCATGCGCGTCGTTGCGGAAGCGCGTCCAGCCCTTGCCGTGGGTCGTGGTGCAGCGGGCGCCATCGACGCGGATCGGCAACGCGGTGGCCGTCCACAGCGCGCCGTCGTCCGCGTCGCGCAGGTAGATCGCCTCGTGCGGCATGTCGCTGACCGGATCGTTCGGCCACGGCGTCAGCGGATTCTGCTGGCTGTTGCCTGACCACGCGTAGCCGCCGCCCTCGGCGGTGACCAGGAAGCCGAAGGCCGGGTTCGCGATCACGTTGCTCCACGGCGCCGGCGTGGGGCGTGCCGCATCCAGCTCGATCCGGTAGGCGCGGCCGTTCGCCACGAAGCCGCCGTGGCCGTTGGCGAATTCGGGTGCCGCGGCAGCGTCGTCGAAGTCGATCGCCGTGGCGCTGGCGATGATCGGGGAAGGCCGGGAAGCGGTTTCCGGCGGCGGCGAAGGTGACGCCGCGACCGGGTTGTTCAGCACCAGCCGCGCCACGGTCAGCAGGCCGTTGCGCAAGGTGTCGCCGATCTGGTCGTCGCGCAGGCAGAACAGTTCGGCCTTGGGCGCGTCGTCCGGTTCCTTCAAGTGCTGCCGTTGCCGATCGACGCGCTGGCTGAGTTCGTCGCGCTGCGTGCCGGCGTCGGCGCCCAGCTGATCGAGCACCACCACGTCCGTCGCCAGCTGATGGGCTTGCCACCAGCGCTGGGCCAGCAGCAACTCGTCCAGCTGCGGGACATCCGCGGGAGCGCGCAGGAACAGCAGGGCGATCGGCCGATCGCCCGAGATGCTGGCGCCCCACAGCGTGGGCGGCCCGCCCTGGCCGCGCTCGCGCTGGTCGGCACGGGCGCGCTGGCTGGCGTCGCTGACCAGCAAGGCCTGTCGCCACTGCGCAAACTGGCGGTCACGTGCCGCATCGATGCCGAAGCGCTGGCGTTCCTCCTGCGCGTGCCGGGCCGCGGCGGCGAACAACTGCGTGGCCGCGTCGGCATCGTCGAGGCGCGCGCGCAGCTCCGCGGCGCCGTCGCGGGTATCGGCCAGTTGCGTCCACAGCAACAGGTGGATGCTGCCGCCCGCGGCCAGGGTGAACCCGTGGCGCAGGGCGAACACCGGATCGAGCACGCAGCCGGTGCTGCCGGAAAGTTTCGCCCCGGGCTGCATCGCCATCGCGTTGCGCAACGTGCGGCAGCGGCCCAGGAAGCGGGCGCGATCGGTTTCGTGCGTGGTGGTGATGTGGGCCGCGCCCTCGACCTGCAGCGCCTGCGACGCCCACACCTGGGCCTGGCTGTCGCTGCGCCGGCGGCGTGTCGCCAGCAGCAGCCCGCGTTCGTCGTCCCATTCGGTCTGCACGAACATCTTGGAAAAGGCGGGGTGGGCGTTGTCGTCGCCGATCGGGCCCAGCACCAGTTCGGCGTAGCTGGTCAGCGACAGGTGCCGCGTTCGATCGCCGTGATGGGTGACCGTGAGCCGGCGCAATTCGATGTCGGCATCGGGCGCCACCGCAATTTCCAGCGAGCTCTCGATGTCGCCGTGTCGCTGGCCGAACACGAGGCGTCCGGCGTCGTACCCGGCTGCGTCGTTCGTCGCCGTCTCGCCCAGCGGCTGCGTGGTGGCGCCCCACACCGCGCCGTCCTCCTCGTCGCGGAGCAGCAGGAAGCTGCCCCAGGGATCGGTCACCGCATCCTCGCGCCAGCGCGTCACCGCCAAGCCGCGCCAGCGGACGAAGCCGGCGCCGTGGCGGTCCAGCATGCTGCTCAGCCTGCCGTTGGAGAGCAGCGGCAGCGCCGTGCCGTGGTCATCGGCAGTGGAGGAAACGGGGGAATGGGCAGACATGGCGGGCGTGGACTCCTGACGCGATCATCGCGGGCCTTGCGCGCCGCGATCTCCACCCAGCCTACGGCGGCGGCGGGGAAACATCGCGTGAAAGCAGCGCTCTTACACGCCATCCATGCAGTCGCCTGCGCAGACTGGCGGGTGGATGGCCGCGTCGCGGCACCGGGCACGAATGCCGGATGGGGTTGTCCCAAGCCTTGCCCGATGGCCGGCCGATGCAGCGCGCATGGCGCGCCCGTCCTGCCATCAACGATTACAGGGACCCGCTGGATGCCACCGATGCCGCCGCTGTGCTCGCTTCCCGACGACGCCCTGCTGGAGCGCCTGCAGCGTGCGGCGCTGGGCTATTTCGTGGAGCTGATGAATCCCCGCAACGGACTGGTGCCCGATACCTCGCGCGACAACTCGCCGGTGAGCATCGCCGTGGTCGGCTTCGCCCTGTCGGTGTATCCGCTGGCGGTCGAGCGTGGCTGGATGGATCGCGAGGAGGCGGTGCAGCGCTGCCTGCTGGCGCTGCGCTTCTTCCACGACAGCGACCAGAGCGGCAGCCCCACCGCCACCGGCTACAAGGGTTTCTACTATCACTTCCTCGACATCCACCAGGGTCGGCGCGTGTGGCAGTCGGAGCTGTCGATGATCGACAGCGCCCTGCTGATCGCCGGCATGCTGACCGCGGCCACCTGGTTTCAGGCGGACAACGCCGCCGAAGCCGAGCTGCGCGCGCTGGCCGACACGCTGTATCGCCGCGTCGACTGGCGCTGGGCGCAGGACGACGCGGGCACCATCCGCCAGGGCTGGAAGCCGGAGTGCGGCTACCTGCACTACGGCTGGGAAGGCTACAGCGAGGCGATCGTGCTGTACGCGCTGGCGCTGGGCTCGCCCACCCATCCGGTGTCGCCGGATTGCTACGCGGGCTGGGAGTCCACCTACCAGTGGGAAAACCTGTACGACCAGGATTTCCTGTATGCCGGGCCGTTGTTCGTGCACCAGTTCTCGCACGCCTGGCTCGACCTGCGCGGCATCCGCGACGGCTTCATGCGCGAAAAGCAGTCCGACTATTTCGAGAACACCCGGCGCGCGATCAACGTGCAGCGCTGCTACGCCGAACTCAACCCCCACGAATTCGTGGGCTACGACCGCAACTGCTGGGGCCTGTCCGCCTGCGACGGTCCCACCGACGAACGCCCGGACATCAACAACGAACGCCGTCGCCTGTTCGGCTACGCGGCGCGCGGCGTGCCCTACGGCCCGGACGACGGCACCCTGTCGCCGCCGGCGGTGCTGGCCTCGGTGCCGTTCGCGCCGGAGCTGGCGCTGTCCGCGCTGCGCAACATGCTGCTGCGCTACCCGGAGATCCTCGATGGCGATCGCCTGGCCACCAGCTTCAACGCCAGCCTGGTCGACGCAAACGGACGGCCGTGGGTGTCGCCCGGTCAGTACGGGCTGGACCAGGGCGTCATCTTCATGATGATCGAGAACCATCGCAGCGGCGGCATCTGGCGTACGTTGCGCCGCTGCCAGCCGCTGGTCGACGGCTTGCGCAAGGCCGGCTTCAGCGGCGGCTGGCTGGATGCGCCGACAGCGGAGGCCGCGACATGAGCACGAAATTCGACGCCAGCGTCAGCACGCCGGTGGACGCGTGGGAACGCAAGCGCCTTGCCGCGGTGCGCCCCGCGTCGTGGAACAACCCCGAGCCCACCGCGCCGTATCAGCTGGTGATCATCGGCGCCGGGCCCGCCGGCCTGGCCGCGGCCCGCGAGGCGGCGGCGCTGGGCCTCCGCGTGGCGCTGGTCGAGCGCCACGAGATCGGCGGCACCTGCTTCAACACCGGCTGCGTGCCGTCCAAGGCCTTGCTGCGCACCGCCGCGGTGTACGCGGAAATGCGCGACGCCGCTCGCTACGGCGCCGAGGTGCCGGCCGATATCCGGGTCGACTTCAGCGCCGTGATGGAGCGCCTGCGGCGCATCCGCAGCCACCTCACCAACACCACCTCGGTGCGCCTGCTGGCGGCCAGCGGGGTGGACGTGTTCTTCGGCAGCGCGCAGTTCAGCGGGCCGGACAGCCTCACCGTCAACGACCAGCCGCTGCGGTTCGACAAGGCGCTGATCGCCACCGGCGCGCGCCCGGACATCCCCGACGTGCCGGGGCTGAAGCAGGCCGGCTTCCTCACCAACACCACCATCTTCGAGCTGGCCGAACTGCCGCCGCGGCTGCTGGTGATCGGCGGCGGCCCGCTCGGCTGCGAACTGGCGCAGGCGTTCCAGCGGCTGGGCTCGCGGGTCACCATCGTGCAGAAGCTGCCGCTGTTCCTCGAACGCGAGGAACGCGACGCGGCGCAGACGCTGTCCGACGCGTTCGCCCGCGACGGCATCGAGGTACGCCTGAACACCCTGGCGGTCGCCGTCCGCAGCGACGGCGACGAGAAGGTGGTCGACCTGGTCAGCGACGACTACCACAGCACGATCCGCGTCGACGCCATCCTGACCGGCGTGGGGCGCTTGCCCAACGTGCAGGGGCTGGCGCTGGAAAAGGCCGGCGTCGTGTATGACGAAGTCGCCGGCATCCGGGTCGACGACCAGCTGCGCACCGCCAATCCGCGCATCCACGCCGCGGGTGACGTCTGCCTCGACGAAAAGTACACCGACACCGCCGAGGAATCCGCGCGCGTCGCGATCCGCAACGCCGTGCTCGGCGGCTGCGAAAAGTTGAGCGAGCTGGTGGTGCCGTGGTGCACCTTCACCGACCCGGAGATCGCCCACGTCGGCATGTACGTGCGCGAAGCCAACGCGCGCGGCATTCCGGTGAAGACCTTCACCGTGCCGATGCACCAGGTCGACCGGGCGATGACCGACAGCGAGCAGGGCGGCTTCGTGAAGATCCACGTGCGCGACGGCAGCGACCGCATCCTCGGCGCCACCATCGTGGCGCGCGATGCCGGCGACATGATCAGCCAGGTCACCCTGGCGATGGTGGCCGGCGTGGGCATGCGCACGCTGGCGAAGGTGATCCACGCCTATCCCACCCGCACCTCGGCGATCCGGCTGGCGGCCAAGGCATACAACCAGACGCGGCTGAGCGCGCGCGTGGTGGTACGCCTCAAGCACTGGCTGGCGCGGCCGCGCTGATGTCGGTCACGCCGGCTTTCCCCGCCAGCGCCTACACTGTTTTCCCTTACTCCACTGACGCAAGGACTCTCCCATGCAACTCGGCATGATCGGCCTCGGCAAGATGGGCGCCAACATGGCCCAGCGACTCATCCAGGGCGGCCACCAAGTGACCGGCTTCGACCCCAGCGCCGAAGCGCGCAAGGGCCTCGAAGGCCACGGCGGCGGCGCGGCCGAGTCGCTGGAGGCGCTGGTGCAGGCGCTGCCCGCGCCCCGCGTGCTGTGGCTGATGGTGCCCTCGGGCAAGATCACCGACGACACCGTCGACGCCTTGCTGGCCCTGCTGGACAAGGGCGACACGATGATCGACGGCGGCAATTCCAACTACAAGGATTCGCTGGGCCACGCAGCCAAGTGCAAGGACAAGGGCGTCAACTACGTCGACTGCGGCACCAGCGGCGGCGTGTGGGGACTGGCCGAGGGCTACAGCATGATGGTCGGCGGCGACGAGCAGGTCGTCGCCGGCCTGAAGCCGATCTTCGAGACACTGGCACCGGGCAAGGACAAGGGCTGGGGCCGCGTCGGCCCGGTCGGTTCCGGCCACTTCACCAAGATGGTCCACAACGGCATCGAATACGGCCTGATGCAGGCCTACGCCGAAGGCTTCTCGATCCTCAAACACAAGGAGGAATTCGGCCTGGACCTGGCGCAGATCGGCAACATCTGGCGCGACGGCAGCGTGGTGCGTTCATGGCTGCTGGAGCTGGCCACCGACGCGCTGAGCAAGAACCCGACCATGCAGGGCATCGCGCCCTACGTGGTGGATTCCGGCGAGGGCCGCTGGACGGTGAACGCGGCACTGGAACTCAACGTGTCCGCCCCGGTGATCACCCTGTCGCTGATGGAACGCTTCCGCTCCCGCGACGACGACTCGTTCACCGACAAGCTGCTGGCTTCGTTGCGCAATGAATTTGGCGGGCACGCGATCAAGAAGGAGTAGCCGGCCCTGCTCCCTCCCCTGCCGGCCGTGCTCCCTCCCCTGCTTGCAGGGGAGGGTTGGGGTGGGGTTAGCTCTTGATCTTTGCTCAAGGAAGTTGGCGACGCGCTACCGCCGCAACATTCAGAGCAAGAGCTTTCGTCCTCCTTCGGAGGGCGAGGTACTTCTCTTTTGCTTGTCCAAAAGAG
>NZ_LMHR01000016.1:0-9250 GCF_001428465.1 Rhodanobacter sp. Root179 | reverse complement strand
GCGGCGACCGACCTGGGCTACAACGCGAATGACGTGATCACCGCGTTCAACGGCGTGGGCGTGGCCTGCCCGGGCACCGGTGGCGGCGGTGGCGGCGGCGGTGGCACGACCACCGAGTTGCAGAACAACGTCGCGGTGACCGGCGTGTCGGCCTCGACGGGTGCCGACAACGACTACTTCATCACGGTGCCGACAGGCGCCACCAACCTGGTGATGTCGATCTCCGGCGGCACCGGCGATGCGGACCTGTACACCAAGGCCGGCAGCGCGCCGACCACCAGCAGCTACGACTGCCGTCCGTACAAGACGGGCAACTCGGAAAGCTGCACCGTGGCGTCGCCTGTCGCCGGCAAGTACTACGTCAAGGTGCACGCTTACGCGTCCTACTCCGGCGTCACGGTGAAGGCGTCGTACAGCACCGGCAGTGGTGGCGGCGGCGGTGGTGGTGGCAGCACCTCGGTCAACTTGCCGACCGTGAGCACCGGCAACTTCTCCACGACCTACACCCAGGCGGTCACCGCGGGTCATACGGCGACCATCTCGATCGCCGGTGGTACCGGTGACGCGGATCTGTACGTGAAGGCCGGCAGTGCACCGACCACCAGCAGCTACAACTGCCGTCCGTACAAGACCGGCAACAACGAGACCTGCACGTTCACCCCGACCAGCAACACCACCTATTACATCAAGGTGCGTGCGTACCAGACGTTCTCGGGTGTCACCCTGACCACCAGCAGCAACTGATCCTCACGCTCATCGCGTGACGGTGCAAACGGGAACCCCGGCTTCGGCCGGGGTTCTTCATTTGGGGAGCAGGGCTGGGTTTGTGGGCGCGGCTGGCGAAAGCGCCGGACTTCAGCCCACCGGCTCGAAGCGGTTGGCGTCGCGGTTCTTGCGCACGCTGGCCGGGTCCCACACGCGACCGTTCATGGCGATATAGACGCCGTCGGGCAGGGTCTGCACCGCGGCCACCGCGCAGCCGATGTTGAACACCGCGTCCGAGCCCTGGAAGCGGGCGGGATTCAGCGCGCCGGTCAGCACGATCACCTTGCCCTTGATATTCGCCAGTTCGCGCGCGGTCTCCACCATGGTGTCGGTGCCGTGGGTGACCAGCACGTGGCGATGCGGCTGCGCCTCGATCGTCGAGCGCACCAGCGCGCGATCCTCGGCGCCCATGTGCAGGCTGTCCTTGCGCAGGATCGGGATCACGTCGAACTGGAACGCCACGCCGAGCTGGCCGAGGATCTCGCCGATCTGCGGCGCGCCGATCTTGTAGTCCGACTTGTCGTCGAAATAGATCTTGTCGATCGTGCCGCCGGTGGTGACGATGGTCAGATGCTGCATGTCGGTGGGCCATGGAGAGAATCCGGGCATTTTACCCGGGCCGACCCTTCCGTGCCGCAGGACGCGGTCGCGCAGACCGGGCATTGCCTGCCCCGCGGTGCGCGCTAGCCCAGCAACAAGGCGGTGTTGTCCCCGTCCGGCACGATCAGCCGATCGAGCCCGAGGCGGACGAAACGGCGCAGTGCCGCGGCAGGGCGCGGGTCGGCATGAGCGCTCGACCAGCTCGCCTGTCTCGCCAGCAGGGCCGCCGCCGCACAACGCGCCAACGTGAACGCGAGGCCGCGGGCGCCCGATTCCAGGGTTTCGCGTGCGGCCGCATGCTGGTCGAGCCAGCGCGCGGCCGCGTCCAGCGTCTGCCGGATCGCGCTGGCCGCGTGCATGTCGTCGTTGCCATCCAGCCAGTGCGTGCTGGCCGTGCGCAGCGCGCCCAGGCTGTCACCGGCCAGCGCGCGCAGGCTGTCCAGCGACAACACGTTCGTGGTGCCTTCCCAGATCGCGTACACCTGCGCGTCGCGCAGCAACTGCGGCAGGCCGGTGTCCTCGATGTAGCCGGCGCCGCCGAAACATTCGATCGCCTCCGAGCAGACCTGCACCGCCAGCTTGCCGGTCCACAGCTTGGCCAGCGGCGTCAGCAGGCGCAGCAGCGCGGCCTCGTGCGGGGCGGCCGTGCCGTGTTCGACGCGACCGAGCAGGTGGGCCACCTCGAACGCCAGCGCGAACGCGCCCTCGAACTCCGCCTGCATGTCGGCCAGCGTCTGCGCGTGCAGCGGCTGCTCGATCAATGGCCGTCCAAACGCCCGCCGCCGCGTGGCGAAGTCGCGCGCCAGGCCGATCGCGCGGGCCATGCTGGCCACGGCGCAGATCCCGTTCCAGGTACGGGTCACGTTGAGCATCGGCGCCACCTGGCGCACGCCGTGGGCCAGTTCGCCCAGCGGCCAGGCGGGCAGGCCATCTAGGTGGATCTCTGCGGTGGGCAGTTCCTGCGTGCCCAGCTTGTCCTTCAGCCGGTCGATGACCAGCTCCGGCTTGCGCCGCTCGCCGTCCATCGTCTCGACGTAGAACAGCGCCAGCGCCGCCGTGCCGCCGCCCGCGCCTTCGGGTCGCGCCAGCGCCAGCGCGGCCTCGCCGACCACCGCCGAGCTGAACCATTTGCGCCCGTACAGCCGCCACTGGCCGCCTGCATCCTGTCGCGCGATGGTTTCGGTGTTGCCCACGTCGGAGCCGCCGGGGTTCTCGGTCATCCACTGGCCGCTGAGCCAGAACGTCGACGCATCGCGGCTGAGGAAACGCGGCAACACCCGTTCGATCAGCTCGCGGTTGCCTGACGCCTTGATCGCGGTGGCGGCGCCGTCGGTCATCGCCAGCGGGCAGGTATAGAACTCGCTGGCCAGGTGATACAGGTAGACGCGGGCAAATTCCTCCAGTCGCGCATGCTCGCTGTCCGCATGGCCGGCGGCGAGCACCGCGTGGTGGGTGGTGATGCCGGGGCCTTCCTGCCAGGCCGTGGTCAGCTCGATGCGATCGACCCGCCGACCCCAAGCATCCCACTGCGTCAGCACCGGCTTGCGCCGCGTCGTGTTGCACGCGCGGTGCCATGCCATCTGCGCGTAATCGCCCAGTGCATCCAGGTCGGCATCCAGCGCCGCGCGCCGCCCGGCCGGCAGCGCGCGATCAAGCAGGGCCAGCAGCGAGCGGTCGCTGCGATAGGGATGAAGAAGTTGCGGCGGATCCTGCAGGAAGGCCATGGCGCGCTCCGTCCAGAGTCGAGGTGTCGAGTATAGGCACGCAGGCATTCGGCGCGTGGCGCTGGCATCATCGAAAGCCTCTCCCCGGCGCAGGCGCAACCCATGCGATTTTCCGAAGCGATGCAGAGCGTTACCCGCCACGGCGACGACTGGCAGGCCACGGTAAGCGAAGACTGGCTGCAGGGTCGCAGCGCCTTCGGCGGCCTGCAGGCGGCGCTGGCCCTGCGCGCCATGCGCGAACGGGTGCCCGTCGACATGCCGCTGCGCACCCTGCAGGTGACCTTCATCGCGCCGGTGCCGACCGGCCCGGTGAGCATCCGCGCACAACGCCTGCGCGCAGGCCGCAGCGCGATCCAGGTCGAGGCCAGCCTGCATGACGGCGAACAGATCCTGTGCCGGCTGCTCGGCGTATTCGGCAACGCGCGGCCGTCGGTACTGGATTTCCAGCCCGTGCAATCGCCCGTGGAGAACGCCGCAGCGCCGGAGCTGCGCTACGTCGAAGGCCGCATGTCGGCCTTCACCCAGCACTTCCGTGCGCGCTGGTTGCGCGGCGACCTGCCGTTCAGCGGCGGCCACCAGCGCGAAAACGTGCTGCAGCTTTCACTGCGCGACCAAGGCCCCGTCGACGAAACCCACGTGCTCGCCTTCGCCGACTTCATCCCGCCGATCGCCCTGTCGATGTTCGCCGCCCCCACCCCCGGGAGCTCGCTTACCTGGATGATCGAGCTGCTGCGCGATCGTTACGATGATCTGGGCATGGACGACTGGCGCGTGGACGCTGAACTCATTGCTGCGCGCGATGGCTATACCAATCAGAGCGTGATGCTGTGGGGGCCGGGTGGGGAGGCGGTAGCGTTGAGTCGGCAAAGTATGGTTGTGTTTGGGTGAGGGCGTGTGCGCTACCGGAAGGTTGTCGGCACTGACACCCACCGCCTCTGTGGATCCACCTATGGCGATAGAGCCGGACGAACATTAGCGGGACTGGCCGCCATCCGGCATCCGTGACAACAACGGACAACTTATTCACAGACTTGTTGTCTCGAGGGGCGAGACATAGGCGCGTACCATTCACTGCATGGCCATTAAACACATTAGTGAGACGCTCGCGCGGCTAGAAGTCATCCGTTACGCGTATGAGAGCCCACCGGAGGAATCGCTAGGCGAGCGGATTTCGGCTTCATTGGCCCCTGGTGTGACATTCCGCACTCAAGCGTGGGTGGATACCGCGGCCGGGCCGTTCCGTCTCGACATGCTGCTCGTCCATCCCTCGGGCCGATCCATCGCCATCGAGGTCGATGGCCGCGATTTCCATGATGTCAATCGCGATCGCTGGCGCACGGTCTTTATCCTGTGCGCCGGCAAAGCTCACGTCGTGTATCGCATTGCGGCCTCGTTGATCTGCACGAACTTGGTCGGCGTCCTTGCGGGACTGGCGAACGCGGAGCCGCGATTCTTCGATACCACTCACGCAGCACGATGGAAGGGCATTTCAGGGGACCGCTGGGAGTTCGCTAGTGCAGAGGATGACGCGAACGACATGGACGGCGAGGCCTCAGACGATGGTTGGTCGGGCCAAGACGGCTGGTGGTCTTCCTCGCGCGCCTTCGCGGTGAGTTTCCATGGCGACATGGACGATTGCTCATACGCGAGGGTGATGCCGTATGTGTTGTTCGCCAAGCAGACAGGACTGAGGGACATCGACCAGCTGACCGAGGCGTGGACGGGTCGAAGTCGCGAGCGGGAGGCTGCCCGAACGCCATCTGCGGAAGGGGCGATCGGCGAGATCTTCGCCCGAGCCTTTGCAGGAGATTCCGCCGAAGAGCCCTGATGACGTAAATAAAGGGGATGTGGCCAACTAAGCCTCGCTCACACTACGGAGCCTTAGGCATGGGACGAGCACCAAACGAGGTTATCAGCGGTCGGACGTGATGCCGTCACTCAATCGCGCGTAATCGGCGCAGCAGGCCGCCGCTTCACCCCAGCCCCCAGCGTCCCAATCAACAACACCGTCAGCACGATCTCCGCCACCGCCAGCCAGCGTTCTGCACTTGCCGCGCTCCATGCCTCTGATACGCCGTGGCAGAAGTAGAACAGGCTGAGGATGCCGACCCAGAGCAGGGCGCGGCGTACGTCGCGGATGGCGAACAGGGGCAGCAGCAGGGGGACGACGGTGATCGCCAGCAGCAGGGTGATCGGCATGCTTTGCGGCGGGAACAGCCAGGCGTGCCAGACCAGTTGCAGCACGACGAGCAGGGCCCAGGCGATCAGGCCGAGGCGGTAGACGGTCAGGATCGGGGCGCGCGGCGTCGTGCTCATGGATTGGTTGCCAGTCGACGCGCCACGTCGGCGAGGCGGCGGCCCAATGCACGGGCCAGTTCGCGTTCGTGCTCGCTGATCGGGTTGTCGCCCTTGGCGCCGGCCACGTGGCTGAGGCCGTACGGCGTGCCGCCGCTCTGCGTGCTGGTGAGTGCCGGTTCGGTGTAGGGCAGGCCGACGATCAGCATGCCGTGATGGAGCAGCGGCAAGGCCATCGTCAGCAAGGTGGTTTCCTGGCCGCCGTGCATGGTGCTGGTGGAGGTGAACAGCGCGGCCGGCTTGCCGACCAGGGCGCCGCTGGCCCACTCGGCGCCGGTGGTGTCGAGGAAGTGTTTCAGCGGCGCGGCCATGTTGCCGAAGCGGGTGGGGCTGCCCATCGCCAGGCCCTCGCAGTCGAGCAGGTCCTGCTTCGTCACGTAGGGTGCGCCGTCTTCGGGTTCGGGCGGCTGGGCCACTTCGGTCACCGGCGCCACCGGCGGCACCTGGCGCAGGCGCGCGCGCATGCCGGGCACTTCCTCGATGCCCCGGGCGATCAGCCGCGCGAGCTGCGCGGTGTGGCCGCTGCGGCTGTAGTAGAGGACCAGGATTTCATGATTCATGCAGCGTCGACTCGCGCGTTTGAGGCTTTCACGGCCAATACGCTAGTGTACCGGCCGATACCCACCATGTTGGTGGTCATCGTCGGCGCCCGTATGGGCTCAGCGACGAGAGGACCGTGATGATCCGGCGTTTCAATCGCGACCGCACCAGGACGTTCAGCCGCTTCATCTGGCAGCGCTTCATCGACGACAAGTGCTTCGAGACGGCCGGCGCGCTTTCGTACACCACGCTGGTGTCGCTGGTGCCGTTGACGGTGGCGGTGCTGGCGATGTTCTCGGCGTTCCCGGTGTTCCAGCCGGCGCGCGACACGCTGATCAATTTCGTGTTCAACAATTTCGTGCCGTCCACCGGCGAGGCGGTGCAGGCGACCATGCTGGGGTTTGCCGCGAACGCCAGCAAGCTCACCGGCATCAGCATCCTGGTGATGCTGTTCAGCGCGCTGTCGATGATGATCAGCATCGAGGACCGGCTGAACCGGATCTGGCGCGTGCACCAGGCGCGCAGCTGGGGTTCGCGCCTGCTGCTGTACTGGGCGGCACTGACGCTGGGGCCGATCCTGGTGGTCGGCGGCATCGCGGCGACGTCCTACGTGACGGCCGCGCCGCTGCTGCACAATGCGGTGGACCAGTTCGGTGCGCTGACCCAGGGCCTGCTCAGCGTGCTGCCATTCCTGGTGACGTTCTTCACCTTGTGGCTGATGTACGCGGTGATCCCCAACTGCAAGGTGTCGCGCCGCGACGCGGCGATCGGCGCGTTGCTGGGCGCGGTGCTGTTCGAGATCGCGCGCTGGGGCTTCGGCCAGTTCGTGCAGCACGCGCAGACCTACCAGCAGATCTACGGCGTGCTGGCGGCGATCCCGATCTTCCTGCTGTGGATCTACCTGTCGTGGGTGATCGTGATTCTGGCCGCGTCGATCGCCGCGTCCGCTTCGGCGTTCGAGTATCACGCGCCCAAGGAAACCCTGCCCGAGGGCGCGGAGTTCCTCGGCCTGCTGGTGGTGCTGCGGCATTTCGTGGAGGCGCAGCGGCGCGGCGATTGCGTGGACCCGGCCGACCTGCGGGTGCGCGAGCCGTATTTGCGCAGCGCGCTGATCTCGGCCTATTTCGACGACCTCGACCAGGCCGAACTAATCCAGCGTGGCGAGGCCGGCGGCTGGCTGCTGTGCCGCAGCCTGGACAGCACCGACCTGTTGCGCGTCTATCGCCACACCGACTACCGCCTGCCGCTGCAGCCGGTGGAAGAGGCGGCTACGCTGGGCATCGAACTGCCACCTGAACTGCTCGCCATGCTGGCCGACCTGGCGGCCGAGCTGAAGGCGAAACTGGGCGCCCGGCTCGACGAAATCTATCCCCCGGTCGCCACGGCGGCGACCGACACTGAGGAACTCCCCGCATGACCCTGCTGCATTCCACGTCGTTCCGCTCCGCCGTGCTCGGCCTGGCGCTCGCCTTCGGCCTTGCCGCGCAGGCGGCCATGCCGGAGCGCCCCACGCTGCACGTCACCACGCTGGACGACAAGACGTTCGACCTGTCCGCGCAGCGCGGCAAGTGGGTGATCGTGAATTACTGGGCGACCTGGTGCGTGCCGTGCATCAAGGAGATGCCGGACATCTCGCGTTTCGTGGCCAGCCACAAGAACGTCGCCGCGATCGGCCTGGCCTACGACGACAGCGAGCTGGCGGACATCAAGGCCTTCATCGCCAAGCATCCCGTGGTGTACCCGATCGCCCAGGTCACGCTGGACAAGCCGCTGAAGGACTTCGACGAACCGCGCGGCCTGCCGACGACGTACCTGATCAGTCCGGACGGCAAGGTGGCCAAACACATCGTGGGGCCGGTGACCGAAGCGTCGCTGGCCGCGCTGATCGGCCAGCCGTGATGGATGCATCGTGATGCCGACGGCGCGCTTCATCGTCAGCGGACGGGTGCAGGGCGTGTTCTTCCGCGCCAGCACCCGCGAGCAGGCGGTGGCGCTCGGTGTCGCCGGCCATGCAACGAATCGCGGCGATGGCCGCGTCGAGGTGCTCGCCAGCGGCCCGGCCGATGCGCTGGACGCGCTGGAGCGCTGGCTGTGGCAGGGGCCGTCGGCGGCGCGGGTCGATGCGGTCGTCCGCGAAGAGCTGCCGGAGCAGGAGTTGCAAGGCTTTCGCACGGGCGGGTGAATCGGCCGCACACCGTGGCAACTCCCGTTCGTCCCGAGCGTAGCGCAGTGAAGTCGAAGGGCCTTGGGCGATCGTGTTCGGGGCAGCTCTAATCCGTCGATTCCTGGAGCGTGTCAGGTACCCACAGCGCCTTGTCGGTGACATGTTCGCCTCGCGGCTTGCCCTTCAGCTGGGGCAACTTCACCTTGGGCACCGCTTCCTCATGCAGCGGCACCTGCTGCAGCAGGTGGCGGATCAGGTTGATGCGGCCGCGCTTCTGGTTGTTGAAATCGACCACGAACCACGGTGCGTGGTCGGCGTGCGTGCGTTCGATCATCACGTCGCGCAGCTTGCCCATCTCGGCGTATTTCTGGCGTGCGGCCAGATCCACCAGTGACAGCTTCCAGCGCTTCAGCGGATCGTCGGCGCGTTCGGCGAAACGCTGCTCCTGTTCGGCCTGGTCCACCGCCAGCCAATATTTGACGAGGATGATGCCGTCGTCGGCGAGCAGCTTCTCGAAGGCCGGCACGGCATCGAGGAAGGCCTCGTACTGGGCGACCGTGCAGAAACCCATCGCCGGCTCAACCACGGCGCGGTTGTACCAGCTGCGATCGAACAGCACGAACTCGCCGGCGCTGGGCAGGTGGACGACGTAGCGCTGGAAATACCACTGGGTAGTTTCTTCCTCGCTGGGCTTGCCGAGTGCGGCGATGCGATAGCCGCGGGTGTCCAGGCTTTCGGTGATCGCCTTGATGGTGCCGCCCTTGCCGGCCGCGTCGCGGCCTTCGAAAATCACCAGCAGGCGCTTGCCGCTGCTGCGCAGGCCATGCTGCAGCCGCATCAGTTCCAGCTGCAGTTCCCCGATCGCCTTGCGGTAGCGCTTGCCCATGATCGTCTCGCCGGATGCCATGTCGCGTGCAGGGTAACCCGCCGCGGCGTGAGGGTGAGGTTCAGGAGCGACCCCACCCCAACCCTCCTCTGCAAGCAGGGAGGGAGCAGGGCGGCTTTCGTTGCTCACTGGCCCGCAGGTGGCTTCTGCTCCTCCCCCTGCCAGCAGGGGGAG
Source organism: Rhodanobacter sp. Root179 (assembly GCF_001428465.1). Taxonomy (NCBI): domain Bacteria; kingdom Pseudomonadati; phylum Pseudomonadota; class Gammaproteobacteria; order Lysobacterales; family Rhodanobacteraceae; genus Rhodanobacter; species Rhodanobacter sp. Root179. Next base: position 42 of record NZ_LMHR01000016.1, on the reverse strand, counting down.
GTCGGGAGGGGGTGAGCTTTTGACCTTGACCCGGCGAAGAGC
>NZ_LMHR01000015.1:0-7804 GCF_001428465.1 Rhodanobacter sp. Root179 | reverse complement strand
GAATTCCACGCCCAGCGCCTGCAGCCGCTCGAAGGCCGCCCGGCAATCGTCCACCACCAGCACCAGCGGCGGCATCGCGCCCTTGGCCACCATTTCGCAGAGCGTCTGCGCGGTCGCCGCGTCATGCATCGGCGGCCCCGGCCGGAACAGGCCGAGCTGGAACGAGGGCTGCTCCGGATGCCGCACGGTCAGCCAGCGATAGTCGCCGTTGCGCGCATCGGCATGGACGACAAAACCCAGCTTCCCGACATAGAACGCGAGCGCTTCATCCTGATCGCGGACATACAGTCCGGCTACATCGACACCTTGGGTCATGGTGGAACCTCCGTGGATTGGAGTGCCTTTTTACCGGTCACCGCACTGCGCCGCTTCTCCGAAACTGCGCTCTTGAGATCGGGCCGATGCGCGGCGCGCACGATGCACTCCGGAACATGCCCGCGCCCATGCGGCATCGCCCGCTGGCGCGCGCGGAACTCCCCCGGGCTCTCGCCGGTGATGTCGCGGAAAATCCGCCCGAAGGTGCCGATGCTGTTCCAGCCGGTCTGCAGCGCGACCTCGGTGACGGCCAGATCGGTATCGCGCAGCAGCGCCGTGGCGCGCTCGATGCGGCGGGTGAGCAGGTAGCGGTGCGGCGGCATGCCGAACGCATCCCGGAACGAGCGCGCAAAATGCGCCGCCGACACCGCGCTCACCTGCGCCAGCCGACGCACCGGCCACTCCTCGTGGGGCGCCCCGTCCATCCGGTCCTTCGCCCGCAGCAAGCGCCGCAACAGTTCGGGACTCTGGCCCATGTGCCCTCGCCAATCTCGTGAACGCAGCAGAGCCTACAACTTCGCGCCAGCAGGCGGCTCGACATCCAGGCAGGCCACGTCTTGCGAGGTGACGGAACCGGACCTGAGCACGAGTTGCGTGTGACCTCGCGTCGCGCAACGCCGGTTTCGTCAGCCGGCAGCCATGACGGCCGACCACGAGACGGGGCCGGCACGATCCGGCGCAAATGTGTCGGCGCGTTTCAGCCTGGCGTTCTGACGACGCCCGGCGATGACCGGGGCGTCCCGATTTCAGGGGCGTTTCCGGATGTCGGCGTCAGGCCGCCTTGCCCAGATAGCGCGCCCGCTTGGCGGGCTTGAGTGCCGCCAGGTCCAGCATCACCAGTCCGTCGACGCAGCCGGAGAAGCCGGGGTCTTCGCCGAAGTCCAGAAACTGCACGCCCGACGGCTCGACCAGGTCGACATACTGGCGGTACAGCACCGGCAGGCTCACGCCCAGCGCATCCAGATGATGTTTCAGCTTGCCCAGACCGGCGGGTGCGTCCAGTCCTTCCAGCGCCTGTCGCACGCCCTGGCGGACCTCCGCGGAAATCACGAACGGCTGCCTGGCCGCGGCCAGCCCCGGCGCGCCGAAATAATGCTGGTGCGCGGCGGCGATCCATTCGCGCGCCTCGCGCGGCAGGCTGACCGACATGCTCACCGGACCGAACAGGTAACGCAGCCCGGGGTGGCGTTGCAGGTACAGGCCGATGCCCTGCCACAACTGATCCAGCGCGCGCGAACGCCAGTACGCCGGCGCAATGAAACTGCGCCCCAGTTCCAGTCCCTGCGCCAGCCGCGATTCCAGCGCCGGCGAATAGTCGAACAGGCCGGAGGTATACAGGCCCTGCATGCCCCGTTCGGCCAGCAGCTTGCCGCCATGGCCAAACCGGTACGACCCGGCGATGCGCAACGCCTTGCCATCCCACAACACCAGATGCTCGTAGTGCGGATCGAACGCATCCAGGTCGCGACGCGCACCCACCCCCTCGCCGACCTTGCGGAAGGTCAGCTCGCGCAGGCGGCCGATCTCGCGCAGCACGGCGCTGTCGGCACCGCCCTTGAGCAACAGCAGTTGCTTGCCATCGTTGAGTTCGGCCAGCAGCTCGGTACGCGCCAATTCGGCCGCCACCTGCCCAGCCGGCTCCGGATGCGCCAACGGCGCCTGGCCACCGAAGATCAGCCCACGACGCCGGCCGACCCGATACACATGCCGTCGCATCAACCTGGCCGCCTGCGTCGGCGAGCCACCGCTGCGCTGTGCAAGCTCGTTCGCCGCCACCAGCGCGCCGATGCTGAAACCGATGCGCCGGCTGCCCGGCGCCACCGCCTCGCGCGGCAGCATCGCCGTGCTCAGCGGCTTGGCCAGCATCGACATGCCGTAGAACATCGTCGAATTGCGCGCGGCCACGTGCACCGGCAACACCGGTACATTTCGCCGCAGTGCCAGCCGCGCAAAGCCGTCCGACCAGCGCCCGTCACGCACGCCGTCGGGGCGCATCCGCGAGACCTCGCCGGCGGGAAAGATGATCAGCGCCTGGCCGTCGTCGAGTGCGCGGTAGATCCCGCGCAGCTGCGATGCCGCGCCCTTGCCGAACACGTCCACCGGCAGCAGCAGCCGGCCCAGCTGCGGCACCGTCGCCAGCCAGTCGTTGCCGAGGATGCGCACATCCGGTCGCACCGAACCGATCAGCTGCAGCAGCGCCAGCGCGTCCTGCATGCCCAGCGGATGATTGGCCACCACCAGCAGGGGACCCTCCAGCGGGATGTGTTCGCGTTCGCGCAGGTTGAGCTGATAGCTGGTGCCCAGCACATCCAGCACGCGCTCGACAAAATCGAAACCCTCGGCCGCGCCAACCCGGCTCAACACGCGATTGAAACCGTCCTCATCGGCCAACCGGCCCAGCATGCCCGACACCGGGCGACGGATGGCCGGATACTGCGCGAGCCACGGCAGGCGCTCGACCAGTGACTGCTCGATACTCAGCATGGCGGTGTCCTCGAATCGACTGCCGCCATCGTGCAGGGGGATTGTGACAATCGGTCGGTGACGCCGCCGGGGCAAGGCGCCGTCTGGCGGCATCAGGTCGAACGGCTGCGCCTTCCTGCATGCCGGCTCACGATGCCAGCTGCGTTCAGAAGGCGAACTTGCGGAGGCAGGCCACGTCACTGCGCGCAGGAAGGTTCCGCCACCGTGAACCTGCGACCTGATGCTCGGCAAATGAAGCCGATCCCCTGGCCGCCTTGGCCGTCAGGTGTCCGCAAATGCCACGCCCTTGTCGCGGAGCGCGGTGCGCAACGGATCGAGCAATGGGCCGTAACACGCGGAGACCTTCGTCGCGGCACTGAGCGGCCGGCGCACCTGGCCCGCGCTCGCCGTGCGCACGGCGCGCGTGGAGCGGTCAAAGCTCAGGCACGCGGCATCGAACGGCAGCCGGCAATGATCGAGCAATGCGCGGATCCCGGCCTCCGAATCGGCCAGGAAGGTTTCATGCACCTGCTCGTGGATCGACCCGGCATGCCGCTGTTCCCAGAAGCGCATCAATCTCGACATGTCGGCACTGTAGGCTGCCAGATGGCGAAGGTCGTAGGTATACGCCGCCTCGCTTCCAAGAAAGGAGTGCTTGAAGCAGCTCCAGCAGGTCTCGACGGGATCACGGCGACAATAAACGAACCTTGCCGAAGGCAGCATCGCGCGGATGGCCCCCACGTAGCGCCAGTTGTCCAGTTGCTTGTCGGTGAACACCGGTTTCGACCGGCGCCATGCGGCGGTTCTCGCGAGATATTCCCGTCCCAGGCGGGCCCAGTCGTCCCCGGTGGCCTTGGCCGCCCACCCCGGCATGGCCTCCCCCCGCCGCTCCGATTCGCCCGCCAGCACGGCATGGACATCCAGCAGCTCGCCGGCGCCTTCGACCTGCGGATGCGCGCCGAGAATCTGTTCGGTGAGGGTCGAGCCGGACCGCGCCATGCCCACCACGAAGATGACTTCCCGTCCCAGCGAGGCATCCGACGCCTGCCCGATGGCCCCGGAGAAGCCTGCCACCGCAGCGTCGACAAACGTCGACAGCTCGGCGGGCTGCCAGCGCCCCAGGGCCGCTTTCGAGGCATTCGCTTCGACCAGGATCGGAAATGCCTCGGGGTAACGTTTCGCGGCCTCCAGCGCCTGACCATAAATGAAGCCCCAGCCCGCGTGCTCCGCAGTGCCCGGGGCGGATTGACGATACAGCTCGCCGATAAGCTCGAGTTCCGCGTCATCCAGGCGCACCGACTTCAAGCCGAGCAGTCCGACCCAGGCGGCGAGCAGGCCGGGGCGAAGCTGCAGGGCCGCCCTGAAGTCGGCCTCGGCGGCATCCAGCTGACCCAGGATGCGCAGGTTGTTGCCACGAAGAGTGCAGGTCTCCGGCTCCGGCACGAGTGCGATGGCTTGGTCGCAGGCCTTCTTCACCGCCTCCGCATCTCCCACGGCGTCATGCGCACGTGCCAGGTTGTACCAGTAGTCCGAGCGTTGCGGTGCGAGCGCACACGCACGGTCGAAACAGCCGATCGCCTCCCGGTGATCCGAGCATCCGGCATAAGCCGCCCCCAGACTGTTATGCAGGGCCGCGACATCCGGGAATTGCAGCAACAGCGAACGCAAAGCGGGAATCGCGTCTTTCGGCCTTCCCTGCTGGATGCTGTATCTGGCCTTGCGCTGAAGAAACTCCGCTCGCCCTGGCTGTCCCGCCAGCAGCCCGTCGATCAATCGCGACGCTTCCGCAAGTTCGCCCAGCTGGGCCAGTCGATCCACCTCGCGCAACTGCTCGCCGACATTCAAGGTGGAGGACGATGGCCGCTCATGTGCGCCCTTTTCGTTGTCCGCCTGTCTCATGAGACATGCCCCGCGGCGCTCGCACACATCCCGCACCAAACCTTCACGACCATGACAACCCGACTCCCATCCAGAAGACGGGGCAATTGAATGCCCCTGCCCGCCAATGACCGGCACCATCGCCGGCAAACCGCATCAGCCTACAACCATCGGACTGGATCCTGTTTGTGCCGCCATCACCGCAGGCGCGCAAGGCTATAGCTGGTCAGGCGTTCACGCGCATCTCGGGCAAATCCCATGACGCTGGTTGCGCTGCGCGCCCTGCCTGGCGCGGGCTGCAGCTCCGAAGAGCAGGGGAAGACTATCGACGTGGTTGCGGGAAGGCATGAGGGGAGATGACCTTGCGCGCATCCCGCAACACGTGAGTCAGGGGGCGCACTGGGCGAAGAGCGGTTTAAGCGCATGGCGGAAATGACCCTCGGGCGGCCCGCTGTCTGCCGTCCATGCGGGCGACCAGGATCAACGAGCGAGACTTAACTAACTCCGTCCCCTTTGATTGCCATGCCTTTGAGGACAGCGATGACCGATGAGTGTTTGGCAAGCTGCAAGGGCCGCTGACACGGCTCTAACCAGAACGGTGACTGGCGCGATCTTCGCGCCGCATGAAATACAGCGGCTGGTGGTCAGCGGCAAGACGGGACATCACCATCTCCGACGCAGGACGGAGACGGGTTTTTGCGTGCCTATTGACCTTGGCGGCGAAATGGTGACCCCAAGGTTTCCGCTCTGGCTTCGTAACCCGTGAGGAATGACCGCATCATGCGCGCACTGTTCCTTCAGTCCGCGTGCAACGTGTTGATTGATCGAGGGGATTCGTAGGGAAACCTCAGGCTCCGTCCCCTTTGATTGCCTTTGATTGGTTTTTGTTCGTTCCTTTTGCTCTTTCTTCTTTAAGCAAGCGCAAGAAGACATGAAGGTCCATGTAGCTATGCAACACCACAATTTTTCGTTTGCAGAAGTCCCCGCTAACGTTAGCATCCGGCATTGCAATGGGAAACTGATCCAAATTTGGCGATTCGGGCATCATGAAAATAGTGTCCGCCGTTAAAACAATACTGCTGTTTGACGACTTACCTGGTAACGCACCAAGCAAGAAAGGTACGGAATGGAAGCACCCCCTCTTTTCATCAGGATCGCCGAGAATAAAGAGATAAGTAGCTCCGACAGATATATCAGCTGCGCAGACATATACATTTTGGCTGCCCATGGGACCTTTCGGTGCGTCTGTCAATGTTCGCTGCGGCGACACCAAGGCTTTTACGTAGTATGTTCCTCGCGATGAACGCTTTGATCCTTCAGCCACTCCTGAGGCAGAATCGGCCCGAGCCTCCACCTTCGCTTCAGTGACAACCCCAATGAACATATACTTTGCGTGAGCAAGCTGATTGAATTGACCGGCGGAGGCAGTCGGAGTAGTCATCCATCCCATAAGTGCAATAAAAAATAGCGGTACAGCCCACGATTTTCGCGCTGAAGCTACCAAAATCGACTTGGAAGATATGATGTGTGTCATGTTATCAGTGCCCTCCATTACGTATATATAAATTTACCGCCTTACTCGCCCAAGAATTTGCAACACCCTCTCCTTCTGGGCCGTTGGCAGAATGAAGGTTTATATGCACGAACTCATGCTCGGTAATGAAGAGTAACGAGTTATTGGCACTCAAGGGCAAAAGAGGGCAAAAGGGGTAGGGCAAAAGGGGTCAGAGACATTATTCACGACCGATCCCGGTAGCTCGGGCCTTCCCTGGCGGCCAGCCTCGCGGCCTTACCGTCGCGACGCGTCGCAGTTCTGCCTCAATGGCGTCTTGAAACCGGCTGGTTCCCAGGGCACGCTGCTGTTGCACGTAAGCGCGAATCTCGCTCATTCGATCCTCCCCGATCGCTTCAAGAGACAAGGCACGATAGGCAGCGCAGCGCTCATCAACTGTTGCACCCAACTGAGCATACTCGTCGTGCGGGTGAACGAGACGGTCGGTCACGCCCTCCGCGTTGGCGCGGTAGCTTGACCAGGCGTAGTCGCTCGGCGCCTCCACCATCGCGGCGCGCACGGGGTTGAGCTCGATGTAGCGGTAGCAAGTGAGCAGGTAGCGCTCGCTGTCGATCAGGCAGGACTTGTAGCGCCCCTCCCAAAGCGTGCCGCTGCGCCGATAGGTCGCATTGAAGTAACTCACATAGCGGCGACCGAGAGCTTGCATCGTTCGCGCGACGGCACCGGTCACCTCCGGTGTCATCAGCAGGTGCACGTGGTTGGTCATCAATACATAAGCGTGGACTCGACAACCCTGTGCCAGCGCTGCCTCACCGAGCTGACTCAGGTAGCACCGGTAGTCCTGCACGCGCAGGAAGCACGGCTGGCGATTGTTCCCGCGCTGGATGACGTGTTGCGGAACCCCGGGCAAGTCCAGACGGCGCTGACGTGGCATGACGGCCTCCCGCCATCTTCTGACCAGCCCCATCCTCGCAGCCCGAACCAAGCCCCATCATCAGCTCAGACCACCACTCCTCGTCGAATAATGTCATTGACCCCTTTTGCCCCCTTTTGCCCTTGCAACCCAAATTCCATCCCTGAGCTTTTCCCTTGCCCCTGAATCCGATCTGCCGCAGCGCACATGGCCCTCAGATGATTCTTGAGGCAGGATATTGCGACTTCAGGGGGAAGCACATGGAAAACTTGCAGGGGATGGGCGCGCCGACTCGCGAGATCGGTGGCTTCTGGCTTAAGCCGTGTGCGATGGCTTTAGCCGTGACGCTGGCACTTGGACTTTCGGGCTGTGGCGGCGGAGGCGGAGGTGGCACCAACGTCAGGCCCACACCACCCGTACCCCCACCGACAGGTGGCACGGGTTTTAACGGTGGCGAGATCGTCGTCGGTTCCGACGACGTCACCGTCTTGTCAGACGACATCGGCGGCGCGGTCAACCTCATTAAAAGTGGCACCGGCACGCTGGTGTTGACCGGCACGGACACTTATACCGGCGGTACCAGAATCAACCTGGGCACGCTGCAGATCGGCAACGGCGGCACCACCGGTTCGATCACCGGCGATGTAACGAACAATGCGTCGCTCGTGTTCGACCGCAGCGACGACGTGACTTTCAACGGCATCGTCAGCGGCAGCGGTTCG
>NZ_LMHR01000014.1:0-7159 GCF_001428465.1 Rhodanobacter sp. Root179 | reverse complement strand
AAGCCATACAGCCAACGCCGCGTAGCCACAGGGTTTTCGTTCCATCGTCAGCGCGAAGTGGTAAACAACGGTTCAGGCCGACCCAGAGAGAACCTGACTAACCAAATGGACGTCCAAACGGCGTAACGGCCGATCCCCGCGCACCGGACAGTCCGATGAACGAAAGAGGTCTTTGGGTGCGGTTTATACAGAGGTCCGAGTCAGCGGCATCGACTCAACAAGACCGATTACGGAAATGCAGCCTGACACCCGTTGGATCCGCGCAGCACTGACACGCAGCACGCAGCATCGAACAACACCCTCACTAGCAGTGGCCCGAAAGCTCAGGGCAAAAGCCTCATGCGGCTAGGATTGACGGGAAGTCTCTTACGGAGTGGTTAAGTGCGGCCGACACGCCCCTACCTTTCGAGACCCAATAGTGCCAGCAGATGGGACTGCTGTGATGAGGAAAGAAGGCAAGTGGCACCAGTGCGGCCGTCCCGGTACGCGAAGCTTGATGCCTCCCAGCGCCAAGGATGCGCGCCACGAACAAGAATGAGCAGGCGAAGATCTTGAGCTTGCCATGGTGGGGCCGAGTTGCAGGGTTGCCCGAGCGCGCTGAGTAGCGCCTTTACTTGGCTACGCTTGCTGACGAACAAATGGCGATCGTGAGCGCCAATCAATGCTTCCGCATCCAGGTTGACGATGGAAGTCTTGTCAAACGAGCGATAGTAAACCTCGATAGCACTCTCGTTGATCTGCGGTTGGCTCGCCGTAGCCGCCACTGCTAGTAGTGCAAATGCTGTTGCTGCCAGTTTGCGCATGAGCTACCGCCGCACCTAACGCTGGAATTGAGCGGCGGCGCAGCCGTCCGCCTTGAACGAACTATTAGACCACCGCAGCCAACAGTAGGCCGATGACAACTTGAACGCCAAGGATACTGGCGACGAATCGGCTACGCGGCAGCTCGGAATGGATCAAAAAGTGGACATAAAGCTTACAGTACAGAAATGTGTATACCAGGCCGACAACGGTGGCGATGCCAAAGAACCAGATGGCTCCGCGGCTGGAAGTTACTAAGCAAACAAATAAGGTGAAAGCGTAGAGAGGCAAGCCGAAGAGGTGCATCCTTCGGGTACCAGCTTTGTCCATTCGGGTCAAAGTGATGAGCATCGAATTCCAATTGAGGCCTAACACCTGAGTTAAGCCGCGCCGCGAAGCGGCGTCGGCTTGGACGAATTGTTAGCGTGTGGCTTACGCACTAGCACGCAGCAATTGCTTGGCCATGCGCTCAAGATCATCCGCCACTTCACAGTAACCAAAGTAGTTGACGGGATGCTCGTAGTTGAAGTCAGCGCGCTCGGGTCGAGGCTGGTCCGGTAAGCGGCTCAGCAGTTCATCGCGGAGCATAAGCGCCTCCACTTTGAACCGGCGCTCCCACTCGGACATTCGCTCCGAACCAGCCCGACTCATGGCTGACGTGAACTTGTGCCAGAGGCGCTGCTTTTCTTCTTCATCGCGGGCTTGGGTCATCTCTACCCACTCGCTGCCCTGGATCAGATCGTCTTTGTGCCTGTGACGCTCCATGAACGCCCTGATCTCTCCAACAAACATGAGAGTTTTCTCTCGGAGCCCCGCCGAATCCGTCTGGGCGACCACGAGCAATTTATCGTCATACTTCAGGGCGCGCTCCCTGTATGAATCTGCCTGTTCGGTCTTGAGTTGGAGGCGCTCGCGCAGCGTATCGCTCGCCGACTTAACTTGCTCGATTTGGGCCGAAAACTTCCAAGCTGCCGCTGCGTAAGCGAGACCAAACGCGACGACGCCCAGTAGTAAGAACGCTAGCGGTGCTTGTGACACCACACTCCAGTTCTTCTCGAGCAGTTCTACCAGACGCTCCATTCCCGCCTCCACACGCTAACGCTGGAATTGAGCGGCGGCGGAGCCGTCCGCCTCGAATGATCTGTTAGGCGACAACCCCACGAAGAAAGCACTAAACATTGACTGCGTGCTCAATGATCTCCGTGACGATATGACCACGACACCTAGCGCACTCGCCCTCAACAAAGACCTTGCCATTCTCTCCATGCTCAACTGGATTGAGAAGACCAATGTCCGGCTCACAGCAGACATCACACCACGTATTCTCCCTAATGGATTCTTGGTCGAGTCGGGCTCTGGCGAAGAAGTCTCTTTGAACTTTCATATGGCGCCTAACGCTGGAATTGAGCGGCGGCGTAGCCGTCCGCCTTGAACGATCGGTTAGCCCGCGTACCCGCAACCGCTATGTTTTGAACGGGAGCTAAAGCTTACGACATGATCGTGCGGGTCGACAGCCGATGACGAAGACCAAATTTGATACTGAGTCACCCGCCTGTGGGCTAACAGCGAAGCGAGACTAGCCCCACCACGGTCCGTCGCCACCGGTGGCGACAAAGCGAAGGCAACCACCAAACGGTGTGACGTGGCTCCAGAGCCAACCAAGTATTGGACCTGATGTAGCGACTCGGCACTTGATGCTAGGACGCAATGAACGCCCGTCGTGACCAAGATAGGCTCTAGTTCACTTGGAGAAGCCGAGGGCAAGCCTTTGAGCTCTCCGATGTGGGCGGTGTCGCCTTGAAAAAAGGCGATTAGCGCATTTCCTTGAGCATCCGTGATTTTTCCGAGACCGATGTCGCCAGCAACGACGCAGTGGGCGCCGAGTAGGAGGCCCACGGTCGTAAGGATCACGGTATACGCGAATCGGCTCATGAGGGCTAACGCCTGAGTTGAGCGGCGGCGGAGCCGTCCGCCTCGAACAAGATGTTAGAGGGCAGTCGCAGGAACGACGGGCACCTCTGAGTTCCAGTGGTACAACTGCGAGTACTGATCCCAGCCTGCAGCGCTGGAACACATGGCCATCGACGCCGCGGCCATATGCGCTTTGTGTTCTGTTGCAAGAAAGACCAAGTCTTGCATATTGCGCCAGAGCTCAGCGGGACGCTCGGTGCCAAAAGTGAAGTTGAAATAGGCACCATCGTCGTTGCCGCTATCGAAGCTGTGCTGCAAGACGAGGTCTTTACGAGTGACAAGCCCTTGGAACAACTCGGAGATCGCAGCCATATCAATGCCAGGTGATCTCTCTGGTTGAACTTGCACGGACAGGGATCTCACGGTTGCCCTCTAACGCTGGAGTTAACCGGCTGCGGTGCGCAGCGTTCGGTTGTCGCGACATCCTATACCCGCAGTCCGGTTGAACGCGCTGTTCGGGAGCGAGAGGGGCGGATTCCCGATCGGTTGGTCGAGCTTCGCCCTTTCCGATAGCGGACCGCAGCGACGATGCTGTGCGTCTGAAAACAGCAAAGCGCCTGTGGCGGTCGGATGAACACCGTTATCCGACCGCCACAGGCGCTTTGCTGAGTATGCGTGCTCGCCCAGCCTCGTCAATCCGGGTGCTCCGATATCTTGCGCAGGGTCTTTCCCCTGAAAGGTGTCCGCCGCTCTTGCTGCCGAACGCTTAGTAGACCCTATATCGGGGCATATGCAATGGATGTTCAGCTTTCGGCTGCGCTTGGTCAAGGACCGATCCTTAGGAGCGACAGGACTGGCCGGATGATGGCTCCCGCTTCCGCAGGTAATTCTTCCCTGTGCATATCCCACAAATCGGCGCGCTATGTCTTATCCCCCACAATCGATGGTGATAGCAGGTGCTGGTTCGGTAACGCGTCTACCTGCCTTCTGGACGAAGTTCGGCGGCGTTTGCCGCACGGACACCGCAGCTTGTGCATCGGAACCATTACACCGGATGGATACGCCGGTTCATCCTGGCGAACGGAAGACAGACCTCGCCTGAAAAAGACGCGGTCGCGCTGGCGCGTTCCGGGCCTTGGAGCAAGGCGCCACCGCAGTCCACGACAGCTCAATGGAACTGGTCGCTCGCCGGCACCCACGAACTGGACGATGAGGCCGGCGCGGCGGGTTTGACCGGCAGCGTGATGACTTCGCAACCCGGCGGCGGCGGGCTGCCGGCGACGCGGGCGGCGGCGCATTCGGCGCTGTTGTCGAACTTGACCATCGGCGCTGGCGATGCGCTGCTGGCGGCGACCGCCGGCTTGGCCACGGGATTGGCCGGGGCCAGGTTCAGGCGGTCGTACATTTTCTGGTCCAGCGGTTTCGCCGGCGGATCGGGGTTGCCGCAGCCCAGCAGCGCGATCGGTATCAGGGGGTTCACGGCGCACTTGATGCGGATGCCGCGTGGCAGATGGAAGGTGTGGGTGACCTGGGTCTTCTCCGCCGCGCGCCGCAACGCGGTGTCGATCGAACTTTCGCCTTCGGGCGCCCAGTCCTGTTCGAAGCGGGTCGGCTTGTAGCCGATGTCGGGGCGGCCGTGGCTCATGATCTGGGTGTCGCCGTGCGGCTTCAGTTGCACATACTCGCCCAGGCCGGTTTGCGGCTCGCCTTGCGCACTGCCCTGCTGCACGCCTTGCGATGCGCCGGGCTGGTTGCCGCCGGGCTGCGCCTTGCCAGCCTGGTCGCTGGCAGTCGGTGCCTTGCCTGTCTGGTCGGCGGCGACCTGCTTGCCGTTGCCCGGCTGCTTCGCCGCTTGGGCCGACGTGGCGGCGCTGCTGTCGGCCGCTGCCGGTTCGCGCACGACGGCATCGGCTCGACCCGGATCACCCAGGTCGCTGCCTTGCGGGATGGCGTCGGGCGCGCGGCTGACGTCGCGCCCCGGCGACTGGTCCGCCGGGGTGGGCGCGGGCTGTTGCGCTTCGTCGCTGGCCTTGGACTGGGGCGATTCGGCTTTTGCCGTCGTGCTGTCGGGAACGGGCGCGGCGGCCGGGGTCACCGTGGGCGGCGCGCTCAGTTCGGGAAGTTCGATGGACGGCTGGACGGCCGTTTGCCGCGGCGTGTCGGTCACCTCGATCTTTTCGCTGGGCGCCTGCGGCTTGATCTCGGCCGGCGCCGATGGCGCCAGCGGCACCGCGTCGAGTTCGGCCTCGGCCACCTCGATCGACGGCGCCTGCACCTGGGGCTTTTCGTTGGACACCGTGGGACGGGGCGCGCTCAGCGGCGCATCCAGATTGACGATGGGCGAGACCTGCGCCGGCAGGGGCACCGGCTGCAATGCAGGCACCGGCGGCGCGGCGGGAACCTCGGCACGCATCACGGTGATGCTGGCCGGCGCTGCGGATTTGGGCACGCTCACGTCCAGCGCGATGCTCGGCATGGCGATCGGCGGTGCGGCCTGCGGTGGCACTTCGGGCATCGCCAGCGAAGGCGGTGGCGGCATCGGCCGATTGCCTTCCAGTTGCGGCTTGCGCACGGACTCGGGCTGGAACTTCGGCGGCACCGGCGCCTGCACCACCGGCGTGGGCAGGTTGATCGCCGGCGGCTCGCCGGCCAGCGGCACCGGTTGCAGATCGGGCGCCGGGGCCGGTTGCGGCAGGCTCACCGGTGCCGTTGGCACGGCCACGGGCTTCGGTTTGGGCGCCTTGACCTTCGCCACCCTGGCAACCACCGGCGGCGCGGCCGCTGCGGGTGGCGCCGGCGTCACCACTGCCTCGACGTTGGCGCTGCGCTCGCTGACCCGGGCCGGCCGCTTGTCGCGACCCTGGTGGCGCGGCCCGCGCTCCTTCGGTGGCGTGCCGCGCACCGGTGGCGGCGGTGGCGGCTCGGGCGGCTCGATCAAGCGCACCTGCAACAGCACCTGCTTCGGCTCGGGCGGCAGCACGACCTGGAACGCGGGGCCGAGCACGAAGCCGAACAGGAAGAACAGATGCACCACCACGGCGCCCGCCATCGCCACGATGCGCAGGGTGCGTTCGCGCGGCCGTGGCCGCGTGCGCTGGTGATACACGCGTGCACGAGTGGCCGCCGCCAGTGGCGAGTTCAGCATCACCTGCGCGGGGTTGGCGGCGCGTCGGGAGGTGGGGTGTGGCGGTGGCGCGGGCATCGGATGAGTGTAGCGGGCGCCGCCCCGGTTGCGCGTGACGGGCATGACGATCGACCGTCGCGAGGTTCATGCCGCCGCGGGTTCAGTGCCCGCGCGCTGCCTTCGCGGCCCGCTCGCGCAGCTCGGCATCCACGGCACGATCGGGTGTGTCCACCGGGCAACCCCAGGCCAGCGGCTTGCCGGCGCGATACATGTCGATGCAGGCCTGCTCGCTGGGCGGCTTCGGCGCATGAGCCTGCCCGTCCAGCGAGCGCGCCGGCGCCATGTTGAGGCGCACGTCGCCGTCCTTCGCCGAAGGTTTCGCCGGTGGATCGCCGCCACAACCACCCGCCAGCATCGCCAGCGAGATCGCGCAGTGGATGCGCACGCCGCGGGGGAGCCGGATGGTCTTCTTCACCGTGGTCTTGTCGACCAGCTTCTGCAGCGCGCTGTCGACGGCGTTGCCCTTGCCCCAGTCCTTCTCGAAGCGCGTGGCCTGGTAGGTGACCGGACTGCGGTGCTGCATGATCCGCGGGTCGCCCTGGGGCAGGTGCTGCACGTAGTCGGGCACCGGCGTGCTGCTTGCCGGGGCGGGCAACAGGGGCTGGCCGCTTTCATCGAACAGCCGTGTCGTGTCGGGCGGGGGCGGCGCGGGCAGCTGCAGGCTCATGGCGTTCTTTCGCGGCGGTTCGCGCGGCGCCAGCGGAGCGCGGGGACGCGGCGGTGCCTGCAACGCCGGGGCCGGTGATGTCGCCCTCGCCGGCGCGCTGCTGATGAAGCGGATCTGCAGCGCTTCCTGCGCGGGCGCGCTGGTGGTCGGGGCGATCATTCGTGGACGCATCTGCTGCCACACCACCAGCACGAACACGCCGTGCAGCAACGCGGCGAGCAACAGGGCCAGCCAGTGCTGGCGGCGTTCGCGCCGTGGCTCGTGCCAGCGGCGGCCACGCCCGGCCGCCAGGGCGCGCGGGGTCGCCTCGTGCATCGGCGACGCCGGCGACTCCTCGGCGGACACCGGCGACGGGCGTTGGGCGAGCGGCGAGCGGGCGATGACGGAACCTCGGGCGTGGCGGGAGCGGGCAGCATGCCGAGCGGGAACTGAATTCCGGCCGGCCGGATGGCGGCGCACATCCGGCGGGATGGCGACGCCACGGCGCTTGAGACCACCCGGCGACGGCGGCGGTTCCCCGCAGTGCAGCTTGACCCGCACGCCGCTCGGCTCAAGTCTAGGCGGGCGGCGCCTTGCGCCGCCTCTCCGCCATGACC
>NZ_LMHR01000013.1:0-6828 GCF_001428465.1 Rhodanobacter sp. Root179 | reverse complement strand
GGCCTCTCTTTGGGCCACGTTTCTCTGGCCACTCAGAGAAAGGTGGCTCGGCTGCCGCAGGCAGACGAAAGCTTTTGCTCTGATGCACAAGGGCAGGTAAAAGCGGCCTGCTCAGCAAGCCGACGAGAAGCGGACAATCAATGCCGCGCGAAAAACTCGCGGAACGCGGTTGCCGTGCGTTCGATGCCGTCATCGTCGACATCCAGATGCGTCACCAGGCGCAGCGTGGGCAGGTAGCCGATGCTGATGCGGATGCCGGCCGCACGCAAATGGACGTCCAGATCGCGCAGGCGTTCGGCCGGGACATCGATGAAGACCATGTTAGTATACTGGCCCAGCAGGTCGATGCCGGCGACCTCGCGCAGGCGGCCAGCCAGATATTCGGCGCGATGATGATCCTGCGCCAGCCGCGTCACATGACGATCCAGCGCGTGCATGCCCGCCGCGGCGAGCATGCCGGCCTGGCGCCAGCCGCCGCCGGTGACCTTGCGCCAGCGGCGCGCCTTGTCGATCAGCGCGTGCGAACCGACCAGCACCGAACCCACCGGCGCGCCGAGGCCTTTCGACAGGCAGATCGAGACGGTGTCGAAATGCCGCGCGATCTCGCGCGGCGGCACGCCGCATGCCACGGCGGCGTTGAACAGGCGCGCGCCGTCCAGGTGCAGGCCGAGGCCATGCGAGCGTGCCACGTCGTGCGCGGCAACCAGGTAATCCAGCGGCAACGTGCGGCCGTGCCAGGTGTTTTCCAGCGCCAGCAGACGGGTTCGCGCGAAGTGCGGATCGACCGGCTTGATCGCCGCCTCGATGCGCGCCAGCGGCAACGTGCCGTCGTCGGCGTGCACGATCGGCTGCGGCTGGATCGAGCCCAGCACCGCGGCGCCGCCGCCCTCGAACTTGTAGGTATGCGCGTCCATGCCGACCAGGTATTCGTCGCCGCGCTCGCAATGCGCCAGCAGGGCCAGCAGGTTGGATTGCGTGCCGCTGGGCACGAACAGGCCGGCGTCGAAACCGAGCTCATCGGCCAGCCGCCGCTGCAGCGCGTTGACGGTGGGATCTTCGCCGTAGACGTCGTCGCCGACCTCGGCGCCGAGCATCGCTTCGCGCATCGCGGCCGTCGGCCGCGTCACCGTATCGCTGCGCAGATCAACCCATTCCACGGCTCACCCCTGCTGTCGGCAAAGCCGACAGCTTGGCCCGATCCGGCATCGCCGGCAAGTTGATCCGACTATTGCAACAGCTGGTAATGCACCATCGCCCAGCCGGCCGAAGCGCTCAGCTGAATACAGGCGATCAACCAGAATCCGCAGGCATCCTTGTGCCAGAAAGGCTTGGACATGACTCCCCCCCGAGAGTTGGTGATGGCGGAAGCAAGCAGCTTCCGCCCTGCGATGACGCGCGGCGGGTGTCGCTTCGGCGTCCATTCGATAGTGGAGGCTTGCGGGTTGACGATGCTGAGAACGCGGTCACACTGCCGGGGGAAACAGCTGCGGCGATCAGACCCGTCGCCGGAAGTACAACCAGGCGACGAGCACCAGGATCACCGCCGGCAGCAGGTTGGCCAGCAGCGGCGGCATGCCGTAGACCGTACCGAAGTTCACCATCGCCTGCTGCAGGAAATACCAGCCCAGCGCGAGCAGGATGCCGATGAACATGCGCTTGCCGAGGCCACCCGAACGCAGCGACCCGAACGCGAACGGCATCGCGCACAACACCAGCACCAGCACGTTGAGCGGATACAGCGCACGTCCCCAGAACGCCACCGCGTAGCTGCCGGGACTCTGCCCGTTGCCTTCCAGGTAATCCATGTTGCGGCGCAGGTCGCGCATCGACAGGTACTGCGGCTGGATCACCGACTGCGCCAGCACCTGCGGATTCAGCGTGGACTTCCACGGCAACTCCGCCTCGGTGCCGGCATGCGTGCCGGCTTCGTCCAGCGTGGTGATGCGCACGTCGTGCAGCATCCACTGCCTGCCGTCGTGCTGGGCGGTCCTGGCCCAGGTGAAGCGATGCAGCTGGCCGTCCTTGCTGAAGTTGAAGATGCGCACGTCGCTGAGCTGCACGGTGGCCAGGCCGTCACGCTGCTTCAGCGAGGTGCCGCGCGCATTGATCACGTCATCGCCGTCGCGCGCCCACAGTCCGCTGCTGGTGGTCATGCCGAGGTTGCCGGACTTCATCCGCGCCTGCATCACCTGCGCCTGCTGGTCGCCCCACGGTGCCAGCGTCTCGCCCATGATCACCACGCCCACGATCAGCACCGCGACCACGCCCACCGCCGAACCGGCGATGCGCAACCGCGACATTCCGGCGGCGCGCAAGGCGGTGAGTTCGCCGGTGCCGGCCAGGCCGCCCAGGCCCAGCAGACCACCGATCAGCGCCGCATTGCCGAACATCTCGTAGGCACGGCGCGGGAATGTCACCAGCACGTAGGCAATCGCATTGCTCAGCGTATAGCCGTGCTTGCCCACGTTGCCGAGCTGGCGCAGCAGCTGGGTGACCGCGTCGAAACCGGTCAGCACCAGCCACACCATCAGCATCGAGCCGAGCACGCTCAGCGCGACCAGCCGGTCGACCCGCTTGATGTTGAACACGCTCATGCCGCCGCGCCCGAGGTCGGCGGCCGCAGCTTGCGCGGGGAATACTGTTTCCACAGCATCCAGCCGGCCATGCCCAGCACCAGCGCGTGCAGGGCCCACAGCGGCGCCTGGTTGTGCCAGTGGTCCTTGCCGATCTGGGCGCGGCCCAGCGCCAGCAAGGTGTAGTAGAGGTAGAACGTGACCACCGCCAGCAGCAGCCGGCCGTACCTCGGCTCACGCGGACTCTGCCGCGACAGCGGCAACGCCAGCAGCAGCAGCACCAGGGTCAGCGGCGGCGCGTTGGCGCGCCAGGCGAATTCGGCGCGATCGTCCGGATCATCGGACTGGAACAGCGCCCAGCTGCTCTTGGAATGCGCGGGATCGTCATCCTCGTCGGCCCGCACCGCGGACAGCGAGGTGTCGTTGCGCTGGTACTGCATCTGCCGCCAGTTGTTGGCGCCCAGCGGGATGTCGTATTGCCAGCCGTCCTTGAAGGCGATGAAGCGGCCGTCGCCGTTGCTCTCCTGGTACAGCTCGCCGCTGGTGGCGCTGACCAGTTTCAGATGCGCCGGGCCGTCCTTGCTGTCGCTCTGGGTCGCCACGAAGGTACGGCCCAGCTTGCTGCCGTCGCGGCTGAGGGTGTCGACGAAGATGATGCCGCCCTTGCCGGGCAGTTCGGTGAAGCGTCCCGCATCGAGGCCGGCGGCAATCACCGAACGGTTCGCCGCGGCGACCATCGCGTCGCTGGTGCGCACGGCCCACGGTCCCACCCACAGTGAGACCACGGCGGTGATCGCGACCAGCACGGCGCCCAGGATCAGCACCGGCCGCAGCAGCCCGCGCGGCCCCATGCCCGACGACGACAGCACGTGCATCTCGCTTTCGCGATACATCCGCCCGAGACCGAGCAGGATGCCGATGAAGCTGGCCAGCGGCATCATGTTGGTGAGGCCGTCGAGCGTGCGCAGGCCCAGCACCTGGAACATCACGCTGGCGGGGAAGCTGCCGTTGGCGACCTGCTGCAGCACGCGGGCGAACGCACTGCCGGCCACGATCACCAGCAGCACCACCACGGTGGCGGCCACGGTCTGCGCCAGCTCGCGCAGGAAATAGCGGTCGAGGATGCTCAGCATGCGATAAACTTGTCCGCTTGAACCGGCCCGGCAGCAGCGCCGGCAAACCGCAAGTCTAGCCTGTCCGGCCATTGCCGGGCTCATGCAGGAACCCTCCGATGACACTTCAGTTCAGCCTCGCCAGCATCGCCCCCGCCACCGTCGACAGTGCCTGCGTGATGGTCGGCGTGTACGAACAGGGCGTGCTGACCAGCGCGGCTGCCCAGCTGGACGACGCCAGCGGCGGCGCCATCAGGCGCCAGATCGAAAGCGGCGACATCAGCGGCAAGGCCGGCTCGACCACGATGTTGTTCGCGCCGGCCGGCATCGCCGCACGGCGCGTGCTGGTGGTCGGCCTGGGTGCGCAGAAGTCGTTCGACGCGGCGCGCTACCAGAAGGTGAACATCGAGGCTGCGCGCGCACTGGGTCGGCTGCCGGTGGCCGATGCCGTCTCCTGCCTCAGCGGTGTCGACGTGCCCGGCCGCGACAGCGCGTGGCGCGTGCGCATCGCGGCGCTGGCCAGCGACTACGCGGCCTATCGCTACACCGCCACCTTCAAGCCCCGCGACCGGAGCAAGCAGGTCGAACTGGCCCGGCTGACCTTCGCCGGCGGCGACGAAGCGGCCAGCGGACTGGCGCAGGCCGTGGCGATCGCCGAGGGCGTGCGCTTCGCCCGCGAGCTGGCCAACCTGCCGCCGAACATCTGCAACCCGGCCCACATCGCGGCGCAGGCGCAGGCCTTCGCCGACGGCCACGACAAGGTCAGCTGCACCGTGCTCGACGAAGTGGCGATGGAGAAGCTGGGCTTCGGCTCGCTGCTCGCCGTGGGCCGCGGCTCGGTCAACAAGCCGCGCCTGATCGCGCTGGAATACAAGGGCGGCAACGACGGCGACAAGCCGTATGCCTTCGTCGGCAAGGGCGTCACCTTCGACTCCGGCGGCATCAGCCTGAAGCCCGGCGCCGGCATGGAAGAGATGAAGTTCGACATGGGCGGCGCCGCCGGCGTGCTGGGCGCGTTCGTGGCCGCGGTGAAGATGGGCCTGAAGCTCAACCTGGTCTGCGTGGTGCCGGCCGTGGAGAACATGCCCGACGGCGACAGCTACCGCCCCAGCGACGTGCTGACCAGCCTGTCCGGGCTCACCATCGAAGTGCTCAACACCGACGCCGAAGGCCGGCTGATCCTGTGCGACGCGCTGACGTACACCGCGCAGACGTACCAGCCGCAGGCGCTGATCGATGCAGCCACGCTCACCGGCGCCTGCGTGATCGCGCTGGGCAAGCACGCCAGCGGCCTGATGAGCAAACACGACGACCTCGCCGCCGAACTGCTCGCCGCCGGCGAGGAGACGCTCGACCGCGCCTGGCGCCTGCCGCTGTGGGACGACTACCAGGCCCAGCTCGACTCCGGCTTCGCCGACGTCGCCAACATCGGCGGCAAGAGCGCCGGTGCGATCACCGCCGCCTGCTTCCTGTCGCGCTTCACCGACGGCCAGCGCTGGGCCCACCTGGACATTGCCGGCACCGCCTGGGACGAAGGCCGCAAGGGCCTGGCCACCGGCCGCCCGGTGGCGCTGCTGGCGCAGTGGCTGCTGGACAGGGAATAGGGAATCGAGAATAGGGAATCGGAAAAGCCAGGAACGCAGCGCGGCTTTTGCCTTTACTATTCCCGACTCCCCATTCCCGATTCCCGGCTTCCATGCGTGCCGACTTCTACCTGATCGACAAGCCGCGCTTCCGCGAACAGCCGCTGTTGCTGGCCTGCGAGCTGGCGAAGAAGGCGTTCGCGGCGCAGCAGCCCACGCTGATCCTCACCCGCGATTTCAGCGAGGCCGAGGAACTGGACGAGTTGCTGTGGGCATTCGACGACGACGCGATGATCCCGCACCAGCTGGCCGGCGATGACGACGACGAACACACCGCCGTGCTGATCGTGCCGCCGGGCGTGGACACGGCGGACCGCCCGCTGGTGATCAACCTGCGCGAGGCCTGCGCCCCCGGCAACTACCAGCGCGTGCTGGAAGTGGTGGCCGCCGACCCGGACGCGCGCGAGGGTTCGCGGGCGCGCTGGCGCGAATACCAGCGCCTCGGCTTCGAGGTGCGCAAGCACGACATGTAGTTCAGGCGGGCAATTCCTCGCTGGCCACGGTGCCCGGCACCACGCGCGCCAACGCCGTGATCAGCTGCTCGCCGCTGACCGGCTTGCGCAGGAACCCGTCCATGCCCGACTCGCGCGCCTTCGCCTCGTCGCCGTTGCCCGAACGGGCGGTGACCGCCAGCAGCGGCAGGTGCTGGCCCGCGTGCTCGCGCTGGCGGATCAGCCGGGCGATCTGGAAACCGTCCACGCCCGGCAGGTCCAGATCCAGCAACGCGGCGTCGAACGGCGCATGGGCCAGTTCGCCCAGCGCCGCCAGGCCGTTGCCGACGTGCTTGACCTTGTGGCCTTCGCGTTCCAGCAGGCCGCAGATCACCGTGGCCACGATCGGATCGTCCTCCACCAGCAGCAGGCGGTAGTGCCGGCCGCTGGCGAACTCGTCCACCGGCATCGCCACCGCCGGCTCGGCCAGCGGCATGTGCACATGGAAGGTGCTGCCGTGACCGAGCTGCGACTCCAGTTCGATCGAGCCGCCCATCATGTCGACCAGTTCGCGGCAGATCGCCAGGCCCAGCCCGCTGCCGACCCGGCGCTGCGGGCTGTCGGCCTGCTCGAAGCGCTGGAACAGCCGCGCCTGGCTGGCCTCGGAAATGCCCGGACCGGTGTCGCTGATGCTGCACAGCAGGCCGTCGGCGGATCGCCGCGCGCGCAGGATCACTTCGCCATGCTCGGTGAACTTCAGCGCATTGTTGGCCAGGTTCAGCAGCACCTGCTTGATGCGCAGCGCATCGCCCAGCCATTGCGCCGGCAGGTCGTCGGACATCTCCAGGACGAAGCGCAGGCCCTTCGCGTGGGCCAGGCCCTGCTCCAGCTGCGCCACTTCGGAAAGCAGCTGGCGCGGATCGAATGGCGAGGGTTCCAGTTCGAGCCGGCCGGCCTCGATGCGGGCCAGGTCCAGCGCATCGTTGAGCAGCTTCAGCAACATGCCGCCGGAGCGCTGCATGGCCTGGGTGTAGTCGTGCTGCAGCGGGTTGAGCGGCGTGCTCAGCAG
>NZ_LMHR01000012.1:0-1232 GCF_001428465.1 Rhodanobacter sp. Root179 | reverse complement strand
GTCGCCTGAGAGCCCAAGGCAAAAGCGTCATGCACCTCGGGTTGACGGGAAGTCTCTTACGGACTGGTTAGGCATGTTTAGCCAACCAACTCAACTACTTGACCGACCTCTAGCTTTGGTAAGTCGTTGGCCGTGGCCAAGACGAAAGTGAAGATCGTGCCATCGGGTTGGCCGCTAGGAGTGAGCGCCCTCGGGCAAGAGATACGCGGTTTGATGGGTACGCCGCCGAGGCGGGAAGTTTGAGACACGGAAAACTGGCCGGGTTCGACCTGCCGAGCGAAGAGATATGCAGGTCTCTCTTTGGTTGCAATGTACTCAATGCGGAATTTCATGGTGCCTAACGCTGGAATTGAGCGGCGGCGAAGCCGTCCGCCTCGAATGAATTGTTAGCGATCAATCCGTGCACTCCCGGCTGTCTGAGTACAAATAGTAAGAGTCGAGGTCCAGCTGCACGCCGTAGAAGGCGAGACGAGATACGACGTCCCTGGAAAGGTTGAGGCCAGCGCCCAAGTCATGAAAATGACCAACCAGCTGCAATGTGCCGCCAAAGCGCTGGCTGACCGCGGCAAACGCGGGCGCGTTGGCATCCATTTGTACCAGAACATCAAGCAAGTGTTCTTCAAGTTCGGCCGTGCGGGCAAGTCTGGAATACAGCGCCCAATGCCCTGTTCTCCGTTCCCGGCGCCTGTGATCCAACTCGCCCTTGAGCCAGGCCTGTGTAGGGGCGACGCCAAGCTCGGCAGACAGGGCAGGCGGATCTATCGCGTCTCCGTAAACGCCAAAGTATGCGTAGCAGTTGTTGGAATCTGTCATTGAGTGCTAACGCTGGAGTTAAGCGGCGGCGTAGCCGTCCGCCTTGAACGAGATGTTAGGCGGATTACGGGCCGTCGCGCCACCGATAAACCTGCCCGGTGATTGCTTGAAACATGCCATGAAGTACCAGGGCCATAAATAGAAACGCGCAAAGAAAGAGTAGCGCGAAGAGCACGTAGAACGCGGCTTGCCAGCCCATGTGTTTGCAAAAGCCAGCCGCAACCATGAGCAAGAGGGCCATGCACCACACTCCAGCCGCAACCACCAGTACCGTTGGTGTCTGACTGGGGATTCTCAGTGCACGAAGTTTGGAAAGTGCCATGGCAGCCTAACGCTTGAGTTAAGCGGCGCCGGAGGCGTCCGCCTTGAACGAGTAAAAAGAGACTTCCTCCCCTTTCGGCCTCGAGGGCCATGATGGT
>NZ_LMHR01000011.1:0-6094 GCF_001428465.1 Rhodanobacter sp. Root179 | reverse complement strand
GGGATGTCGGCTCCTTTTCGCCAGGGCAGGATGCCCTGTCGAAAAGCCCGGCCCCGGCTCGCGGACTTTCCGGGCAGGACGCCCGGAAAGCGCGGAAGCGGGGTGGCCTTCTCTTGGGTTACTTTCTCTTGGCCACTCAAGAGAAAGTGACTCGCCCTCCGAAGGAGGACGAAAGCTCTTCGCTCTGAAGCCCATGGCTATGAATAGAGCAGGAGCATTGCACGCAGGGTGTGCTCCTACGACAACCTCGAGGCCATCGGCGTGCGGGGCCATCAATGGCCGGCGGGCAACCCCAACGCCCGTACCGCGTTCACCACCCAGCGCAACTGCACGCCGCGGCGTGTGTCGTAGTCGGCTCCGGAATAACCCCACCAGTCCCAGCATGCTTGCGGATTCAAGGGCGCGAAACTTGCGCGGGTCTGAGGATATAGCACCGCCACGTCGTAGACGTCGGCCCAGCGGTTGAAGCCGGCGTCCTCGACGAAAGCCTTGCCCACCGCATCGGCGTTCTGCTTGCAGCCGTGGAACGCCACCACCACGCCGCAGGACCTGCCGGCGAGACAGGCGGGCGGCAGGTAGACGTAGCCGGTATCGGCCATGAACGCGTCGGCGCCGTCGGGACGCAGCGCGTCCTGGTCGAAGCTGCGCAGCTCGCCCTTGGCCGTGGTCGCGACATGCGCCGGCTGGCCGAACATCTGCGCGAAGATTTCGCCCGCCGCGTCGAAACCGCAGTGGCCGAGGTAAGGCGTCACCGACTTGTCGCAATCGTCGCCGGTGGCCGCCACCGGCAGATTGTGCGCGAACGCGCGCTGGCCATCGTCATGCACCTGCATGCCCCCGAGGCCCGGCATGCCATCGCGCAATTGTTCATAGAAGTGGGCGCCGGCTTCGGCCACGGCCGGTGCCACCAGGGCGTCGTCCCTGCCGTGCAGCAGGTAGACGCGGGCATGCGCCAGGTCCTTCAACGCACCGATCTCGCCGGCGGCAGAACGCTTGCCGGCGCTGGCCACCAGTGCGGCGACATCCGGTGCGGGCACGCCCTTCATGCAACTGCCCAGCGCCACGTCCAGCTTGCCGCCGGCGCAGCCGTAAGGTCCGCCGGCGACCATCGCCGCGTTCGGGAACAGCTCCGGATAGGCCAGTTGCGCCTGGGTGGCCATGTAGGCACCGGAGGAAAGACCGACCACCGCGGTGCGTGCCGGATCGATCTTCAGCTTCGGCAAACTGGCGTCGGGGCTTTTGGCGCAGGCACTGCCGGCGCTGGCCAGCAAGGCCAGCCACAGCACGCGGGTTGTCCAGCGGGTAGTCATCGGTCGCTCCATGGGCTCGATTCGAGGTGGGCTGCGGGGCGGGCATCACCCACCCCGCAGGACGGCCTCGTCAGAAGTTATAGCGCACGTTGGCGTACCAGTTGCGCGGCATGCCGTAGTAAGCGGTGCGGATGTTGCCCACGCTGGAGAACTCCTGTCCGTCGGTCTTGTAAACCTTGTCGCCCAGGTTGCGCACGCCGGTGCGGAACTGCCAGTGGCCATCGGCCGAGTCATAGATGCCGAACAGGCCGGTGACCGAGTAGGCCTTCTGGCTCAAGGCGTCGTAGTTGTCCACACTGAGCCAGGTCTCGCTGCGGTACGACCAGTCGGCGCCGATGGTGATGGCGCTGCCGTTGCTGAGGTTGAACGCATGGGTGGCCGCGACACGCGAGGTCCAGGTCGGCGAGAACGGCACGTGGTCATGCAGGCTGGGGTTGTACAGCGGGTCGCTGGGGTCCAGGCGATGGTCGACGAACTTGGCGTAGCGGGCGTCCAGATAGCCGACCTGGGCCGACAGCCGGGTGCCGTCGTCGAACACGGCGGCGCCCTCGAACTCGAAGCCGTCCATCTTCAGCTTGGCCGCGTTGATCACCGGGAAGGCGAACGTCGGGGTGATCGAGCCGGGGTTCTGCACTTCGGACACGCGGGCCTGGAAGTCGGTGTAGTCACTGTGGAACGCGGCCAGGTTGGCCTGCAGCTTGTTGTCGGCCGAGCGCCATTTGAGGCCCAGTTCGTAGGTCCACACGTACTCGGGGTTGTACTCGGCGGTGCGCGTTTCCGCGGCGGAGTTGGCGCGGCCGTTGAAGCCGCCAGACTTGAAGCCGCGGCTCGCGGAAACATAACCCATGGTCTGCGGGTCGAACTGTTTCTGCAGGCTGAGCGTGGGCGTCCACGCGTTCCAGCGCTTGTCGCCGGTGAAGGCGACGGTCTCGTTGATCGCGGTGAAGGGCTGGCCCCAGAACGTGCTGGTGGTGCGGTCGTAGTCCTTGTGGTCGCTGCTGTAACGCACGCCGGCGGCCAGCGTCCAGCTCGGCACGAACTGCCAGTTCACGTGGGCGAAGCCGGCGTACGTCGTGGTGGTGAGGTCGTCGTCGATGGTGCGCAGGAAGGTGATCGGCGTACCGGCCAGCGCGAACAGGTCGTCGGCGTACGCTTCCTGGTGCGACGGCACGGTCTCGCGCAGGTAATACAAGCCGTAGACCGCCTGCAGGTTGCTGCCGTTGTCGTACTGCAGCTGCAGTTCCTGGCTGGCCTGCTTCTGGTGGAAGTCGACCAGCACGTCGCCCAGCTCGAACTGCGAGGCGTCGATGTCGATGTAGGAGTCGTTGTCGAGCTTGCGGAACGCGCTGATGCTCTTGAGGTTCCACTGCTCGGACAGCTTCCAGTCGAGGCTGAGCGCAGCGCCCTTGTGTTCAAGCTGCTGGCCCTTGTCCGGGCTGAACGAGGTGCGCGTCTTGAAGTCGTACTTCTGGTCCGGAGTCGGGGTGTACAACGCCACCGAACCGAACACCAAGTCGGTGCGTTTCAACGTGGAGACCGGCTGGCCCAAGGTGAGCCCGGTGTCCTGCTTGGTGTAGTCGAGGCTCAGCACGGCATCGAAGTTTTCCGACGGGTGGTAGCGCAGCTTGCCGCGCACCGACTTGGTGTCCTCGTCGTTGTACTTGTGGCCGGTGGAGGGGTCGGTGACGTAGCCGTCGGTCTGCGTGACGCCGCCGGCGATCGACGCCGACCACGCGCCGCCGAGCGGGCCGCCGAGGTAGAACTTGCCTTCGCGCCGGCCATAGTTGCCGAAGCCGGCCTCGACCGAACCCTCGGTGCTGTCGCCCGGGTTCTTCGTCACCACCTTGACCGCGCCGCCGGTGGAGTTCTTGCCGTACAGCGTGCCCTGGGGACCGCGCAGCACCTCGACGCGCTCGACGTCGAACAGGTTGATCAGCCCGCCCTGGATGCGCGAGTAGTAGACGTCGTCGACGTACATGCCCACGCCCGGGTCGAACGTCTGCAGCGCGTCGGGCTGGCCGATGCCGCGGATGAAGATGTTCACCGCCGAGGACGAACCGCGGCCCTGCACGATGTTCATGTTCGGCACCGCGCCCTGCAGGCCGTCGATGCTGTTCGCCTGCAGGTCCTTCATGTCCTCGCCGCTGAACGCGGTGATCGCCACCGGCACCTTTTCCAGCGACTCGTCGCGGCGCCGCGCGCTGACCGTCACTTCCTGCAGCTGCTTGGCGTCGGCCTGCTTCGCTGCCGTGGTTTTCGCGCCGGCATCCTCGTTCGCCTGCTGCGCCTGCAGCGGCGCCACCAGGGCCAGGCCCAGAACCAGACCGATCGCCGAACTCAGATGCGTGCGTTTCATGACGTCCCCTTGCTAGTGAATGCATCGCTCGCGCGAATGCTGATGAGGGGAGCTTAGGTGGGCCTTGCCGCAGCAACACTTGTACCTTCGTACAGTGCCCGCACGGCCAGCGCTTCGGGATACTCGGCGCCTGTCGTTAGGGCTGAAACGGGGAGATTCACGGATGGCGTTCCTGATCGTGCTGGCCGCGCTGTGCTTCCTGATGTTCGCGGCGTACCGCGGCTACAGCGTGATCCTGTTCGCGCCGATCGCTGCGCTGGGCGCGGTGCTGCTGACCGATCCGTCACTGGTCGCGCCGATGTTCACCGGCCTGTTCATGGACAAGATGGTCGGTTTCCTCAAGCTGTATTTCCCGGTGTTCATGCTGGGTGCGGTGTTCGGCAAGCTGATCGAACTGTCCGGCTTTTCCAAATCGATCGTGGCCGCGACCGTCGGCCTGGTCGGGCGCAGCCGCGCGATGCTCTCGATCGTGCTGGTCTGCGCGCTGCTGACCTACGGTGGCGTGTCGCTGTTCGTGGTGGTGTTCGCGGTATACCCGTTTGCGGCGGAACTGTTCCGCCAGTCGGACATCCCCAAGCGACTGATCCCCGGCACCATCGCATTGGGCGCGTTCACTTTCACCATGGATTCGCTGCCGGGCACGCCGCAGATCCAGAACATCATCCCCACCTCGTTTTTCGGCACCAACACCTGGGCCGCGCCGTGGCTGGGAACGATCGGCGGCGTGTTCATCCTGATCGTGGGCCTGAGCTATCTGGACTGGCGTCGACGCAAGGCCGCCGCAGCCGGCGAAGGCTACGGCAACAATCTGCTCAACGAGCCGGAGCCGTTCGAGGCTGCGCGATTGCCGCATCCGCTGATCGCGCTGCTGCCGCTGGTGCTGGTTGGAGTGTGCAACAAGCTGTTCACCGACCTGATCCCGCGCGTCTATGGCGAAACCCAGTCGTTCCTGCCCAGCGTGGTCGGCAACGCGAAGCCGGTGGTGCAGGAGGTGTCCAAGGTCGCCGCGATCTGGGCGGTCGAGGGCGCCTTGCTGGTCGGCATTGCGTGCGTGCTGGTATTCGCCTGGCGCGCGGTGCTGGGGCGACTGGCCGCGGGCAGCCAGGCGGCAGTCGGCGGCGCCTTGCTGGCCTCGATGAACACGGCATCCGAATACGGCTTCGGCGCGGTGATCGCCGCCCTGCCGGGCTTCAAGCTGGTGGCCGATGCGCTGCACACGATCCCGAATCCGCTGGTCAATGAAGCGGTCACCGTCACCGCGCTGGCCGGCATCACCGGCTCGGCCTCCGGCGGCATGAGCATCGCGCTGGGCGCGATGGCCGAAACCTTCATCGCCAACGCGAACGCCGCCGGCATCCCGATGGAAGTGCTGCACCGGGTCGCCGCGATGGCCTCCGGCGGCATGGACACCCTGCCCCACAACGGCGCGGTGATCACCCTGCTGGCGGTGACCGGACTGACCCATCGGCAGGCCTACAAGGACATCTTCGCGATCACCGTGATCAAGACGCTGGCGGTGCTGGTGGTGATCGCGGCGTACTACTTCCTGGGCGTGGTCTAGACCACCACCCGAACGACGTCGCCTCCCCCGACCGGCGTTGCCGGTTGCCGACGCCGACCGATCCGGGGCCGCCTGCATGTGGGGTGGCTCCTTCCGTTCCGCGCGAGCGGGACTGTCGTGAAGCAAGGGAGACATGAGCGATGTCGATCAAGACGTATGGACTGGGCCTGCTGGCCGTGCTGCTGTTCCTGCCCGCGCTGTCTGCGCGGGCCACCTGCCATGACACCGTGGTGCTGGTGCACGGCAATACCGGCAGCCCCGCCGATTTCCAGAACACCTACGACCGGCTGCGCCAGCAGGGCTGGAGCGACGCGCAGATCGTTGCGCCCGCCTGGGGCAACGCCTACTGCGCCGCCTGCAACGACCACAGCGGCAGCGAGGAGACCCCGGTCAGGAACGCGATCAGCAGCGCCATCGCCGGCTCGTGCAGCGGGCATATCGACGTGATCGGCCATTCGATGGGCGTGACCCTGGCGATGCGCGAGATCGACAGGCTCGGCGTGGCCGGCAAGGTCGACGTGTTCATCGGCATCGCCGGCGCGGTGCACGGGCTGTGGTCGTGCGGCATGTATCCATGGAACGTGGCCACCGCCACCTGCGGCTCGTATGGCCTGTCCGTGGGCAGCCCGCTGCTGCAAGGCATGGCCGGGCACCGGTTCGGAGCGCACATGTACTCGATGAAATCGTGGAGCGACGAGATCAACTGCTACGGCAGCTGCCTCGTCTACGGCGTGCACACCTCGACGATCCCCGGCGAGGATTACAGCTTCGACTATCCCTACGGCCACTATCAGCTGCTGTGGCTGACCGCCGCCGACCAGGTGAGTCTGCTGGAATGAGGCACCGGCGGGTGGCCGGCCACGGCCA
>NZ_LMHR01000010.1:0-5413 GCF_001428465.1 Rhodanobacter sp. Root179 | reverse complement strand
CCCCGACGCCAGCCGCCGTTCCGGCGGCCACCCCTCCCCAGCCCTCCCCTGCGAGCAGGGGAGGGAGCGAATCGGCACCGAAGGCTGCCGCGGCATCCGGCCGCAAGGCCGACATCGAATGCAAGCTGGTCGTGCTCGGCTCCGGTCCCGGCGGCTACTCGGCCGCGTTCCGCGCTGCCGACCTCGGCGTCGACACCGTGCTGGTCGAACGCTACGACAGCCTGGGCGGCGTCTGCCTCAACGTGGGCTGCATCCCCTCCAAGGCATTGCTGCATGCCGCGGCGGTGATCGATGAAGCCGCGGCGATGTCCGCGCACGGCGTCAGCTTCGGTGCGCCGAAGATCGACCTCGACAAGCTGCGCAGCTTCAAGACCAGGGTGGTCGGCCAGCTTACCGGCGGCCTCGCCGGCATGGCCAAGGCGCGCAAGGTGCGCACCGTGGTGGGCACCGGCATGTTTGTCTCGCCGAACGAAATGGAAGTCCAGACGGCCGAAGGCACGAAGCTGATCCGCTTCGAGAACGCGATCATCGCGGCCGGTTCGCAATCGGTGAAGCTGCCGGCGTTCCCATGGGACGACGAGCGCGTGGTGGACTCCACCGGCGCGCTGGAACTGAAGGACGTGCCGAAGAACCTGCTGGTCGTCGGCGGCGGCATCATCGGCCTGGAGATGGCCACCGTGTATTCGGCGCTGGGCAGCGCGGTGACCGTGGTCGAATTCATGGACCAGCTGATCCCCGGCGCCGACGCCGACCTGATCAAGCCGCTGGCCAAGCGCCTGGGCGGCAAGCTCAAGGGCGTGCACCTGAAGACCAAGGTGGTCAGCGCCAAGACGACGAAGAAGGGCATCGAGGTCGGCTACGAAGGCGACAGCATTCCCGAGACCACGCTGTTCGACCGCGTGCTGGTCGCGGTGGGCCGCTCGCCGAACGGCGGCAAGATCGGCGCGGACAAGGCCGGCGTCGCGGTGACCGAGCGCGGCTTCATCAACGTCGACACGCAGATGCGCACCAACGTGCCGCACATCTACGCCATCGGCGACCTGGTCGGCCAGCCGATGCTGGCGCACAAGGCCACCCACGAAGCGCACGTCGCAGCGCAAGTGGTAGCGGGTCAGAAAAGTCATTTCGACGCGCGGGTGATCCCGTCGGTCGCCTATACCGATCCGGAAATCGCCTGGGTCGGCGTGACCGAGCGCGAGGCGAAGGAGAAGGGACTGAAAGTCGGCGTGGGCAAGTTCCCGTGGGCGGCCTCGGGCCGCGCCATCGGCATCGACCGTACCGAGGGTTTCACCAAGCTGATCTTCGACGAGGAAACCCATCGCATCGTGGGCGCCGGGATCGTCGGCGTACACGCGGGCGACCTGATTTCCGAGCTGGCACTGGCGATCGAGATGGGCAGTGAAGCGGCCGACATCGCGCTCACCATCCACCCGCATCCGACCCTGGGTGAATCGGTGGGCATGGCCGCGGAAGTCTACGAAGGCACCATCACCGACCTGTACCTGCCGAAGAAGAAATGAGGTTGCTCATGTCAAGGATGACGCTGTCTTGCCTCATGGTTGCGGCCTTGCTGTTGCCCGCCACTGTGCTTGCCGATGATGATGCAGACCTGTTGAAGGCTTGTCCGGGCCTGGCTGGCTGGGCGGCCATGCATCCGCACGTCGACGAAGCGAATGCGCGGGAGGATGCCGGTCGTCGCGTCACCGATCCGGCACTGCGTCGGGAGCTGGCAGCGCGGGGCGAGGCCGACCAGCGTGCGCGTGATACGGCGCTGGCGGCCGGCATGCGTGACCCGGTGGCGAACAAGGCGATGCTTGTGGTGGATGCGGACAACCTCACATGGTTGAAAGCTGTCGTGGCAAGACAAGGTTTTCCGACGCCGGAGGCCGTGGGTGCGCAAGGTGTCGCCAACGCCTGGTTGCTGGTGCAGCATGCCGACCGCGATCCGGCCTTCCAGGCGGCGGTGCTGAAAACGCTGGAGTCGCGCCTGGCGGGGAGCGGTGTGCGCAAGGCCGACGTGGCCATGCTCACGGACCGCGTGTTGCTTGCGCAGGGAAAGCCCCAGCGTTACGGCTCGCAGTTCAAGCCGTCACAGGACGGCAGTCCGGTATCCGAGCCCACCGAGGACATGGCGCATGTCGATCAACGCCGCGCCAGCATGGACCTGATGCCACTGGCCGACTATCAATGCATGCTGCACTTCTCCTACGCACCCGCGCAGGCGACGGACGCTCGTGCGCAGCAGGCGCGGGATGTCGGCACGGATCGGCAGCGCTGATTGGCACGGGGCGCGGTGGGAATGGATGCAGAAGAGCCCGGGCATGCCCGGGCTCTTTATCTTTCACGACCGCGGATCGCTTACTTGGCCGACGGCTGCGGATGCTCAGCCCGGAACTGCTTCCACTGGGCGCGGCGGGCCTGTGCCTGGGCCTTGAACGTGGCTGCCTGCGCCTGTTGCGCCGGGGTCAGCACCGCGTAGATCTGCGCCCGCAGGTTGGCCATCTGCTGCACCCGCTGCTGGGTGGCCTGGCCTTCGGCCTGGGCCAGCCGGGAAGCGGCGGCCTGGTAGCCGACCCGGTTCGGCGTCATCGATTCGAAGGCGCTGCGCTGTTGCCGCAAGGCATCGCGCGAGGACTTGTTCTGCTCGCGGCTGCTGCGGATGATCTGCTTGACGCTGGCCTTCTGCGCGTCGCTGAGATTCAGCTTGCCCAGCATCATCATCTGGCCGTGGCCGCGATGATGGTGGCGCCCATGGCCGAAGTCGCCATGTCCTGCGCCGCCAGCGGACGCGGCCAGTGCGACGGAGCTGCCGATGGCCAGTGCCGAGGCCAGGGCCAGGCCGAGGAGGGTGTTCTTGCGCATGACGTGTACCTCTGTGGTGGGGAGTTTGTACGCCATCATTTGACGACACCGCTGCGTATATGTTCTTTGCGGACAGGTAAAGATCGGTAAAGAACGTGGTGTCCGGCCCGGGCCACCGTATTGAATGAGCCATGCAGACTCCGAACCCCTCCCGCATCCTGATTGTCGACGACGACCGCGCGCTGTGCCGGCTGCTGGCCGAATACCTGCAGCGCGAGGGCTTCGTGGTGGACGTCGCGCACGACGGCGACGCCGCGCTGGCCCGCCTGCGCAATACCGCCGAGCGGCCCGACCTGTTGATCCTCGACGTGATGATGCCCGGCCGCGACGGCCTGGAAACCCTGCGCGAGCTGCGCATGCAGCACCGCCTGCCGGTGATCATGCTGTCCGCGCGGGGAGAGCCGGTGGACCGGGTGATCGGGCTGGAGCTGGGCGCCGACGATTACCTGGCCAAGCCCTGCCTGCCGCGCGAGCTGCTGGCGCGCGTGCGCGCGCAACTGCGCCGCAACGCGCCGCCGGTGTCCGGCACGGTGCAGGTGGGCAACCTGCAGCTGTTTCCGGGCGAGCGCCGGGCCCAGGTCGGCGAGCAGGACCTGGTGCTTACCGGCGCCGAATTCCTGTTGCTGCTGGGGCTGGCGCAGCGCGCCGGCGAACTGGTCGACAAGGCCAGCCTGACCCGCCAGGCGCTGGGCCGCGAGATCGAGCGCTTCGACCGCAGCATCGATGTCCACGTCAGCCGCCTGCGGCACAAGCTGGCCGATGCATCGCCCGATGCGCCAAGGATCGATGCGGTGCGCGGCTCCGGCTACGTGCTGGTGGCGGCCGCGCCATGAAGCCGATGCGCACCTCGCTGTACTGGCGATTGCTGGTCTGGTTCTGCGTGGCCAACCTGCTGGTGCTGGCGCTGGGCGGGCTGTTCGCCCGCCGCTTCATCGAGTTCACCACCAGCATCGAAATCAACTGGGCGGCGCTGGCGCAGGACGCCGACCAGGCCTACGAAAGCGGTGGTCGCGATGCACTCGCTGCGTGGGTGGCGCAGCAGCGTCAGCAGGGCGTGGAGGCCACCCTGTTCGAGCACGGCGAGATGCTCTATCCGATCCGCCTGGGCGCATCGGTGCGTTCACAGCTGCCCGCGTTGTTGTCGTCCGATCGCAGTGTGGTGATGCAGCCGCGGCCCAGTTTCTACGTCGCCGTCCAGCAGGTCGTCGGCGACGACGGCCACGCCCGCCAGCTGCTGGCGATGAGCCGCTCGCACGTGCGCCTGCGGCCGCAGACCCGCGAGAAGATCTATCTGGCCATGCAGCTGGCGCTGTCGCTGCTGTTCATCGGCCTGGTCGGCTGGTGGGTGGCGCGCAGCGTGGCGCGTCCGGTCGAGGCCTTGCGCCGGGCGACCCGACGCATGGCCGAAGGCGAACTGTCGGCGCGGGTCGGCCGCCAGGGTGGGCTGGCACACGACGAACTGGCCCAGTTGGCCGGCGACTTCGACGTGATGGCCGGACGGATCGAGGCACTGGTCGCGCAAGACCGCGGCGTGCTGCAGGATCTGTCGCACGAACTGCGCTCGCCGCTGGCGCGATTGCAGCTGATCCTCGACCTGGCCCGCCGCGGCGGCGACAGCGAGGAGGGCGCCGCCTACTTCGTCCAGGCCGAACAGGAGATCGCCCGGCTCGACCGGATGCTGGGCGAGATGCTGGCGCTGTCGCGGATGGAAGGCGGCCTGCCCGGCATGGAACGTGAGCCGCTGGAGCTCGCCGAGGTGGTGCATGAGGGCGTGGAGCAGTCGCGCCTGGAAGCGGATGCGCAGCAGGTCGAACTGCAGCTGTCCCGCGTCGACTCCGCGCAAGTTTCCGGCAACGCGATGCTGCTGGAGCGGGCGCTGGC
This sequence comes from Rhodanobacter sp. Root179, assembly GCF_001428465.1. Classification (NCBI taxonomy): domain Bacteria; kingdom Pseudomonadati; phylum Pseudomonadota; class Gammaproteobacteria; order Lysobacterales; family Rhodanobacteraceae; genus Rhodanobacter; species Rhodanobacter sp. Root179. The sequence goes on along the minus strand of NZ_LMHR01000010.1, from coordinate 670 downwards.
CAACCTGCTCGCCAACGCGATCAAGTTCAGCCCGGCAGGTGGCCGGGTCGAGGTGACCCTGCGTGTTGACTCGTCGTTTGCCGAGATCAGCGTGCGCGATCACGGGCCGGGTGTGCCGGTGGACGAACTCGCGCTGCTGTTTCGGCCGTTCTTCCGTGGCAGCAATGCGGCGCGGGCGGAGGGGCATGGCCTTGGGTTGGCGATTGTGCAGCGGGTGGTGCAGGTGCATGGGGGCACGATCGAGGTGGGCAACGCCGAGGGTGGTGGGTTGGAGGTGAGGTTGCGGTTGCCGCTTGCGTGAAGGGGTTTGTCTTGGTCGGCTGATGCGGGCAAGGTGTTTTCGCTGACGTTGGCCAATCGACACCGGCGGGCTATTTTCGGTGCATCTGTAGGAGCGCACCCTGTGCGCGATGCTTTTGGCTTGGTCTGTCGATGGCAACGTGAAACGATTGCACGACATGATCAAAAGCGTTTCGTCCACCTGCGGTGGCCGAGCCACCTTTCTCTGAGTGGCCAGAGAAACGTGGCCCACTGCGCCGCAGGAGCGGCGCGAACGGCGAAGTCGGCCCGAAGGGCGAAGGGCAGGATGCCCGGAGTAAAGAGGGGCCACCCCGCTTCCGCGCCTTGCGGACATCGGGCAACCGCTCCTGCGTTGCCTCAACTCCGGCAT
>NZ_LMHR01000009.1:0-4579 GCF_001428465.1 Rhodanobacter sp. Root179 | reverse complement strand
TTCCGCGCCTTGCGGACATCGGGCAACCGCTCCTGCGTTGCCTCAACTCCGGCATCCATGCCGATGCCCCCTGCGCGGCCTGTCGACCCCGCCTCGCCGCTGCAGAGGGGCCCCGGGTAGAGAAGCGGGCCATCGTGGCCCGCACTCGGTGCAACCGCTGCGCGGTTGCGAAAGCCGAAGGCCAAGAGCAAAAAATCCCGCTGCGAGCGAGACTTTCCAATACTGTGAATCTCTCGGTTCGGTCAGAACCATTCACTCAAAAGTGCACTCTGACCGAAAGGCAAAATCCACCTACCAACATCCAGCAACCTCGGTTGAACCACCCGCGGTTCGCACACCATCCTGATCCAATGTGAGAATCCCGCACTCAGTGTCTTGTGCGAGTTGGATATTGATTGGAATCGCACGAACTGTGTAGCGGTCGTTACCCAGCGAGGAAGGTGGTAGGTCGTACCTATAACTCATGCCTGTGCGCTGCTTATTCGCGCAATCCAGGGTGGGTAGGGTGTTGTCAGGTCCGCCGCTAGCTGGCGTATTGTAACTGAGATTTACAGTGTAATAGCGCTCCATATAATTGGCATATTCCGAAAGACACAATTCCGCCTCAACACGATTGCTTTGAATGATGTACTTCCCACGGAATGGAATCGCATCTACGATCGCACTACTAGTTCGAGAATTTTTACTCTGAGATGGGTACGAGCTCTTAGCGCTCGTCTGCCCGCCCGGGGCAATTACGGACTCCTCGGCAACAATTGGCCTATCTGCTTTAAGTTCCGACCGACCATAATTATCTACCGCTCCAGCGAGATAGGCGCCGCCAATGCTAAAAATCACCTGCCCGAAAAGAACGAGCGCGAATAGCGTAGTTCCAATAAATCCCTTGGCGATACCGCGCGTACGAAATAAATAGTAGGGAATCGCAAGTATAGCGAGCCCCACAATGGCTACGCCGAATCCGCCGGAACGTTTAAACTTATGAATGTTTGTGTCATTTCGATACCACAAAAAAACAAATGACAGACTGGCGCCTATGAACACCACGTCCACGATAGAAAATGGCTCTTTAAGGCCAAAAAGGTATTTAGCTATGCCGCCAAGAAGACCTATTATCAAAAAGCCCGAAATATAAAATATGCCTTTGCGCCCCGGCGATTGAGATGTCCCAGTCGCTTCTGGCTTGGGTGCAACAGCGCGACGTGGCATGCCGTACTTATCAAGCTGAGTCTCGGCGAACTCGGATTCTGGATGTTTGCTAGAAGCTTGCCGCTGTGGCATGCCGTATTTATCAAGGGGTGTCACAGTACGGGTTCCCGGCGCCACGTCTGCTGCCGGGTTTGGTGTTGACGAAGCTTCGGTAATGGGCTGAATCCCATGAGTAGCGAGCGCCTTTGCGATCGCATCGGCAACGAGCTTGGCCTGCCGTCGCTCGGCATCCTTGTCGATCGCCTCCTTCTTTTGGTTAGAAAAGTGCTGAACCGAACGGACGATCCAAGAGATTAACACTACAAAGACGCCGCCCCACGTCATCGGATTGTTTAGTGTGGAGAGAAATTCTGCACCCAAAAAAATGAGTGCCGCACCGACGATCACGAGCGCGTCTGCAGGACGCTTGAAAAGAAGAACGAGCCAACCAATGAAAAGCACAAAAACGATGATTGATACGGTTATGCCTCCAAGCATGAGGTCTCTTAGACCTTCCATAAATCCCCCTGTTTTATACCGTTAACTTCAAACATTGCAAGTTTTGTTGGTGCTAATGTTGGCGATTTTGAATAAGAATTTCACTTCCGAATTTCATATATCATCCTTCCGCCGTCACTCACCGTTATGACATTCATTGATGACGAACTTCACTTGGTGGTAGCGAATCGATGCCGATTACGCTGCAGGCTCGTAACCATGCCATCGAATCAGGAATGTCTGAGAGCGCAAAAGTTGTTAATTCTTGCGCTTGCTTGATTTTTAATTTTGCATGGTTGTGCCGACTTTCTTGGCGAAATGAAGCACGTCGCATTGCAAGTCATTTTTGATTGACTTCGTACAATTTTCCATTTTCATGAGCATTATGCCGAATTTGAGTTCATGCCATCAGCCATCCATCCTATCGATTTATCTATAAATTCGATGTTGAAATGCATCGGGTGAGTCGCTGAGGATAGCAAAAATGGCTAATATTATAGCCGACGTACTTCCAACGATAGATACAAGCGATCACTATCCGTAGTCCCTTATCCGTGTTGACAATACGGGACGCATCCTCGTGCTGAACCATCCAACCATCCAACCATCCAACCATCCATCCAGCTGCTTTACCGTCTCGGTTGATGAAGCGATTCTGGGAATGGCGAAAATGCCAAGGGATATGTTTGGTATAAAGCGCTGATCACGGTTTAGAATTCAGCATGTTTCATGCCACCCCTAGACTTTTGGTGCTAAGCTAATGAGGGATGAAGATAGGTTTTCGCCTGCCTGATGTTGCGCGGATGCACGGTTCAACGCAAGGGGCAATGATGGGCCTTCACTCGAGAACCCGCGAAAACCTAAGTCCGAAAGCTCGGGCCAGTGAGGTTTCCCAGGGTGAAGGCCATGAGATCAATAAGTGAACGTGATCCTGTTCTTGGCCGTTCGGCAAAATCAAACGTCCAACCTTTTCAGTTCTTCCAGATGTCCACGCAGAGCCTCTGTATTGGGGCAGTGCTCCGCCTCGGACGGTCGCGCGATAACAGCTCCACAGAGCTTTCCGTATGGACCTTTCTGCAATTTTTTTTGAAGCACGACTTCCCAAGTTGTCGGATCAATGCTAAGCAGGTGCAAGTCAAAGAGCGTGTGTATATCAGCTCGAAGCAAAAGGCCGTTCTGCACGTGGTTGGTATGGTCTCCCTTATATCCAACGATGTGGGCTGCCTCAAGCACGGCCTGCTCGTTGCACTTGGTTACGGCACATTTGTCTCCGTAAACATTCATGAGACTTTTCCTAAACGTCGACTGTCCTCGTCGATCGGTTATGGCACGTAGCGTCCTCTTCCTGGCATCTTCAATGCCTGCGGGCTCAAATGGGGTCATCGCCGCATCAAGCTGAGAAGCCTGCCAACGCAGTAGTGGCGGTGGCGCTAGCCTTTCGAAAGAGTTTCCTAGCTCTCCCTTCCATGTTACCTCCGGCATTCCTCGTCGATGCGCATCTCCAAAGGCTAAACGTAGCGTGCCGCAGTAATGATGCCCAATATTCTTGGCTTCATATGGGGCGTAGTTGAGATAAACCAGGCCAGCCTCAGTCACAACATCGCATACCGCAGCGTACTTTCCTCCCTTAGGTCCAACAATGTCATGCTGAACACGCCCGTCCCGTTCAAATAGATTCTCGGGTATAACGCTGGTGTAGCCCTCTGATCCTACGTCTTGCCACGTCACGAGCAATTCCATCGGACGAATCCTCTCTGTTCAACTGTTGGCGTTGGGTTGTTACGAGTTCTACCTGAGTTTCCTAATGACCGAGTTTGGGTGGCGTTGCCTAGAATTGCCTCTTAAGGTAAGCCCTTTCGCGTGGTCGCGTCTCGGCTTTGCCATGGTCGGCAGGCGATCGGGACCGTGCTTCTCTAGCACCTGCATTTTGGAACACTGGTGATACGTCCGTTAGTTGCCCTCACCGTGCGCTGCGGCTTTGGCTTTGCTCCGGTTCTTCTGAGAAGTGCGGGCCACGATGGCTCGTTGCGCTACCCGGGCCCCTCTGCAGCAGCGGGTGGGTGGAGGATCAGCCCACGGGGTGACCGGCATGGATGCCGGTCAGTTTGGCGTCAGGGCAGGAGGCCCTGTCGACAAACCCCGGAGCCCGACTGCGAACCTTGCGGACAGGATCTCTGCAAGGCGCGGAAGCGGGGTGCCCTCTGTATGGTTCCTTTCTCTCGGGCAAGTGAGAGAAAGGGACTCGCCCTCCGTCAGGAGGACGAAAGCTCTTGCTTTGGAATAGAACTAATTCAGAGTGACCGTTCCGCTTGGGCCGGTCATTGTGCACTTTCAAGTAGCAGTTCCGGATCGAAGGTGGACGTCCAGAACCTCAGTTCGGCCAGAAGGAATCCTTCCCAGAAGGAACCATTACAAGGGTGCACTCTCTTCCCGAGGCTTCGGATCTGCGAACGCCAACGCGAATCGGCTCAATGCAGTTGCAGGCTCAGCATCTTTCCGGTGAAAAACCCGGGTCAGTGTGAACTTTCGAGTGACCGTCCCGAGTACGAAGCCAGCCCCTGCAACACCGTCATCCTTGAAGGAGGGCGAAACACCTGTGCGTGGCGTGCGCGGTGCGCTGTGCGTTGCGGCTTGCTCTTGAGACGGCTCTTCTGAAAAGTGCGGGCCACTATGGCCCGCTGCTCTACCCGGGGCCCCTCTGCAGCGGCGGGCGGGTGGAGGATCAGCCCGCTGGGTGGTTCGCAGGGATGCGAACCAGTTTGGCGTCAGGGCAGGATGCCCTGTCGACAAACCCCGGAGCCCGACCGCGGACCTTGCGGACAGGAGGTCCCCAAGGCGCGGAAGCGGGGTGTCGTTTTCTCTTGGGTACTTCTCTTTTGGACAAGCAAAAGAGAAG
>NZ_LMHR01000008.1:0-4285 GCF_001428465.1 Rhodanobacter sp. Root179 | reverse complement strand
CGGCGTGCTCAGCAGCAGTTCGGCCATGCCCATCACGCCGGTCATCGGCGTGCGGATCTCGTGGCTCAACGTGGCCAGGAACTGGGTCTTCGCCGCGCTGGCCGCCTCGGCCATCTGCCGCTGCTGGTCGACCAATTGCATGTGATGACGCTGCGCCAGGCGCCGGCGCCAACCGCGCAGGATCACGCCGACCAGGACCGCCAGCAGCAACAGGTAGGCCAGCCACGCCCACCAGCGCTGCCACGGCGGCGCTTCGACGTGGATGCGCAGCGGCTGCTGCAGGTCGGCCCAGCGCCCGTTGGCGCCGGCGGCCTGCACTTCCAGCGTGTAGTCGCCCGCGCCCAGACCGGCGAACTCGCGCTCGCCGTGGTTGCCGGTGTCGACCCAGTTGCGGTCGAACCCCCGCAAGCGGAAACGATAGCGATTGGCACCCGGGTCCACGTACGAACCGGAGCGCGCCTCGAAGCGCAGCTCGCGGTCGCTCCAGGCAAGCTGGATCGGCGCCGCCTGGATTGGCAGCTCATGGATCGCGCCGTCGCGGCGCACGCTGGCCGCGGTGATCACCACGCCCGCCGGGCCGGCGATGGCAGGCACGCGGTCCGGCTGGAAACCGAACACGCCACCCAGGCTGGCCACGTAGATGGTGCCGTCGGGCATCATCGCCGGCGAGTCGCCGCGCACCTCGCCATTGACCAGGCCATTGCGCAGGCCGAAGGATTTCAGCTCGCCGCTGGCCGGGTCGAACCGCCACAGGCCGTTCTTGCAGAACAGCCAGAAACGTCCCTCGTGGTCGACGTGCAGGGCGATCAGCACCATCGACGGCCAGCTCGGCGGAATCGGCACCAGTTGTTCGCGCACCACCTTGTCGCCGTCCAGCCGGTAGCGCTCGAACATCTTGTTGCGCGCTGCCCAGAACCCATCGGCGGTGACCTCGAGCGCGTAGACATAGCCTTCGTCCGACAGGCCGGCGACCGGTTCGAGCTTGCCGGCAGCCGCCTGCCAGCGCAGCAGCGTGCCCTTGTCGACGTACCAGCCCAGGCTGTTCCAGCGGGTCAGCCGGTTGCCGACGAAGCCGGTTTCGTCGGCGGGCGCCACCGGCTGCGGATCGACCGCCATGGTGTCCGGATCGATGCGGAACAGGCCGTCGCGATTGGACACCAGGTACATGCGCTGATCCGGTCCCACGGCCACGCGACGCGGATGGGTGGCGCCTGCGGCAGCCACATCCACCTGCTGCAACTTGCCGCCGGCATAGCGATAGACGCCGCCTTCGCTGACGATCCACAGCCGCTGGCGCGCGTCCTCCACCATGTCCAGCACGTTGCCCTGCAGGCCCGAGACCACGTGCCGCACGTCGCCGGTGACCGGGTCGAGCTGGTCGACCAGTTCGTGTCCGCCCACCCATAACCAGCCATCCGCGCCAGCCAGCACCGACGACGCCATGTTGTCGCGCAGGCTGTGCGGATCATCCGGCACGTGGGTGAAGCGGGTGAACTGGTTCCAGCCCGGCGCCAGGTAGGCAATGCCGCCATCGCCCATCACGAACCACAGCCCGCCTTCGCTGTCGCACAGCGACTGCCACACCTGCTGTGCCGGCAGGCTGCCCAGCAGCAAGGGCTGGCCGGCGATGGCGTGGATCTGCGCCCGGCCGTCGTCCAGATAGAGCCCGCTGCGCGTGCTGATCCACAGGTTGCCCGCCTGGTCCAGCGTGCTGCTGTACACGTCGGTGGCGGGGATCTGCGCGGGCTGGTACAGCATCGCCGCGCCGCTGGCATCCATTCGCAGCAGGCCGCCACGCACGGCGATGCGCACGTCGTCGCCATCGGCCTGGATGCGCCAGATCTTGAGATTCTGCAGGTGCGGATCGATCGTCACCTGGCGCACGCGGCCATCCGCCCCGCGCACGAACAGGCCCTGGCTGGAGCCGATCCACAAGCTTCCGTCCGGCCGTGCCAGCAGGGCACGCACGGCACCGAATCCCGTGGCGGGGTCCTTCTCCAGCGGATTGCCGACATGCTCGAAATGCCGGCCGTCGGGAAGCATCCGGTCCAGTCCGGCATCCGTGGCCACCCACAGCGTGCCGTCCACGGTCTGCGTCGTCGACCAGACGTTGTCGCTGGCCAGGCTGCGCGGGTCGGCCGGATCGTGCCGCCAATGCGCAAAGTCGGCGGTGTCGCGCCGGTAGCGGTTCAGTCCCGAACCGAAGCCGCCCACCCACAGCTCACCGGCGCGGTCGACGAACAGGCTGTACACCGTACCTTCGGGCAGCGAGGCCGGATCATCCGAGTGGTGGCCGAACACGCGGAAGTCCACGCCGTCGAAACGCACCAGGTCGACGCCGACGCCAAACCACATCGCGCCCTGGTGATCCTGCGCCACCGCATACACCGTGCTGCCCGGCAGTCCATCGGAGGTCTGATAGCGGCGGAACTGCGGCGTCGGCAGCGGATCGGACGAGCGCGCCCCCGCGCCCGCCGACGGGGCGACCGCGGCTGCCGCCAGCCCGGACAGCAACCAGGCGAGCGCCAACGCCATCCTGGCCAACCATCTCGTTCCGCTCCCCATAATTCCCCTTGGCGAAGTCGCACGGCAACATGCCGGCGCCATCAACGACCCGATCGCCCCGTCCGATAGTGCCAAAACCGGGCTGCCAGCGCGAGCCGAAGCTCCCGCCGGCGCGCGAACGCAAGCTGGCTAGAATGTCCCCATGTCACGACGCCTGCGATTGCTGTTCACCGCCCTGAGCCTGGCCGCACTGCTGTGGCTGCTGTTCGCCGCCGCCGAACGTGCGCTGGCGCTGGCCCAGCGTTTCCTCGAGCTGCCGACCTGGCTGCAGTGGACCCTGGGCGGCATGTTGCTGGTGTTCGCCGCCGCGGGCCTCAGCGTGCTGTGGTGGCTGCTGCGTCCCCGGCGCAAGCGCCGGCCGCTGCCGGTACCCGATCGCGGCAGCCTGGAACAGCGCATCGGCCAGTTGCGCCAGCACGGCGCGGATACCGGCGCGCTGGCGTCCGAACTGGGCGAACTCGATCGCCGCCGCGCCAGCGCACGCGTCTACGTGGCGCTGTTCGGCGAAATCTCCACCGGCAAATCCAGCCTGATCCGCGCGCTGGCCCCGCAGGCGCAGGTCGCCAGCGACGCGCGCGGCGGCACCACCCGCGCCGTGGGCCACTACGACGGTACGCTCGCCGACGGTCGCAGCCTGGTGCTGGCCGACGTGCCGGGCAGCCGCGAAAGCGGCGGCGAGACGCACGAAACGCTGGCTCGCGAAGAGGCGCTGCGGGCGCACGCGGTGATCTACCTGTGCGCCGGCGACCTCAACCGGGGCCAGGCCGACGAACTGCGCTGGCTCGCCGACTTCGGCAAACCCCTGCTGCTGGTATTGAACAAGGCCGACCAGTGGAGCGACGCCGAGCGGGAGACGTTGCTGGAGCGCCTGCGCCGGCATGCGCGCGGCATCGCCAGTGCGGTGCTGGCGATCAGCGCCGGCGGCAGCGAGCGCTACCAGCGCCAGCTGGCCGATGGCAGCACCGAGTCGGTGGAACGCCAGCGCAAGCCGGCGATCGAACCGCTGCTGCAGGCACTGGCCCGGCTCACCGCACCGGGTGCCGAGGGCCTGGAAGACCTGCGCGAGAACGCCGTACTGGCCGGCCTGCACCAGCGCACCGGCATGCTCGAAGCACAGACCCGGGCCGAAGCCGCCGAGCGCATCGTGCGCAAGTACGCGCGCCGCGCCATCGTCGGCGCGCTGGCCGCGGTGGCGCCGGGCAGCGACCTGGTGATCCAGGGCGTGCTGGCCACTGGTCTCACCCGCGCGCTGGCCGAACTCTACGGCGTGAAAGTCAGCGAGGTGCAGATCGAGGATTTCGTGCAGCAGGCGAAGCTCACCCTGCGCAGCGGCAGTTCGATCGTGCTGGCCGTGGCCGGCAACGCGCTGAAGGCGTTCCCCGGCCTGGGCACGCTGGGCGGCGGCGTGCTGCACGCGTTCGCCTACGCGCTGATCTTCGACTCGATGGGCCGCGCGCTGGCCGCCTCGCTGGCCGAACGGCACAGCCTGGACCAGGACGATGCGGGCGCCCGCCTCAAGGAACTGCTCGCCGACGCCGGCGGCAACCGCCTGCGCCAGCTGGCCGCGTTGACGATGGAGGCGGTACGCGAGCGCGCGGATTGAGGTGCCGCGCACGGTGTGTGCTGCAGTTGAATCCCCATGACTTGAAAGAGAAGCTCAAGTGCAGAGCGGTCGATCGCCTTCGGCGACCGAGTCACTTTTCTCTTGCGTGGCCAAGAG
>NZ_LMHR01000007.1:0-3999 GCF_001428465.1 Rhodanobacter sp. Root179 | reverse complement strand
GGGAATGACTCCCTCCCCTGCACCGCAGGGGAGGGTCGGGGTGGGGTCAGCCTGGCTGCTTCGCCTTCTTCGCCTTGGCGATGATGTTCTCCACCACCTGCTGGGTCAGCGGGTGGTAGCCGTCCTTCGCCTTCGCGTAGACCTGCTCGGCATAGGCCAGCCCTTCGGGCGTTTTCACGAAGGCCCGGTACAGCGGCGTGGTGAGGTACATGCGGCCGATCCGGGTCATGTGCTCGGCGGCGGCGTTCCACACGGCCCTGTCGCCGGCGGCGATCGCGTGGCTGTACCAGCGCATGCCGATTTCCGCGTTCGGCGTGCCGGTGAGGTGCCAGGCGGCGTCCAGTTCCTGCATCTTCGCCAGCGGCGGCGCGTCCGGCAGGCGGTCGAGGAAGTACATCCACTCCTGGGTGTTCCAGCCCTTCGCATCGAGCGAGCCGGCGGCCAGCGAGCCGGCGAGAAAGTCGCTGCGCTCCTTGTCGATCGCGTTGAAGCGCGGGGACTCGGGCAGCGGCGCATCCTTCGGGATGCCTTCGCCGTAGACCCAGGTCTTCACCTCGTCCCAGCTCATCTTGCCGGGATACTTCTCGATCAGGTTCGGCTTCATGTAGTCGAGCATCTGCTCGGTGGTGATGCTGTGCCAGGCGAAGTGGGCGAAATAGCCCTTCAGGTAGTTGTCGAAGTTCTCGCGGCCGAAGCGCTGCTCCAGCGTGCGCAGGAACCACGAGCCCTTGTCGTAGGCCACGTCGGACAGCGAATCGTCGGCGCCGACGCCGCGCGGATCGGGCGCCAGCTTCTGCGAGTTGGCGGGCATCTCGCCGATGCCCTTCTGCAGCGCGCGCGCCGACAACAGCGCCTCCTCGTCGGCCAGCGGCTTGCCGTACACCGCCTCGGTGATGCGGCCCTGCACGTAGGTGGTGAAACCCTCGTTGAGCCAGATGTCGCGCCACGCGGCGGACGTCACCAGGTTGCCCGACCATGAGTGCGCCAGCTCGTGCGAGACCAGCGAGACCAGGCTCTTGTCGCCGACCAGCACGGTCGGCGTGGCGAACGTCATGTTCGGGTTTTCCATGCCGCCGTACGGGAACGACGGCGGCAGCACCAGGATGTCGTAGCGGCCCCAGGCATACGGGCCGTACAGCTGTTCGGTGGTGGCGATCAGCTTCTCGGTGTCCTCGAATTCATGCGCGGCCTTGTCGACCACCGACGGTTCGGCATAGACGGCCGAACGCGGTCCGGTTTCCTTCACCGCGATGTCGCCGGCGCCGATCGCCAGCAGGTAGGACGGGATCGGATGCGGCTGGTCGAACTTGAAGTCGCCGTCCAGCGGATGCTTCGCGTCGTTGATCGCGCTCATCACCACGCGCACGTCCTTCGGCGCCTTCACGCGGGCGTCGTAGGTGAAGCGGATCGCCGGCGAATCCTGCAGCGGCACCCACGAGCGGGCGTGGATCGATTCGGACTGCGAGAACATGAAGGGCAGCTTCTTGTCCGCAGTCTGCGCCGGGGTCAGCCACTGCAGGCCGGTGGCGGTCGGCGCGGTGGTGTAGACGATGCGCACCTGCGCCGGGTGCTTCGGCGCGGTGATCGTCAGCTTGCTGCCCAACTGCTTGTCGCGCGGGGCCAGTGCGTACTTCAGCGGCGTGGCCTTGCCGTCGGCGGCCAGTGCCTCGATCTTCGCGATCTTCAGGTCGCGCGTGTCCAGCACCAGCGACTGCGCCTGCGGATTCTTCCAGTCCAGCTTCAACGTGGCCTGGCCGTCGAGCTGCCTGTGCGGGAAGTCGATCGTGAGGTCCAGATCCAGATGGGTCACCCGTACCTGGTCGGGCTGCGCGTAGGAATTCGGATCGTTGGCGTAAGCGGCCAGCGGCAGCATCAAGGTGCCGAAGGCGAGGGCGGGAAGAAGTCGCATGGAGAAACTCTCGGGCCGGAAAACCCGAGTATGCCATTGCCGCGGTAGCGGCTGCCCGTGACGAAAGCCGTGGCTCAGGGCAACATGACGTGCCAAAGCGGCCGTTGGTCTGCGGAAAGCTATGTTCGCAAAAGCGATAATACCCATTTATGAGATGGCGGTTTCAATATCCACGTGCAACACCCCCACCATGGCCGAGCCCATGATCCGGTGGGGAATAGGTCTGTCAACGGCTGCGCAAGCGCTGTCGCGCCGTTGACAGAGCCATTCTCCACCCACTTTGGTCACTATGCCAAGATGGGGGCGATCTATCGGGGTGTTGCACGTGGAGTTTGAACTGGCCGATCTATTTTGGAGAGTTGTTTGCGGAAAAACTTGCGGCCTGCAGGTCGTGGTTATCAAGCTTTGCTTCAAGTTCAGATAGCTTCTCTTCTACAAGGCACACAACTTCCTTGGATGACTCGAAGTGTTTGTCTATACCAAATAGATTAAATACTTCGAGATCATCGGTCACAAATGGATAAGACCCGATCATTGCACGTGTCAACAAGTCTAAGCACATACCTACAGTTCTAATCCCAGAATACTTGGCGTCCCAAGTCCTAATGCCGAACTTAATTCGATCCTCTTTCGAGATCTCCCAATATCTGTCCCTGCAAGAGTTTGCGCAATCAAGCAAGTCCCGAAATCGCATGGCATAGATACTGTCACCTGCAGCATTTCGCATTTCCGCTATGGACGTAAGTTGGATATTGGTCAAGTTCGCAGCCTCTTGCGCACCGCTCTGAAAACCAACCTCAGAAAGCAAAATACCTCTATCAGCGCCCAAATCTGTAACAATTTGACGCAATGCGAGGACATGCAATTTGGTTATGCGCGTTTGCCACCTCTTGCATTCAACTATCCATGTGATGTCAAACCCAACGTGATGAGATTGCACTAAGACATCCACATCATGAGACGTCCTTGTACCAACGACGGTGGCGTTCGTAGTCGCAGTGAGCCCCAGCGAGCGAAAATAGCCAGCGGCATCCTCCTGGTACTTCTCCCAAGCTTTCATCGGTCGTTCCTCAGCACTGACTTTGGTCTGCGTTCAAGTATGATCCCCATGGCCAGGGAAATGCCTGACCATCTAGGTGTACGCTTGCTCTGGTAGATGACATGTGCGCCTTATCGCGAGGCCGTGCCTTCAGCGCCAGTTTTCACCTGCGGGTTTTGATGGGTTCGGAGCAACGCCCAAGAGTCCCACAACAGCCCCCTAACAGCGGTTCTTACATACTTCAGTATCAACGTGCAGCTATCGTTTGCGACCCAGCACCTTAGAGCAATCTGCGAAAGCAAAAGTGTCTCGTCCCGGCACCTGGATGCTGACGCTTCAAGGAATCTAAGGGCTCGACTCGCGGACCTTAGGGCAGCTGAAAGTGTCACCGAGCTATGTTCTGGAAATCCAAGAGAGATGCCGAAGGTGCCGAGCACATGGATGGTCGATATTTCAGCTTCGCAAGTCTTGGCATTTGAACCGGGACAACTGGACGTACCGAAGCTGAAGTCAGGTTTGGTTGACTGGTCGAAAGTGACACGCGTCAAAGTCATCCACATTGGAGCGCTCACCAATGTTTGAACAGAGCTTTTCTCCGCGCTGGATATCTCCTCCGGGCGAAACTGTCGCTGATCTCATGGTAGGCCTTGGCCTCACCACCGAAGATCTTGCCGCCCACATTGGTGGAACGAGCAAGCAGGCTCAAAATTTGCTCCGTGGAGATCACCCTATCAACAAATCAATTGCTGAAGGCCTCGCTTCAGCAGTCGGGTCCACCGCAAGCTTCTGGTTGCGCAGAGAGAAGGAATATAGAGAAGAGCTGTCCAGGATTCTTGAAAACGCGGATCAATGGCTTAGCGAACTTCCCATCAAGGACATGGTTAAGTTTGGCTGGCTACCTTCGGTCGAGTCGAAGTTAGACCGCGTCACAGCCTGCCTGGATTTTTTCGACATTCCGGACCCCACAGCATGGCATGGTCGGTACGATGGACTGCTGGAAAATATTGCGTACAAGACATCGCAGTCTTTTGATTCGACGCCCTCTGCCGTG
>NZ_LMHR01000006.1:0-3596 GCF_001428465.1 Rhodanobacter sp. Root179 | reverse complement strand
CGGCGTGCTCAGCAGCAGTTCGGCCATGCCCATCACGCCGGTCATCGGCGTGCGGATCTCGTGACTCAGCGTGGCCAGGAACTGGCTCTTCGCCGCGCTGGCGGCCTCGGCCATCTGCCGCTGCTGCTCCACCATCGCCACGTGGTGCCGTCGCGCCAGCCGGCGCCGCCAGATCCACAGGCCGAACCAGATGCCCAGCAACGCGATCAGCACGTAACCCAGCCACGCCCACCAGCGCTGCCATGGCGGTGCCTGTACCTGGATCTGCAGCGGATGAGCCAGGTGCACCCACTGGCCGTTGGCGCCGGCGGCCTGCACTTCCAGCGTGTAGTCGCCCGCGCCGAGCCCGGTGAACTCGCGCTCGCCGTGGTTGCCGTTGTCGATCCATGTACTGTCGAAGCCGCGCAGGCGGAACCGATAGTGGTTCGCCGCCGGATCGACGTAGGAGAAAAGCCGCGTCGCCACGTACAGGCCGCGATCCTTCCAGCCCAGGGTGATCGTCTGCTGCGGCGCCAGTGGCTGCAGCTTGCCGTCGCGACGCACGCTGACCTGGGTGACCGCCAGCGGTGACACGGTGGTGTCGTCACGGATGCGGTCGGGGTTGAAGCCGGCCACGCCGCCCAGCGTCGGCGCATACAGGTTGCCGTCGGGCATGACGGCGTAGCCGCGGGAGAATTCGCCGTTGGCCAGGCCGTTCTGCAGGCCGAATGAACGGAACTGGCCGGTGCGCGGATCGAACCGCCACAAGCCGTCGTGACCGAGCATCCAGATCCGCTGCATGACATCGATCTGCAAGTCGACCACGTTGATGGACGGCCAGCCCTGCGAGGCGTCGACGGTGCGATCGAGCACCAGTGCGTCGTCCCGGTAGTGATAGTGTTCGAGAGCTTCGGGGCGAACCATCCAGATGCCGCCGTCGTCGAAATCGAACGCGTTCACCGCCCGGTCGTTGGTGACCCCGGGGATCACCTCGAAGCGGTCGCGATCGGGGCTCATGCGCAACATGCCGCCATCGCTGGCGTACCAGAAGTAGCCGCCATGCAGGGTGAGCTGGCTGCCCCACAAGACGCGCTGGTTCGGCTGGTCCATCGCCACCCGGGTCACCGCCAGGGTGTCCTGATCGATGCGGAACAGACCTTCGCCGAACGTGCGCGCGTACATGCGCCCATCCGGGCCGGGCTCCACTTCCAGCGGATGCTTGAGCCAGTGGCCTTCCGGGTCGATGCGCTGCGGCGGCTGGCCCAGGGTGTCGCGGTAAAGTGCGCCACGCACCGCGATCCACAGGCGCTCCTGCGGGTCCTGGGTCATGCCCAGCACGTCGCCGCCAAGACCGGACAGCACATGCTCGACCTTGCCGGTGTGCGGATCGAGCTTGTCCACGCGGCCGGAGCGTTCGCCGACCCAGACACGACCATCGTGTCCGCGCGCCATCGCCGTGACGATCGAATCGCGCAGGCTGGTCGGGTCGTCCGGAATATGGGTGAAGCGGCTGGTGTCGTTCCAGCCGGGCGCGAGGTAGCCCACGCCGCCGTCCAGCATCGTCACCCACAGCCCGCCCTCGTGGTCGACCAGCATCGACCACACCCAGGTGCCGGGCAGATCGCCGTGCAGCACCGGCTGGTCGGTCACCGCCAGCATCGGCGCCGACGGCTGCATCTGCACGAACAGTCCGTGCTGGGTGCCGATCCACAGGCGCCCGCTGCGGTCACGGGCGCTGGCGAACACGTTGCCATCGGGTGCTCCGGCGCTGGCCAGCGGGCGCGCCACGTCGTCGCTGCCCACCAGCAGCAGGCCATGGGTGCTTTCGACGCGGATCTCGCCGGCGTCGCCATCGATATGCCAGGCATCGATCGGCAAGGCCGTGCCGGCCTGCGAAACCCGATGCATGCTGCCGGCGATGTCGCGACGGAACAGGCCACGGCTGCTGCCGATCCACAACTGCTGGCGGGCGTCGACGTAGAGCGCAGCGACCAGCCCGAACGCGGCCGGGTCGGTGCCCAGCAGGGGATTGGTCACGTGCTCGAAACCGCGATGATCCGGCCGCATGCGGTCCAGGCCCCGCACCGTGCCGATCCACAGGTTGCCGTCGGCGTCGGCAACCATCGACCAGACCTTGTCGCTGCTGAGGCTGGCGGGATCATGCGGATCGTTGCCCCAGTGCGTGAAGTGGCCGCTGGCGGCGTCGTAGCGGTTCAGCCCCGCCTCCAGACCGGCCGCCCACAGCGTGCCGTCGCGATCGAACAGCAGGCTGGCGATGCCGTTGTCATACAGCGAACCGGGGTCGTCGACGGCGTGCCGGAACACCTTGAAGTCGACGCCGTCGTAACGGGCGATGCCGCCCTTGGTGCCGAACCAGATCGCGCCGTCGCGATCCTGCACCACGGCGTACACGCTGCTGCTGGGCAGGCCGTCGGTAGTGGCGTAGCGGCGGAATTGCGGCGTAGGCAACAGTCCGTTCACCGGCAGGTTCGCCGCGGGCGCGACGGCCGCGGCGACCTCCGGCGTGCCGGGCACGGCCGCGCCCAGGGCCAGCGCCATGCCCAGCAAGGCGGCCGCCAGCATCAGTCCGTCTCCTGCGGAACGACGGGGGCGGTCGACGTCGATCCGATCACCCGCGCCAGCGCCTGGCTCAACTGCTCGCCGGTCAGCGGCTTGTGCAGGAAACCGTCCATGCCCGCGTCGCGGGCCATCGCCTCGTCCTTGTTGCCCGAGCGCGCGGTGACCGCAATGATCGGCAGGTGCTGTTGCCGGTGTTCGCGCTGGCGGATCAACCGGGCGATCTGGAAACCGTCCACGCCCGGCAGGTCCAGATCCAGCAACACGGCATCGAAGCTGGACTGGGCCAGCTCGGCCAGCGCGGCCAGGCCGTTCACCACGTGCACCACCGCGTGCCGTTCGCGTTCCAGCAGGCCGCGGATCACCGCCGCCACGATGGTGTCGTCCTCCACCAGCAGCAGGCGGTAGCACCGGTCGGAAGACGGTACCGCCGTGGGCAACGGCGCCGGCGGCTCGGCCAGCGGCAGCCGCACGCGGAACGTGCTGCCGTGGGCGAGCCGCGATTCCAGTTCGATGCTGCCGCCCATCATGTCCACCAGCTCGCGACAGATCGCCAGGCCCAGACCGCTGCCCGCCCGGCGCTGCGGACCCTCGACCTGCTCGAAGCGCTGGAACAGGCGCGCCTGGCTCGCTTCGGGAATGCCCGGGCCGGTGTCGATGATGCTGAATTGCAGGCCACCATCGATCCGTTGCGCACGCAGGGTGACACTGCCCTGCTCGGTGAATTTCAGCGCATTGTTGGCGAGGTTCAGCAGCACCTGCTTGATCCGCAGCGCATCGCCGAGCAACTGCGGCGGCAGGTCGGCGGCGGCGTCCAGCACGAAGCGCAGGCCCCGCGCATGCGCCAGCCCCTGCTCCAGTTGCGCCACCTCTTCCAGCAGCTGCCGCGGTTCGAACGCCACCGGCTCCAGCTCCAGCCGGCCGGCCTCGATGCGGGCCAGGTCCAGCGCGTCGTTGAGCAGCTTCAGCAGCATCGTGCCGGAGCGCTGCATGGCCTGGGTGTAGTCGTGCTGCAGCGGGTTGAGCGGCGTGCTCAGCAG
>NZ_LMHR01000005.1:0-3563 GCF_001428465.1 Rhodanobacter sp. Root179 | reverse complement strand
CCCGCCCGCCGCTGCAGAGGGGCCCCGGGTAGAGCAGCGGGCCATCGTGGCCCGCACTCTTCAGAAGAGCCGAAGCAAAACCGGAGCAAAGCGGAGCGAAGCCGAGCGAAGCTCGGCATCTGCGTAAGGCAGGCGCCGTATACAGGGGGCGCTGTCCTGTTTTGAGGGCGTGGCGAACCTCGACGGCGAGGTTTCGTGGGTCGACGGGGACGTTTCCCGGGTGGCCGGCGAGGTTTGGAACCTCAACGGGGACGTGGCCAAGCTCGGCGGGAACGTCCTGAACCTCAACGGGGATGTCCGGAGTCTCGACGAGGAGGTCTGGAACTTCGACGGAGAGGTTTGGAAGGTCGGCGAGGACGTGTGGAACCTCGGCGGGGAGGTTCGGAACCTCGACGGGGACGTGCGGAACCTCCGCGTCGACGTTCCGCACGTCCCGATGGACCGGCAAAGCCCCGGCGGCGCGGTCGGCGACCACCCCGCCGGGAGGTCATGGATCAGGCTGCGGCCGGCTCCGGCGCGGTGCGGGTGCCGCGGGGGCCGGGGAAGCGCTGACGCAGGTCGTCATACACATCCTGCGCACCATCACGGCCACGATGGGCCGCCTCGCGCACGCTCTGGTAATACGCCAGGTCGGCCATCCATACCTCGCTGGACACCAGCTGCACCGTGTCGTCCACACTGGCGGCAAGCGTCTGCAGCTCCGCCGCAAACCGCAGCAGCTGCGTGCGCAGGCTGCGATCCTTCTGCACTTCGGCCAGGTCGACAAAGCCCGGCACGAACTGCGCCCGGTTCGCCATGTAGGTCACGCACTTCTCGTCGAAACCCACCGACTTCGCCCCCAACCGCGGCAACTCCTTCCGCTCCTGCGCCGACAGCGTGGCCAAAAACGGCAACGCCCCGCGAATCGTCGCCAGCGCGCCCTGCACCGCCGCCACGTCCTCATCCGAAAGCACCGCCGAAATACGATTGTCGTTGGACATGCAAACACTCCTTGTAGATCGCAAGCCGCCGGTCTGGCGGCGCGAGGGAGCGTAGCAATCAGGTGCCGCGGGCTTGGGGCGCGGCGTGGTGTAGGGGATGGATGAGGGTAGCGGGTGGCGTGCTGGCCATCGCGTTCGGCCTCGCCCATTCCGTTCGCAACGGCAAGAGCTTTCGTCTGCCTGCGGCAGCCGAGTCACTTTCTCCTTGCGTGGCCACGCGCGCGCAGGATGCGTGCGCGAACAGCGAAGCTGGCCCGAAGGGTGGAGGCAGGATGCCCGGAGTAAAGAGGAAGATAACCAGAGAGAAAGGCCACCCCACTTGGCGCTTGCCGGGCATCCTGCCCGGCCAGTCCGTGAGCCGGGCTCGGGGTAGAGCAGCGAGCCATCGCGGCGCCCTTTTTTTAGAAGATCCAGAGCAAAGCCAGAGTAACAACCGCGAGCGGCTAAAGCCGTCTCTCAGAAGTGACATGTTGTAAAACCAAACCCCAATCGACCGCTTGCGACCCTTCGCTTCGATCAATACTCGTTCGCCGAAAATCGCTTCGTTGCCGAAATTGGTCTCAAGAGGTGGTCACGCTGCGCTCCGCATGAAGGCGAAATTTCTCTTGCCAGGGCGCTTGGTTATGATACGAAGAGGAAGGGCTTGACCTGGGCCACCAACCGGCTCAATTCGTTAGCGTTGTGCTGCAAGTGCTCGTGTTGCCAGAGATTCTGGGCAGGATAAGGCGCACATTCATCCGCCAGCTCGCGACCAAACTGCTCAAACGACTTGCTGTGATTAAAGGCAGCCCTCAGCTTCTCGGGCTCATGTAAACAACCCAGCAGGTAGATGCGATCTGAAACGGCAGGTGTCATGCTTGCCTTGTATTTCTCGTAGAGCGCCAAGCGATCGGTAAACTGGCCGTCGAAATCGATGAGCAATAGAAGGTGTCGTTTGCCAAACGCGGTTATCTGCTGAATCGTCGCTGGGTCGTTCAGGATGTCCAGAACGACCCTCCATCCGCCGGCAGGCGGAAGCACTTGCAGTCTCCTCTGCTGCAACGAGTGATGCTGGCTCAGGCCGTTGATCAGCTGCCGGTTCGCATCGTCCTCCACGATCACCTGCAGGTGATCAAGATACTTATTGCTCATGAGGTCAGCTCACCAGAGAGCAATGTCTGGATTAGGTCGCCCCGCACCTGCAGATCGGCGAGTGGCCGGATACTCGATGGCTCCAGATGGCTCAGCCGGTCGAGCACCCAAGTGTTGTCGTTCGAGAAGCTGCGAATGGTTTCCGCGTTGTGCGATGTGATGATGACCTGCCCGCCTTCATCGAAGGCACGCCTCAGGGCCATCGCAAACTGGCGCACCTCCGCCATAGACAAATGGCTGTCCGGCTCGTCCCAGAACGCTAGCAGCGGGCCGTAAGCCTTGTTGGCTGCTATCAGGACAGCTCCGACGAAGAAGCATTTCTCGCCATCGGAAAGCACCTCGAAATTCAGTTCCAACTGGCTTGCCGGCGGCACGCGGAAGTCAACCACCAGTGTCTTGGCATCACGGCCAGTGGGCACGTTGCGGAACTGGTGTAGGTCAGGCAGCACGTCGCGCAGATAGCTCACAATGTCGTTGTAGGCCGCCGGATACTGGGCCAGTAGCCCAGCTATCCAGTCACCAAAATTTCCGCCATCGGCCAACGGCTGCAGCGACTCGTCCGTCGAATCGCCCGTCATCATCGAAGGCACAGGTGCCAGCAGCACCATACCGGCCAGCCATTGGCGGAACGTGGACAGCATGTCGCTGAACACAGGCTCTTGAATCACATTCAACGCGATTACGTGCCAGTCGATACTGAACTGCGCCTCGTTCTTGTTGGCGCGGGGGGGCATGCTCACCTGAGCCTGGTGGCGCGTGTATATCTCATGGCCGTCTACGTGCAATGACTCTTCGAGCACACGAAACTCCTTGAATCGATCCGGCAATTCAAGCGCCAGCGTGTAGACATACCGACAATTGCCCAGGCGGACCTCGATCGAGAAACGCATTGGCACATCCTTGCGGCCCTTTGCGCAATCGGCAGGCTTTACGAGTTCACCAGTTCGCGTCACGCCGCGGCCTATGCGCTGCAGCACGTTCAAGGCCTTGGCGAGTGTGGACTTGCCGCTACCGTTCTTACCAATCAGCAGCACCGAAGGTGCGCCGCCGGGCTTGAACTCGAAGTTCTCAAGGCAACGGAAGTTGTGGATATACAGACGTTCAATCATGGTGGAAGTCGTCTTGGTAGAGGCAGGACTAGTTTGCCTGGATGCATCCTACACACTTTAGAGTGCGCTGCTTAGGCGCCGTGCTAGCGCAATGATGCGGGAGATTTAGTTCGTTTCCGATGGCAGCAAACAATCATATGTTGACGGTCGCGGCCCAAACGCCAGTCGGAGCTGCTTCTGGCAGATAGCGGACAACGATCAATAGAGAGGGTGTATTGACCAGACACCACGGCTTTTGCTCTCGCAACCGCAACGCGGTTGCGCACCGAGTGCGGGCCAGGATGGCCCGCTGCTCTACCCGGGGCCCCTCTGCAGCGGCGAGGCGGGGTCGACAGGCCGCGTA
>NZ_LMHR01000004.1:0-3365 GCF_001428465.1 Rhodanobacter sp. Root179 | reverse complement strand
CCGACCCTCCCCTGCGGTGCAGGGGAGGGAGTCATTCCCGCCACGACCGACACGACCCCCATGCAGCCATCGACAAACACCGCCACGCCGCTCTGGAAACGCATGCTGCTGCGCCGGCTGAAATTCCTCGCGTGGCTGGTCGCGTTGCTGGTGATCGTGCTGGGCGGCAGCTACCTGTTCGCGCCGCAATGGCTGCTGCAGGCGAACATCAAGCGCGAGGCGATGGCGGCGCACCTGGAGACGCATTCGGTGCAGGCGGGCGATACGCGCTGGGTCTACGACGAAGGCGGCGAGGGTCCCACCATCGTGCTGCTGCACGGTTTTGCCGCGGATCGCAGCGTGTGGCTGAAGATGGCGAAGGAGCTCACGCCGCACTTCCACCTGATCATCCCCGACCTGCCCGGCTGGGGCGATTCCTCGCGCGACAGCGCCGCCAGCTACACCGTCGAGGCGCAGGCGGCGCGGCTGGACCGTTTCGTCGGCACGCTGGGCCTGCAGCGTTTCGTGCTGGTCGGCCACTCAATGGGCGGCGCGATCGCCGCGGTATACGCCAGCGAACATCCGGAACACGTGGCCAGCCTGGCGCTGGTCGACGCGTTCGGGCTGAAGGGCAAGCAGAATGCGTTCGACCGCGAGGTGCTGGCCGGCAGGAACCCGTTCGTCTACGACGATCGCGCCGGCTTCGAGCGTGCCACCTCGCTGGCGTTCGAGCAGCCGCTCGACCTGCCGGGGCGCTTCGTCGACGTCATGGTCAAGCGCAACCAGCGCGACCGGGCGTTCATCGAACACAACTTCAATACGCTGCGCGATCCGTCGGAATATCTTTCCGTGCAGAACCGGCTGGGCCAGCTGGGCATGCCGGTGCTGGGCTTGTGGTGCCACGACGACCGCATCGTCGACATCTCCGCGCTGGACAGCCTGCGCAACGGCCTGAGTGCCTCCAGCGCGATCAGCAGCAGCACCATCAACGGGTGCAACCACATGCCGATGATGGAAAAGCCCGTGCAGACCGCGCAGATCCTCACCGGCTTCGCCCTGTCGCACTGACCAGACGGTGGGTGTCGGCGGCCCGGGAATACTGAATAGACACCGTTAATGCGGCCTGGTTGTCGTGAATTGCGCGTGACAACATGGGAGAATGCCGTTATCGCGCCGCATTCCGGCGTATCCATGCGTGGCAAGGGAACAATGCAACGACCGATGAACCAAAGCCTCTGGCGCACCGGCGTGGATGCCATCGTGCGAATGTCCTCGACCCGGACCAACTACTGGGCCGAGGTGGCGATCGACAGCGCGTTGTGCCTGCTGCTGCTGGTACTCGGCTGGCAGCAACACGACGGCGGCGCGGTCACCGCGCTGCTGGCGCTGGGGCTGGGCCTGTTCGCCTTCAGCTTCATCGAATACCTCTTCCATCGCTGGCTGTTCCACACGCGCATCCCGCTGTTCACCCAGGGCCACGACCTGCACCATGCCCGGCCGCTGGGCTACGACTCGCTGCCGTTCTTCCTGCCGCCGGTGGTGTTGCTGCTCCTCGCCGGCGTGTTCGTGGCGGTCATGCCGACCGGCTTCGCCCTGCTGCTGGCCAGTTCGATCACCTTCGGCTACATCCTGTACGGCCTCAGCCATTTCATCATCCACCACGTGCGCTTCAAGCAGCCGCTGCTGCGCCGCTGGGCCGGGGCACACCACGTGCACCACTACCACCCCGACACCAATTTCGGGGTGACCTCGTCGCTGTGGGACGTGCTGCTGGGCACCAAGTACGTGCGCCAGCCCAGGAAGGGCTGAACGCGCGGGAGCTTCCCCGTTGGTTTTTCCGCTTGCCCGGAGCACGCCGTGGCGAGGGGGATCGAGCGCTCCGGAACGTCGGCCTTCAGAAAACGCCGGGGATCAGCGCCTTCACCCGTCGCATGTAGTCGGTGTAGGCCGCGCCGAACTGCTCGCGCATCCAGCGCTCCTCCAGGCGCAGCTTGTACCAGAACGACACCGCCACGATGGCGAACGCGAGCAGGCCGCGCCATTCGCCCAGCGCCACTGCCGTGCCCAGGAAGGCCAGCAGCAGGCCGGTGTAGATCGGATGGCGCGCCAGCCCGTAAGGGCCGCTTTCGATCAGCTCGTGGTCCTGCTTGACCTGCACCACGGCGCTCCAGTTGTTGCCCAGCACGTGGCGCGCCCAACAGGCGAACAGCAGCCCCGCCGCGGTCATCAGCGTACCCAGCGCCACGACCCAGCCGGCCGCGGGCACGAAGCGGGCCGCCAGCACGCTGCCTTCGTACAGGCGGCCCGGCTCCAGCAGCAGCGCCGCCAGCAGCAGCGGCAGCCAGTATTTGAGGAAGCGTGACCCGGCCGGCTCCGTGCGACGGGTGTCCTTGACCTTGCGTGCGCTCCAGATCCAGTACGCCACGAAGAGAATCCACAACGCATTGAGCACGCTCTGGGTCGGGAATGGCATGGTCTGCTCCACCAAGTGTCGGCCGCCGCATGGTCGGCGGGCCGGGATGATCAAGGTATCCGCGGCAGCCCGCAAGGCGGCCTGCGCCGAAAGCCGGCTCAGTCGGCCACGTCGTCGACCAGCCGGTCGAGTTCGGCCTTGAGGATCGCGCCGTGCTGGCGCAGCCAGTCACGCTGCTCGCGCCAGCCGGGCAGCAGGTTTTCCACCTGGGCCCAAAACCGCGGCGAGTGGTTGCGTACCTTCAGGTGACACAGCTCGTGCACCAGCACGTAGCGCAGCGCCGCCGGCGGCGCCAGGGCCAGCGCCAGGTCGAGGTTGATGCGGTCGCGCGTATCCAGGCTGCCCCACAGGCTTTTCATCGGGCGGATGCGCAGCGACGTGGGCGCCAACCCCAGCAGCGGCACGTACGCGGCCAGCCAGCGCGAGACATCGCGGCGGATCAGCGATTCCAGGTGCGAGGCCAGCAGGCCACGGGCGATCGGCAGCGCGCGGGTGTGCGGGCGCGGGATCACCAGGGTAAGCCCGTCGCCATGCGCCTCGATCCGCGGATACGGACCTTCCGCCCAGTCCAGCGCCGCCGTCTCGCCGCGCAGCGGGAAGTTGCAGGGATAGCCCACCCGCAGCGGCGGCAACGGCTCGACGATCAGGTTCAGCTCATCGAGCTTCTGTTCCAGCCACTCGGCATGGTTGCGCAGGAAGGCGTTGACCTGGGCCGGATGGGTGCCGACCGGATAGGTCACCCGCGCGCCCTGCGGCGTGATGGTCAGTCGCAGGCGGCGCGCACGCGGATGGGCGGACTTCAGCACCCGGATCAGGCTGCCGCCCACCGTGGCCAGTTCCAGCCAGTCGCCTTCCAGATGCTGCGCCATGATCCTGCCTGCTCTTGCCTGGGCTCATGTAGATCGAACGGGGA
>NZ_LMHR01000003.1:0-2916 GCF_001428465.1 Rhodanobacter sp. Root179 | reverse complement strand
GCGCCGTGTCCTGCAGCGTCCGCAAGCTCCCCGGCACCAGCGCGTTCCGCGCCTCACCATACAACTTCACATTGGCAATCTGCGCCCCCTTCTCCTCAGGGGTAGACCGAATCAACTCGATCTCGGTAGCAATCTCCCCGCCATGATCCTTCGGCAGGAACGTATTCACGCCAATCAACGGCAACGAGCCATCATGCTTCTTGTGCTCGTAATACATCGACTCTTCCTGGATCTTGCCGCGCTGGCAGAAACTGGGGTCAGAGTCGACTTTTACACCAACGTCGCCCATTTAAAGTGCACTCTGACCCCTGTTTCCGACCCCTGTTTCCGGATCGATCCAAGCTGACCCCGCGCTTTCTCACGTGCTTTCTCGTGGCTACTCCCGACCACTCCGGTCAAAATAGTCGATGATCGCCTCGTTACCGTTGACGGCCTGCCCGCTCGAGTCCGAATCATCCCAGCGATCCGACGCAGAGCTAACGTTGTCGTTGATGATGTCGACCACATTAATTCGAGAGACGAAGTCCTCAACCTCCTCTTCCGCGAGAGGGAACCCCAATTCTTCGAAGAATTCTTCGATGCGTATCCGCGCATCTTGCCGGGCCAAACTAGCGTCACCCTCATACATGTATTCGTCTAGTACGGCGGACTCAACGATGAATTCCTGAGCATACCCAAACACCGCCGTGACAAGTGCTTCTCGCAAGCGAAGCTCCGCTCCTTCTGCGCCGTTTTCTTCTAACCACAATGCACAACGACGCAGCGGCTTTAGAAGCTCCGCCTCCAGGGGGCACGCTTCAATCTCCTCAAGGATTCCTTCGAATCGCCTAGCGGAATCCTGCACCGCCCCCATCGTCAACGCCGCCGCAAATATGCGCACACGCGGGGCGCTCTCACATACAGAGCCCAAAGGGAACGAATTCGCGACCAGCCCGACAAACGCGGCGTCAGCATTCGCTTCACCCTTCTTGGCGAACAGATCAGCTATCCGGACCGATAAGTCACCTCCGACCTCGCCCTGCGCCGTCACGTCCGCCGCTACGGACCGAAGCGCTTCCGCAACCCTCCCAGCGCTGAGATAGCCAGCTTCGGCTAGTGAAGCGAGATAGTTCACCGAATCGACAGTCTGCAAAGCGCGGGTGATTTCCGGCGCACGTGAAAGTACGGCGGCGTCTTTCAAAACGAAATCGGCGATTGAGGGATTGAACAGTTCGCATTTTGCCTCGGCAGAGCTGGCAATCGTTCTCGTTATGACTGACCCTGCAGCAAGTCGCAGCGCGTCGCGGAATCGAACTGCAAACTGGACCGGGTTGTCAATACCCGATCGATTGAGTCGCGCAAATGCCGCTTCTAGGGCTGTTTCGTTAATCGGCTTGCCATTGAAAGCAACAAGCACGGCAAGGTCACGGGTATCCGAACTAAGCTGCCGCTCGAAGACATGACGCCAAATGGCTTCTGGATTGTCTAGCGTTGCCGTGACATGCGTCCAAAACTCATGTGGCGCCACGTCTACGATCCGCTCTGGATCAGTGATGAACGCTATGAGTCGAGGATTGAAGTTCGCGTGATCTATGACGTCGAGATACCGGTGTTTCTCATACAGCTCCTCAATCGCCCATTCCGGTAAACCACTATTCCAAATGTGCGAGTAGAGGATCATCCCCTTCTCGAGACGCGAAAGCGCTCCGACCGTCAGCTCGAACTCTCTCTTCCCAATGTTCTCGATACGAAACAACTCGGAAAGCAGCTTGCCACGATCCAAAATGTGTGTCCGAGACGTAAGAACGAAACGCTTATTCTCGTTTCTCAGGACCCTCCGGATAAACGCCAGGACATGCGAATCCTTGTTGTCGGTGAAAACCTCCAAGAAATTCCGTCCTAGAAAGTCGTCGAAATAGAATATTTGCTTTTCGTCAGGGTCGATCAGTACGCCTTCGGCCTCGCTCAAATCGGATTGGATCTCTACGAACTGGTAGCCGTCTCCGATAGATTCCATCACCAGATGCTGAGCGAGCGTTGTCTTACCAATGCCGGGCTCGCCCTTAATTATCAGAACTCTTGCGTTGGCGAGCTGCTTGCGTGCCCTTCTGCAGTCCTCTGTCTCTACAAACTTCGCGAGTGCGTGGCGAATGTCGTCGACCGAGTCCGCGCTTCGGCCTAAGACACTATGGTTCAGCAGCGTCACCAGCACGCTGCTACTGGCGAGCCACAGCTTGTAATGCTTGCGCTCGACAGCCTTGTGGGTCGATATGAGGCGCTGCAGGTCTTCATAGCCCAGAACGTCGTCTGGCGAGACGACATAGGGCAAGAATGCCTGGGCGATGGCGTCCTTATTCTTCCTCGACAGAGGGAGACTGCACACAAAAATGTATCGTAAAGGGTTTAGCGCAATTACTTTTGCATTTTCTTCGGACGATATTTTTCGAATGAGAGCAGCGACGTTTGATCGCGGCCAATGTTTACATTGGACAATTACCTCGTTCCCGGGCGACGCAAACCAGCGCGCGTCAACCCCAGCGTCTCTGCCAGGCTTGAAGCGCTCGACGGGTGCATCGATCTCGGCGGCGAGGAGGTCTGCGACTAAGACCTCAAACTCCTTGTCATTGAGAACCGTAAGGTCATATTCGCGCATCAGCTAGATCATCCTGTCGTCGGAGTCGAGGGGCGGCATGGATGAGAAACGGCGGTGAAGTCAGCCCACTAGCGGCGCTATTGCCCCACGGGAACTGTTCAAGCCGACGCTGCTCACATATTTCTCCGATACTCCCCCCCAACTTCGTAAAGCGCATGGCTAATCTGCCCCAACGAGTTGTACTTCACCGCCTCCATCAACCGCTCGAACACATTCCCCCTCTCCCGCGCCGTGTCCTGCAGCGTCCGCAAGCTCCCCGGCACCAGCGCGTTCCGCGCCTCACC
>NZ_LMHR01000002.1:0-2814 GCF_001428465.1 Rhodanobacter sp. Root179 | reverse complement strand
GCTTGTCCAAAAGAGAAGTACCCAAGAGAAAACGACACCCCGCTTCCGCGCCTCGCAGGCATCGGGCAACCGCTCCTGCGTTGCCTCAACTCCGGCATCCATGCCGTCGCCTGCCTGCGAGGTCCGCGTGCGGGTTACGGGGTTTGTCGACAGTCCATCCATGGACTGACGCCAAACTAGTTCGCATCCATGCGAACCACCCTGCGGGCTGATCCTCCTCTCGCCCGCCGCTGCAGAGGGGCCCCGGGTAGAGCAGCGGGCCATCCTGGCCCGCACTCTTCAGAACAGCCAAAGCAGAGCCCAAGCCTCAGGCTACGACATGGCCGACGAACAAGACCAGGTGAAGCTGTTCTTCCGCCCCTTTTGTCCAGACGAAAACGCCATTCGACATTCGCTGTAACCCCGCAGCACTGACATGGCCCGACCAGCAGCGGCTCGCAAGCTCAAGAGAAAAGCCTCATGCGACTGGAGTCGACAGAAAGGTTTCCACGGATTGGTTGGCGCTATCGCAGCCAGGAAAAAAGAACGGACAGCGTGCGCCGACGCCTGACGAAAGTGCGATCAATGGCGCGATCCGGCAAGAGCAGCAAGCCAAGGAAGGCAACCAATACCACGCCAGGAATCAAGGCGGCAGATAGCTTGTCACCAAACGCTGTAGTGGGTGCGCCGTTGTAGACAATGGATGCACTTGAGTCCAAGGCGAGAAAGACGAAGTACACCAACATCATCCCGGCGCCAAGCATCCCCACCATGACCCCGAGACGGAAGACGCGGCGCCGCCGACGCATTTTCTTTAGAAGTCGTGTATCCATATGCCTAACGCTGGAGTGAAGCGGCACGCAGGTTTTCGCGCATCCGCTTGAACGGTTGGTTACGCGCCACCCGATTTCCTGGGCAGGCCGAACAAAAGACCTGAAAGGACTGCCAACGGCAATGTGACCACTACAGATAGTTCGTGCATCTTGCTGTATTCGAACACTTCCCTGGAAACCTCGGTGTAGCCACCTTTGGCGCCCAGGAAGTATTGGCTGGCCTCCACCTTGCCGCTCAACGCATCGCCGCCCACGCGATACGCCACTGCGGCAAACACCAGAAAATTGACAACTGCTAAAGCGATGAAAACGGTGTGTGCGACATGGAGAGCTGGATGGCGGGTAAAGATATTGGAGCGCATGCGCTTTCCCATTCTTCCTGACGAAGTTGTAGCGAAACCCGCGTCGATGCAGCCGAGAACCGCTGTATCCGCGTAGCTCTACGGAGTGGTCAGGCCGAAACCTGAGTTGACATGCCTTCCGGAAGCTTGCCCCGCCCGTGGAAGGTCAGGGCCGCTTCCGCTGCACATGCGACGAACGCCTCCCACTCGCTCATCTTGAACACCTCGGAGTCGTGAATGACATGTTTGGGCGTGGCGGAGCTCAGTCGTTCCCAGCCATCGTCCAGGCGCTTGAGTGACTGGATCTCATCTGCCGAAAAAACGGGCGAAGGAAAGTTGGCCTCGCAGATCGGACGGGTAATGAAGTCCTCCCATTGATTGAGCAACTCGCCCATACCCAGTCGTGGCTCGCTCTCGGCTTGATATTCCACCACCCACTCAACGTACTCGATGAGGCGGTTGCGGATACGTTGTTCCAGCACCAGAGGGTCCATGACATCCGTTGAAGTGGTTCGCGCAGAATTGGAAGCCTGACGCTGAGGTTGAGCGTCGGCGAAGTCGTTCGCCTTGATCAAGATGCTGGACGACTCACCAGAACCGCCACCAAGGCCGCCTTGTTTCTGTTGGTGAAGGGTTGCCGTCCGGATACGTAATGCGGTCGGCTTGCGGGTCATATACAGCCAGCCCATGCTTTCGTGCGAGCGCATGAACGAAGACGGATACGTATTCTGCTTTTGACCAGACAGACGGCATGATGACGTGCCCGGGAGAGCGATCGAGCGCACAGCTCCAGGGACAAAGATCGTGGTCGTCGACGAGGTCGTCCGGGATCGTGTCGATTTCGGGATGCTTCGCAGTCAGTTCGGCGTAGAAAGCGTCGACGGAGGCATGCGGCTCGATCTGGCATGCCTCGTCCTCGCACAAGCGTGCATAGAGCAAGCCGGCCTCCTTGTCCGTGAGGCGATCATGCGGATACCACACACCCAAATCGAAGCTCATCGACCCGCCCGCATGCTGGGCCCCGCATTGGGGGCATATGCCACGGATGTTCAGCGCTGGCCTGTTGCGCGTCAAGCAGACACCTCCCAAGGTTCGGCGGGCATTTGCCGGGCGAAGTAGTGCAACGAGCCTGAGGTGCGGGCTCGCTTTTGAACGCCTCCTTGAGGCCGAAATCAAGCCACTCACAGGGCTCCAAGGATCAAGAGCAAACCCCACCCCAACCCTTTCTGCGACCGAAGGAGGTCTCTTTAGGGGCAAGCGGGGGAGGGAGATAGGCGAGGCGCAGCCGCACGCCTCAAACGAACGACGCGCACCGTCACTCGTTTGTGCCCGTCGACAGCCCTGCCGACGGCACACTTTCCGCCTTCGCTCTTCGCTCTTCGCTTTTCAGCTCTCGCAACCGCGCAGCGGTTGCGCACCGAGTGCGGGCCACGATGGCCCGCTGCTCTGCCCGGGGCCCCTCTGCAGCGGCGAGTCGGGGTCGACAGGCCGCGCAGCGGGCATCGGCATGGATGCCGATGCCTTTTCGCCAGCACAGGGATGTGCTGTCGAAAAGCCCGACCCCGGCTCGCGAACTTTCCGGGCAGGAAGCCCGGAAAGCGCGGAAGCGGGGTGGCCTCTCTTTGGGCCACGTTTCTCTGGCCACACAGAGAAAGGTGGCT
>NZ_LMHR01000001.1:0-1122 GCF_001428465.1 Rhodanobacter sp. Root179 | reverse complement strand
CCACGCAAAGAGAAAGTGACTCGGTCGCCGAAGGCGATCGACCGCTCTGCACTTGAGCTCTTGTTTTAAGGTGGTCTACGCAAGCGAAAGAGACACGCCCTCCGTAGAAGAACGAAAGCTCCTGCTTCACCGCTTTTGACCCCGGAATCCCACAAGACAAAAAAATGGCCGCTGCGCGCAGCGCGCAGCGCCAGACGCCAACGCGAAATCGCGAGTTCCGCGCATCAACGCCAACCAGCACGAACGTTCGACCAGCGCGCGCGATCCATTAGGCTATGCGCCAGCATCACCCAGCCACACTCACACCGCCAAGGAATGCCCATGTCAAACGCCACCCCTCGGGATCAATCTGTGTTGGCCATCGTCGCCGTCGCCCTGTTCTTTGCTGCGCTGGCCTGCGGTCAACCGCTGGCCGGCATCGCTGGTGTAACGATTACCCTGGCGGGCATGGCATGGCGGCGGCAGCCGGCGCATCGCAAGGCCGGCACGGCGCTCGTCTTCGGCGGCTTCGTGCTCGTACTGGTGGCGATGATGTTCAACGTGGGCTACCAGTTGGGCAAGGACATGGCCCATCGCGACCACATGCGCGAAACGGCCGCGCACATCCGCCTGCCGTGAGCTCGGTCGCCCGGCGAGGGTGTCACCGCAACGGATGCCGTCGCCCCTCAACGCGAAAACCGCGATACCCGCGAGCGAAGGCGCCGCCGGCCACGAGTACCCACACCAGCAGGCTGACGTAGACGCCGATGGCCGGTATCACGCGCAGGAAATCGAGCTGCAGCGCCCGCGCCAGTTCGTAGGTGCCCACCGTGTACATACCCAGCGGAAACACGATGTCCCAGTCATCCACCTCGTAGCGCAGCGGCACATGGCGCCACGCGTGGCGCCAGAGCTCCAGCATCACCAGCAGCGGAATCCACCACGTCGCGGTGGCCCAGAAGAACACGGTGAAACCTTTCACGAACGGCATCAACTCATGCAGCGGGCTGGCGGCCGGCGTATGCAGCACGAGCAGACTGCCGGCGAGGGTGGTGATCGCCAGGGCGCCCATGTCGATCCAGTACGGCGGGGTGAATTCGCGGGCGCGCAGCGGAAAGAACACCATGCGGTAGACGACCAGGG